>DBVZ01000110.1:0-15573 GCA_002308255.1 Lachnospiraceae bacterium UBA1251 | reverse complement strand
GAGGCACTTGCTTAAGAGACAGCGAAACCTGTGAAAAAGACAGGATGAAAGAACTGCTCTCCCGATGCGGGAGAGCAGTTCTTTCTGTTTTATCCATACGAAATATAAGGATGCTGTTTTACGGCGCAGTGAGATTCCGGAGTTTCTGCAGGGCATTTCCTTCGATCATCATGACGGCGTGTTCCGCGAGATGCGCTTCGGCAGCAGGGGTACACGCGTCGCTCTGACCGTATTCCGCGAGAATATTGCAGATCCGGTTGAACTCCTCCGGCGTATGGGCGGATTTGTGCACGACAAGATAACAGAGGTTCTCCGGCTCTGATTTATAAAGCGTGTTGAATCCTCTGTACATGGCTCCCAGAACGGAGGCCGCGTCAATGACCGTATCCAGAGTGTGGAACGTGTACAGCCTGACAAAATCGACGTTGGAACCTGTGAGTCCCGCTCCTTTTTGTGAGGCAGAATCCGCGCGTTCCGGCTGCGGAGCGGCCGGCTCTTTGCCGGCGGCAGCGGAAGGTTCTTCCGGCGCAGGTTCCGCCGCTTTTTTCTTGATCTCGTATAGCTTATGGATCAGATTGAGGATATCATCGGCATCCTCGACGGGTTTCGCCTCGCCGCCTGTCGTTTTTTTGGCGGGAGAGAACTTCGCAAAGCGGGTATCGAGTTCCTCCGGATCCTCCACCTTGGTTATGATCAGCATGATGCTCCCCTCCGAGACGGGGATCGCCTCGATCATGAGAGGAATATTATCCGCGTGAAAACCAAGGCGCGAACCGGCTTCCTGCATCATGTCCTGAAAAAGCTTCCTGGCTTTATCGGAACCGTAGGCAAGCTCGCTGAGCCTGATGTGGCGGCTTGCCAGATCTTCCCGCGTGAGAGTGCACCGTATTTGATTATCGTTGATCTTTTCTAATTTCATGCACTAGATTATAAGGCAAGACTGCATTTGTGTAAATTGGAAATGTAATGATTCTCATCATTTTTTATACTCTCATCGGAACCTGATCCCGCTGTGTTGCATTTGTCGGCGGAATTGGTTATGTTGATCTTGCGGGAGCCGTTCAGTAAAGAAAAGAAGGAGGTGAGAAGCAGCGGGGACGCCGGAAAAAGGCAGGCGAATGCCGTCTTCGAACAAAGCTTTCGTATCTTTCAATGGTTCGTGTCTCCTCCGGCATGTCCGGAGATCTTATCTGATTCATCTTGGGAACAGTTCCGGTTCATATCAAAGATATTCACAATTCACGAATATTCATTCATTTATCCCCACGTACCGAAAATATTCACCCGTTCGGGAAACTCTTACATTTTTCATGTCCGGCGTCTTATGCAAAGAACAGAAATGACAGGCGAAAATCCACGAAGAATATTCAAAGCGTATCTGAAAGAACTGCGCGCCTACGAAAACGAAGGCGTCAGGCTCTATTATCCTTACGACGAGGAGTGCTCGCCCAGATTTCTGGCAGAAACCATGGCAAAAGATCCCGGGGCTACCTATATGAGAGACCTCGTGGAATCGGAAGAAGGGAAGGTGATCAAAGTCCATTTCAACAGGATTCTCCTTGCGGATGAAAAGCAGGGAGGATAAGCAGATAACAACCCCTGACAGGAAATAATCATAGTATTGAATAACAGTGGATCCGCTTCGGAAAGGTTTCAGAGTGCACAGTCCGAAGCGGATTTTTTATGGCCATTTTCTATGAATTATTTGCTCCGCGAATAGTGACGAACCTCCGATTTACTGTTATAATCTGTTTATTATGGGCAAAGTATCGAAATCAAAGAAAAAAAAGAAAAGCGCGTTTCCGCTTGTTCTTGTGGTGTTTGCCACAATAGCCGCGGCAGCGGCGGGGCTTATCTTTTTTATGAAAGACAGCGGTGCGCCCTCCACGGAGCACCTCGATGCCGCTGCCTATTTCGGAATGCCTGAGGCAGACGAAAAAGCGGTCGTCATCTCCGGGGAGATCCTTCCGAACAAGGCGGTGACCGAATACGGGATCGTTTACATTCTTTATGAGGATGCCCTGAAGTATATCAATAACAGGATGTATTATGACGAGAAGGCGGATATCCTCACGGTGGCGCTGCCGGACGAGATCCTCAACATCAGTCCGGACGAGACGCCTTTCGGAGATGAGGAATGCGCGCTGCATACGGAAGACGGCCTGTATGTGTCCTGCGATTTTCTCGCGCACTGCTCGGATATCGAAGCCGGGCCCGTCACGGAAGCTCCCCAGGTGTTCATCCGCACGGCATTTGACGTCCCCGTCCGGACGGTGCTTGAGGACGCTCCGGTCCGGCAGAATGCAGATGTCCGCAGCCCGATCATCCGAGACCTTGCGGCGGGAGAAAAGGTATATTTCCTGTCGGAGGAAGAACCCTGGATGAGAGTTCAGACCGAGGACGGGTTCATCGGGTATACGGAGAGCATTTACCTGGGTCAGGAAGAAGATCCGCCGGCCCATGAGAGCCGGATCGGTTCCTACAAGGATATCTTATACGATTTTCCGATCAATATGGTCTTTCACCAGACGGATTCCCAGTGGGCGAATGACGCGCTCAAGGAAGCGCTTGAGGGCACGCACGGCATCAATGTCATCGCGCCGACCTGGTTCTTCATGAATGACGTGAACGGATCCTATACGGATCTTTCCAGCGCGGATTACGTGACGACTGCTCATTCCCTGGGCATGAAAGTCTGGGCGGTCGCCAATGATTTCGACGGTACGCTTGCCTCGCCGCAGGATACGAAAGCGCTGCTTGAGAGAACCGAAGTGCGGCAGCAGCTTGCCGAAAATCTCGTCCTGAGCGTGAAGGGGTGCGGTGCGGACGGCCTCAATCTGGATTTTGAAAATGTCAGGGAAGAAAGTGCCGGCGCCTATCTTATGCTGATCCGGGAGCTCGAGGTGCAGTGCGCGCGGGAGAACATCGTGCTGTCAGTGGACAGCTATGTGCCGCAGCTGTATAATCTCTACCTGAATCGCGCCGCCCAGGCGGAAGCTGCGGATTATATCGTTACGATGGCATACGACGAGCATCACGCGGGAAGCGACGAGGCGGGAAGCGTTTCCAGCATTTCCTGGGTGCAGCAGGCGATCACGGGGACGATGGCGGAAGTACCGGTGAACAAGATCATCATCGCACTGCCGTTCTATACGCGCATGTGGGAATCCACGGCGGGCAACAAGCCGACCAGCAAGGCCATGGGCATGCGGGAAGCGATGGAAGCAGTATCCGAGTACGGCATGAAGACCGTCTGGGATGAGGAAACGCAGCAGGAATACGCGGAAGTGACCAGCGGTGCCAAGAAACAGATCTGGCTGGAAAACGAGCGGTCGCTGCGCGCCAAAATAGAACTGATCAGCAAATACAGCGTCGCGGGCACCGCAGCCTGGAAACTCGGGCTGGAGATGCCGGAGATCTGGAATCTGCTTGAAAAATAGTTAATAAATCAATTAACGGTTGCTGTACATGATAAAGGCACGCGGGGGGAAGACGTGCCGGGGCAAGGAGGTAAAGATGGACGAACGTGATTTTGAGATCGAGCTGCGGGGGTACAACAAGGAAGAAGTCAATATGTATATCAATGAACTGGAAGCGGAGTACAAGCAGAAGCTGGGCAGGCTGGAAGCAAAGAGCCGCGAAGCTGATAAACAGATCGATGATCTCTCCCGGAGGATCGAGAAAAAAGAACGTCAGAAGGAAGAGCTGGAGCAGGAGATCGAGACAAAATACAAGACCTATATCGATCATTACGACAAGATCGCCGGACTCGTCTATGAGGCGCAGCTGAAAGCGGACAAGATCCTTGAGGAAGCCAACCTCCGCGCGGGCGAGATCCTTGCGGATGCCCACGTAAAAGAACAGCAGATCCTTTCCCAGGCGCAGACCGTACTGGATGAAGCGAAAGCCCAGGAGAAGATGATCCTTGATGATGCCGATGCGGAAGCGAAACGCCGCGTCGAAGCCGTACAGGATACCGTGGAGACGGGAATGGCGGACGGACGCACCAGGTTCGCGGATATCCGCGTGCAGATCAGGGGGATGATCGACCTTCTTGAAGAAGCGCAGAGCCGTTTTGCGAAGGGGTGTGCCGATGCGCACTCTGTATTTGATGCGATGCCGGAAGATATCGGTCAGTACGGGGATGGGGAATTTTTCGATGAAGACGATCCCGACGATGCCGATTTTAATGAGATCGATCCGGAAACCCTTTGACATATGAAAACGATCATAAAAAAGGTCGATCCGGGTTCCCCTGACGCAGAGGTCATCGAAGAGGCGGGCAGGATCCTTCGGAGCGGAGGGCTTGTGGCTTTCCCGACCGAGACCGTGTACGGTCTCGGGGGCGATGCCCTGAACCCGGAATCTTCCAGAAAGATCTACGCAGCGAAAGGCAGACCTTCCGATAATCCCCTGATCGTCCATATCGCTGATCTCAAAGATCTGGAACGAATCGCCGAAGAGGTTCCGGGGAACGCGAAGCTCCTGATGAACGAGTACTGGCCGGGACCTGTCACGATGATCTTCCAGAAAACAGAGGAGGTGCCGACAGAGACGACCGGCGGACTGCCGACCGTGGCAGTGCGTTTTCCTTCCCACCCGACAGCCAGGGCTTTGATCCGGGCAGCCGGCGGTTTTGTCGCGGCACCGAGCGCGAATGCGTCAGGAAGACCGAGTCCCACGAGTGCGCGTCACGTAAAGCAGGATCTGGACGGGCGGATCGAAATGATCATTGACGGGGGATCCTCAGCAATCGGTCTCGAGTCGACGATCGTCGACTTTACGGAAGAGATCCCTGTCATTCTCCGGCCGGGCTTTATCAATTATGAAATGCTCTCGGAAGTGCTCGGGGAGGTAAAAGTCGATCCGGGCATCCTCTCGGAAGATCAGAACGTGCGCCCGAAGGCGCCGGGAATGAGGTACCGGCACTACGCCCCGAAAGCGCCGCTGATCGTGGTGGAAGGCGAAAGAGGACCCGTCACGGAGATGATCCGCACTCTGGTGGGAAAAGCAGCGGCGCAGGGAAAACGGACGGCCGTTCTTTGCAGCGATGAGACAGCCGCATTTTATGAGAACGCGGCGAACTCATCTGTGATGGTGAGCCCCGTCGGTTCCCTTGAAAAAGAAGAGAGCATCGCAAAGCACCTGTTCGGACAGCTGCGGATCTTTGACGAAAATAACATTGATATCATCTATTCGGAGGCGTTTGAAACGCCGAGGCTCGGACAGGCGATCATGAACAGGCTTCTGAAAGCGGCCGGCCACACCGTTGTCCGTGCGGAGGGGCCGTTTGCCCGGGAGGAACGTTATGAATGAGAAAAGGCAGGATTACCTGACATGGGACGAGTATTTCATGGGTGTTGCCAAGATGTCGGCGATGCGCTCCAAAGACCCGAATACACAGGTCGGCGCATGTATCGTCAGTGAGGACAACAAGATCCTTTCCATGGGATACAACGGATTCCCGACCGGGTGCTCGGACGACGATTTTCCGTGGGCGAGAGAAGGCGATGATCCCCTGAAGACAAAATACTTTTATGCGGCGCACAGCGAGCTCAACGCGATCCTCAACTACAGAGGAGGCTCTCTCGAAGGCGCCAAGATCTATGTGACGCTCTTTCCCTGCAATGAATGCGCCAAAGCGATCATTCAGGCGGGGATCCGTACGGTGATCTACGATTCGGACAAGTACGCGGATCAGCCCGCGACCGTCGCGTCGCGCAGGATGTTCAACGCGGCAGGGGTGCGCTACTATCATTACACCAGCAGCGGCCGCCGGGTGGAGCTGGAATTATAATCATAACGCTGTCCGCGCCAAGGCCGACGGCCGTCCGGACGGCGATTCATATTTAAGGAGGACAAGATCTTAATGGCAGGCGACAAAAAACTCGTAGAAGCGATCACGTCAAGAGACGAGGATTTCGCGCAGTGGTACACCGATGTGGTCAAAAAAGCGGAACTGACCGGCTATACATCCGTAAAAGGATGCATGGTCATTAAGCCGGCCGGCTACGCGATCTGGGAAAATATACAGAAAGAGCTGGACCGCCGGTTCAAGGAGACCGGCGTCGAGAACGTCTATCTCCCGATGTTCATTCCGGAATCCCTTCTGCAGAAAGAGAAGGACCATGTCGAAGGATTCGCCCCGGAAGTGGCATGGGTCACGCAGGGAGGACTGAATCCGCTGCAGGAGAGAATGTGCGTCCGCCCGACGTCGGAGACGCTCTTCTGTGATCTTTACGCGAAAGATATCCAGTCCTACCGTGATCTTCCGAAGGTCTATAACCAGTGGTGCTCCGTCGTGCGCTGGGAAAAGACGACGAGACCGTTTCTCCGCTCCCGCGAATTCCTGTGGCAGGAAGGGCACACCGCCCATGCGACCGCGGAAGAGGCGGAAGAGCGCACAAAACAGATGCTGAATATCTACGCGGATTTCTGCGAGGAATTTCTTGCGATCCCGGTCGTGCGCGGCCGGAAGACCGACAAGGAAAAATTCGCCGGCGCGGAAGCGACCTACACCATCGAATCGCTTATGCATGACGGAAAAGCGCTGCAGTCCGGAACCAGCCACAATTTCGGAGACGGATTCGCCAAAGCGTTCGGGATCCAGTTCACGGACAGGGATAATACGCTGAAATATGTTCATCAGACATCCTGGGGCATGACGACCCGGATGATCGGCGCCATTATCATGGTCCACGGAGATGATTCCGGACTTGTCCTTCCGCCGAAGGTCGCGCCGGTGCAGGCCGTCGTGATCCCGATCCAGATGAAGAAGGAAGGGGTCCTGGAAGCGGCGGAGAAGGTACGGGACGAGCTGGCGAAGGCCGGTATCCGCGTGCGCCTCGACGACAGCGACAAGAGCCCGGGATGGAAGTTCTCGGAGCAGGAAATGAGAGGCTTCCCGATGCGGATCGAACTCGGGCCGCGCGACATAGCATCCGGACAGGCTGTTCTTGTCCGCAGGGATACCGGGGAAAAGACAACAGTGCCGATCGAAACGATCGCGGATGCTGCAAAGGATCTTCTGGAAGAGATCCAGAAGAACCTGTTCGAAAAGGCAAAAGCGTTCCGCGACGCCCATATCTACGAGGCAGATGACTACAAAACATTCGTAAAGACTGCCGACGAAAAGCCGGGATTCATCAAGGCACACTGGTGCGGGGATCCTGCCTGCGAGGAAAAGATCAAAGAAGACACGACCTGCACTTCACGCTGCATTCCGTTTAAGGGAGGAGAGCCGAAGGATGGCGCCGTGTGCGTATGCTGCGGCAGGAAAGCAAAGCATCTCGTTTATTGGGGAAAAGCATACTGATGACGGAAGAGATCCGGGATACGGCTTTTTCCGGAGAGCGGGAGCCCGCCCTTCCGGAAGATCCGTCCTATATCATCCGAAAACTGGAGGAGAACGGTTTCGAGGCATACGCGGTCGGCGGATGCGTCCGCGACCTCATGCTCGGAAGGGAACCAAAGGATTTCGATATCACGACGTCCGCGCGGCCGAAGGAGATCAAGAAGGTATTCCGGAATACCGTGGATACGGGCATACAGCACGGAACGGTCACTGTCGTTCTGCGGGGCGGCGCCTATGAAGTGACCACCTACCGCGTCGACGGCATCTATGAGGACGGAAGACATCCGAAAGAGGTGACATTCTCGGAATCTCTGAAAGAGGACCTGGCGAGAAGGGATTTCACGATCAATGCCATGGCATACCATCCCCGCCGGGGTATCGTCGACATTTTCGGAGGGGAAAAAGACCTCCGGATGGGAGTGATCCGCTGTGTCGGGGATCCGTCGGAACGGTTTTCGGAAGACGCCCTGCGTGTCATGCGGGCGCTCCGCTTTGCCGCCCAGCTGGGGTTTTCCGTGGAGGAGCGGACGTGGGAAGCCGTAAAGAGCCATGCATCTGATCTGAAGAAGATCAGTATCGAGCGGGTGCGGGACGAAATGATGAAAACGATCAGCTCGCCGCATCCGGAACTGTGGACCCGGGCATACGAAGCAGGCATTACGGCAGTCTTTCTGCCGGAGTTCGATGTCTGCATGAAGACGGAGCAGAATACGCCTTTTCACATCTACAGCGTGGGGGAACATATCGTGCATTCCATGCAGGCGATCGAGCCGGACCCGGTCCTTCGCCTTGCGATGCTGCTGCATGATATTGCGAAACCGCTTGTCCATTACAAAGACAGCACCGGCAGGGATCACTTCAAGGGACACGCCGGGGCAGGCGCGGAAAAGGCGGAGGAGATCTTAAGAAGGCTGAAATTTGACAATGAGACGATCCGCCAAGTGACCAGACTGATCCGGTATCACGACCTTCGGCCGAAACGTTCGGACGCGGAGGTGCGGCGCGCGGTCGCCCAGATCGGGCCGGATCTGTTCGGGGATTATCTGAAGATGCAGATGGCCGATGCCATGGCAAAGAATCCGGAGTATAACGCCGGAAGCATTGAGCGGATCCGCGGGACGGAAAAGATCTATCGGGAGATCATCGCCCGCGGGGACTGTCTCACGGTCGCAGATCTTAAGATCAACGGTCAGGATCTCATCGATGCGGGAATGAAGCCGGGAAAGAATATCGGATATATTCTGGAATCGGCGCTGCTGGCAGTTCTCGAGGAGCCCTCCCTCAACGATCATGATCTGCTGATGATGTATGCGCTTCAGATGATGTGACGTGCCGCGGAAAGGCACTTCAGCACAAAACATGGAATCAGAAAAACCAGTGCGTTTTTTATGATAGGTTAATGAGACAGCCGTGAAAGGCGGCGGAACGGAGGAAGTTATGGGATACAGAGAAACCTATGAAGCTTGGCTTGCCAATCCTTATTTTGACGAGGCGACTCATCAGGAACTGCTCTCGCTCGAAGGAAATGAAAAAGAGATCGAAGACCGGTTCTATATGGACCTGAAATTCGGCACGGCAGGTCTTCGCGGCGTCATCGGAGCAGGCACGAACCGGATGAATATTTATGTCGTCCGTCGTTCGACGCAGGGGCTTGCCAACTATATTCTGAAAGCCGGCGGAAAAGAGAAAGGCGTTGCGATCTCTTACGACTCCCGCCGCATGTCACCGGAATTTGCCAAAGAAGCGGCACTGACACTGGCTGCCAACGGCATCAAAGCTTATCTGTTCGAATCGCTGCGTCCGACGCCGGTCCTTTCCTTCGCCGTCCGCTATCTGGGCTGCATCGCCGGCATCAACATCACTGCGAGTCACAATCCGGCGGAATACAACGGATATAAGGTCTACTGGGAGGACGGCGCACAGATCACGCCGCCGCACGATACCGGCATCATGGCGGAAGTCGCTGCCGTGACGGACTGGAATACCGTTCTTACCATGCCGGAAGAGGAAGCGCTTGCGCAGGGACTCCTTCAGATGATCGGCGCGGATGTGGACGATCCGTATATCGCGGAACTCAAAAAGCAGGTCATTCATCCGGAAGCGATCGCAGCGGAGAGCAAAAATCTCAAGATCGTCTACACGCCGCTTCACGGAACGGGGAACCTTCCCGTACAGCGGATCCTGAAAGAGCTCGGCTTTGAAAATGTCTTTGTCGTTCCCGAGCAGGAGAAGCCGGACGGCAATTTCCCGACCGTAAGCTATCCGAATCCGGAATCGGAAGAGGCATTCGCACTGGGACTCAAATACGCGAAGGAAATGGATGCGGATCTCGTTCTTGCCACGGACCCCGATGCGGACCGTCTCGGCTGCCGCGTACGGGATAAAGACGGCGAATATCACACTCTGACCGGCAACATGTCCGGTTCTCTGCTCGCCGACTATGAGATCGGACAGCGCAAGGCCGTATTCGGTCTTCCGGAGGACGGAAGGCTCATCAAGACGATCGTGACGACCAACATGACGGACGCGGTCGCGGAATACTACGGTGTCGAACAGATCGAAGTGCTGACCGGCTTTAAATACATCGGCCAGCAGATCCTCGAGATGGAACAGACCGGCAAAGGCCATTATCTGTTCGGGTTCGAGGAGAGCTACGGATGCCTTATCGGTACTTACGCAAGAGATAAAGACGCGGTCGTGGCGACGATGGCGCTGTGCGAAGCTGCCGCGTTCTACAAAACGCAGGGAAAGAACCTGTGGGATGTGATGATCGAGCTCTATGAACGCTACGGATATTACCGTGACGGCGTCACCTCGATCGAGATGAAAGGCAAAGAAGGACTGGCGGAGATCGCCGCGATCATGGAACGCCTGCGCGGCGCGGCTCCGGAGACGATCGGCGCATATAAAGTGCTCCGTGCCCGGGACTATAAGCTCGATGTGATCAAAGATCTTGTGACCGGAGAGGAAACACCGACCGGTCTGCCCGAATCCAATGTTCTTTATTATGAACTGACCGACGGCGCGTGGGTCTGCATCCGTCCGTCCGGAACAGAACCGAAACTGAAATTCTACTATGGTGTGCGCGGAACGTCAGACGCCGATGCCATTGAAAAAGACGAGGCCCTCGGGGAGGCTCTCAAAGCCCTGATCGGAGCCTGACAAACGGTTGAAAAATAAGCAAAAACTAAAGATTCTTCTGTTGACAAAACGTTGTGAATAATATATAAAGAGAAAGAGTTTTGACTCAGAAATAAATGAAAAATGAACACAAGAGTTGTGTTTCATGGTTTAAGTAAGAGGAGGAATACTTTTATGAACAAATCCGAACTGGTAGCAGCAATCGCTGAGCAGACTGGACTTACGAAGAAGGACGCTGAAGCTGCCGTAAAAGCTTTTGTAGATGTTACATCCAAAGAACTGAAAAAGGGCGGAAAGGTCCAGCTTGTCGGTTTCGGAACTTTTGAAGTTGCGAAGAGAGCTGCCCGTGACGGCAGAAACCCGCAGACCGGAAAAGCCATGAAGATCAAAGCTTCCAAGGCCCCGAAGTTCAAAGCCGGCAAAGCACTCAAGGATTTTGTCAATAAGAAATAATAACGGAACAGCAGTACATGCGCCGCAGCGGTCAGTTGCGGGTTCTTGAAAAAGGAGCCGAAAGGCTCCTTTTTTCAGATACGGGAGAGACAATATGAGACTGGATAAATATCTTAAAGTGTCACGTCTGATCAAGAGAAGGACGATCGCCAACGAGGCCTGTGACGCCGGACGCGTCCTTGTGAACGGCAAGGCCGCCAGAGCTTCTTACGACGTCAAAGCCGGTGACGTGATCGAGATCGTTTTCGGGGAAAAGACAGTAAAGGCGGAGGTTCTCGCGGTCGCGGAGACCGTGAGAAAAGAAGAGGCATCGGATCTTTTCCGTTATATCGGATGACGGGAAAGACCCGGGAAAAAGAAAGAGAAGGGAAAAATTTCGTGAAAATCGGAGCAAACTGTTAAAAAAACATAAAATATAACAGCTTTTTGTAGCCGATTCCTTTATTTTAGTTTATGATAAGGGGCATGTCCGCGGTATGCGCGGGGAAAGACCGGAGTCAGACCGGAAAGAACGGTCTTCCGGCAAGGGAGGGTTTAAAATGAAATTTTGGAAAAAAGCCGCAGCCTGGATTCTTGCTGCCGTGATGGTCTGCTCTGCTGCCGGATGCGGGAAGGGATCGGATGCGTCTTCACAGGATAATGAGACTGCCGGCATTTCCGGCAATCTGATGCTGTATACTTCGGAACCGGAAGAACTTGTCTCGGATATGATCGCGAAATTCAATGAGACATATCCGGACGTTCAGATCGAGATCTTCCGCTCCGGAACCGGGAAAGTAACCGCCAAGATGGATGCGGAGCTTGAGACAGGCAGCACCCCGGCCAATCTGATCTGGTTCGCCGATATCGGTTACATGAAGAACCTGGATGATAAGGGAATGATCCTGCACTATACGCCGGAAAACGCTTCCGCGGTCGATCCGCAGTACCTGTACAATGACGGAATGGGACTCGAAGTCCGTCTGATCTATAATATCATCGCGTATAACACCAATGAGGTGGAAAACGCTCCGAAGGACTGGTTTGATGTGACGACGCCGGAGTATACGGGCTCATTCGCGATCGCGGACCCGAACTATTCCGGAGGCTCCTTCACGGCTCTGGTCACGCACACACAGTATCCGGATGTAGTGGGATGGGACTGGTATCAGTCGATCATGGACAATGACTGTAAGTTTGAAGAGTCCAACGGCAACCTGACGACAAAGGTCTCTTCCGGCGAATACAAAGCGGTCGAAGTCGTGGATTTCCAGGCAAGGACCGCAAAGGCGGAAGGATCGCCCGTTGAGGTATGCTATCCCTCTTCCGGCGCCGTTCTGGTCCCGACCCCGCTGTGCATCATGAACAACATCCCGGAGGAGAGCGTCGGGGCTGCAAAGGCATTTGTGGACTGGTGCCTCACGGAAGAAGCACAGAAGATGCTCGTCAGCCAGCAGTATATCCCGGTCACGGATATCGAGGGACCGGAAGGCGCTCCCAAGTCAACGGAGATCAAGACGCTGGCATTTGACCTCGATTATTTTACGGCCAATTCCGCGCAGGTGCGTGAGGAGTATACGGAGCGTTTCGGCGGGGCGCAGCAGTAAACGGGAATGAAACAAAAATCGATCAGCCGGGGAGGATGGATCATTCCGGCGGCAGTGTGGTGGATCACGGCGGCATTTCTGCTCTTTACCGTTGTCTATCCGATGCTGGTCCTCATCGTGAGCAGCTTCCGCAGCGGAGGGACGTTCTCTCTTCAAAACTACACAAGGGTCTTCGGTGACCGGTCCATACAGAACAGTATGATCAATTCGCTGAAGGTAGTGATACCGTCGACAGTCCTGTCGACGGTACTTGGCGTATTTACGGCCTGGGCGGTCGTAAGGACGAATGTCCCCGGAAGGAGGCTCTTCAGGAAGCTCCTGTCGATTCCCTATTTTATTCCGCCGTTTATCGGCGCGATCGCATGGACGTTTCTCCTCGGACCGAAAGGAATTTTCAACCAGGCGCTGATGAACCTGTTTCATCTGGAAAAGGCGCCGTTTAATATTTACAGTATCGGAGGCATGATCTTCGTGATGACGGTCTACCGCTTTGCGGTGCCGTTTATCGTCGTGATTCCCACCATGCAGAAGATCTCGGCTTCCTACGAGGAGGCGGCACGCATCTCCGGGGCTTCCCCGTGGCGCACGATGCGCGATATCACGCTCCCTCTTCTCGTTCCGTCCATTCTGGGGGCAATGCTCCTTGTTTTTATGTTCATTCTGTCCGATTTCGGCGTTTCCGCCGTTCTCGGGGCACCGAATCAGATCCGCCTTATGACGACGGAGATCTTCTATCTGATCAACCGGCCGGATCTGGAAGGCCATCTGCAGATCGCAGCGGCTTATTCGATTCTGCTTTCCGTATTCGCCCTGATCGGACTGATCATCTACAGGAGGATCCTCGGAAGCAGCAAGTACGCGGTCGTCAGCGGGAAAAGCTCGACTTCCGATCCGACCCGCTTCGGAAAAGGCGGAAAATGGTTCCTCTTCGCCATTCTGACGTTTTTGTTCCTGCTCACGACGTGCGCGCCTATCCTGGCTTCTTTCGTGACTGCCACGACAAAGACATACGGCGTCGCTTACGGGCCCGGCAATATGACGTTCCAGAATTTTGCAAAACTGGGAGCGATCAGGAATATCAGCCGTGCATTCCGGAACAGCTTCGTTCTGGCGGCGGTTTCGGCTGTTGTCATCATGATCGTCACGCTGATCGTCGCTTACATGACGGTCCGACAGAAAGCGCGGGGCGTCAGAGGCATCTGGTTCATGCAGACCATGGTCACGCTTCCTTATTCCATGCCGGGAACGATCATCGCACTCGGCATGATCCTCGCTTTTGCCCAGCCGCTTCCGGTTCTCGGATGGAAGCTGTACGGCACTTTCACGATCCTGCTGGTCGCGTACATAGCCCGGTTCCTGAATCTCGGCTACAATAACATCACCGGCGCCATCAGCCAGATCGATCCTTCACTCGAGGAAGCGTCCCGGATCTCCGGGGCAGGCCAGGTGCGGACGTTCTTTAATATCGTGATCCCGCTCCTTCGCCCGAGCCTGATCGGAACCGTACTGCTCGTGATCGCGCCGACTATTTCGGAGATCTCTCTTTCCTCGCTCCTGTGGTCCGTGCGGAACGAGACGATCGGGACGATCGTTTATTCAGCCCAGGAAGAGGGAAAGATACTTCGCACGGCGGCGCTCGCTGTCACGCTGATCGTTCTGGTCGTCATCATCAACTTTATCGCGCAGTATTTTTCGGAACGGCGCGGATTTTTGCATGAAGAAAAAAAGCATCCTTTCCACTGAAAAGAGAGCTGCCGGCGCGGCAGGGAAAATCATTCGGAGAAAAGTGCTTTTTGGATAAACAGAGGAATTGCTGTATGGGTAAACTGGTCATTGACCATCTTGTGAAAAAATTTGAAGACGTGACCGCGGTCAACCATGTCTCTCTGAACGTGGAGGACGGCGAGTTCCTCACGGTAGTGGGGCCTTCCGGATGCGGCAAGACGACGCTCCTGCGCATGATCGCCGGCTTTACGGAACCGACGCACGGCAGTATCCGCATCGATGACGACGTTCTCTTCGATTCGGATAAGCAGATGCATGCCGTCGCCCCGGAGAACCGGGATATCGGCATGGTCTTCCAGACTTATGCGGTCTGGCCGCATATGAATGTCTTTAATAACGTCGCCTATCCCCTGAAGATCCGCAAAACACCGAAAGCAGAGACAAGGGAGCGCGTACAGGAGGTTTTGCGCCTCGTGCATCTTACGGGTCTTGAAAAGAGGATGGCGTTCGAGATGTCCGGAGGGCAGCAGCAGCGGGTGGCCCTCGCGCGTGCCCTGGTCGGAAACCCGAGGCTTCTTCTTCTGGATGAGCCGTTTTCCAACCTGGATGCAGTCCTGCGGGAAGAAATGTCCGCGGAAGTAAAAGAGATTCAGCGGAAGCTCGGCATCACGGTCATCCATGTGACACATGACCAGGCAGAGGCCATGGCGATGTCTGACAGAGTCGCCGTGATGAAGGACGGTCTGCTTATCCAGCACGCGACGCCGCAGAAGATCTATCACCGGCCGGTCAATACCTTTGTGGCCGGATTCATCGGTTCCGCCAACGTTGTTCCGGCACGCAAAAAAGCGTGCGGCGGTGCAGACGCGGAGGGAATGATGGAAGTGCGGCTTCCGGGGGAAGCGCCGGTGCGCGTCCCGTATGTACGTTCGGAAAACACGGACGGGTTCATAGCCTTTCGGGCGCATCAGGTCCGCCATGATGAAAAAGGACTTCTTGCAGCAGAAGTGACGGGAAGCCAGTTCCTCGGAAACGGGATCCGGTATCTTATGCGGCTTGAGGATGGCACGCGGATCAAAATGATCTCGCGGGAGACTTTCGATACGGGAACGGTAGTCCCGCTTGCGGTGGACTCCGCGATCTGGCTGGATGAGTGAACCGGATACGGACAGCGGTAAGATTTCCGAAAAGGCACAAAAAAGCCGGAAACCTGTGAAAAGGTTTCCGGCTTTTTCCGTGGAGAATACAGGGCTCGAACCTGCAACACCTCACACGTGAAGCGAGTGCTCTCCCATTGAGCTAATTCTCCGTCAG
>DBVZ01000069.1:1208-10175 GCA_002308255.1 Lachnospiraceae bacterium UBA1251 | reverse complement strand
CCGGATATCTTCTTCCAGGCAAGAGAAGCCTGCAACAGCGCTTATGACGCCATGCCGGCCATCGTCCAGGAATATATGGACAAAGTCAATGCCAAGATCGGCACGGACTACAAACTGTTCAACTATTACGGCGCTCCGGATGCGGAAAAGGTCATCATCGCGATGGGTTCCGTCTGCGATACGATTGAGGAGACCATCGACTACCTTATCTCCAAGGGAGAAAAAGTCGGCGTCGTCAAAGTCCGTCTGTATCGTCCGTTCTGCAACCAGGCCCTCATCGACGCGATCCCGGATTCCGTCAAGGTCATCAACGTCCTCGACCGCACCAAAGAGCCGGGTTCCAACGGTGAACCGCTTTATCTCGACGTCGTCGCAGCTCTCAAAGGCTCGAAATTTGACGCTGTTAAGATCCTCGGCGGCCGTTACGGTCTCGGATCGAAAGACACGACTCCGGCCTGCATCGTAGCCGTATTCGAAAATACCGAAAAGAACGGCTTCACGGTAGGCATCGAAGATGATGTCACCGGACTTTCCCTGCCGGTCGGCGCTCCGCTCGTCACCACTCCGGAAGGCACGATCAACTGCAAGTTCTGGGGCCTTGGCGCGGACGGCACGGTCGGCGCGAACAAGAACTCCATCAANNATCATCGGCGACAACACCGATATGTACGCACAGGCTTATTTCGACTATGATTCGAAGAAATCCGGCGGCGTGACCATGTCCCACCTCCGCTTCGGCAAAAAGCCGATCAAGTCAACGTACCTCATCAAAACGGCGAACTTCGTTGCCTGCCACAATCCGTCCTATGTACGCAAGTACAACATGGTACAGGAACTCGTCGACGGCGGCACGTTCCTTCTGAACTGCGCATGGAGTCCGGAAGAACTCGAAGAGCACCTGCCGGGACAGGTCAAGAAATATATTGCCGATCACAACATCAAGTTCTACACGATCGACGGTGTCAAGATCGGTATCGCGACCGGCATGGGCCCGACCCGTATCAACACGATCCTTCAGTCCGCATTCTTCAAACTAGCGAACATCATTCCGGAAGAGCAGGCCATTGATCTTATGAAGGCTGCCGCTAAGGCGACCTACGGCCGCAAGGGTGATGACGTCGTTCAGAAGAACTGGGCAGCGATCGACGAAGGCGCGAAGCAGATCGTCGAGATCAAAGTTCCGGAGAGCTGGAAAGATGCGGCTGACGAAGGCCTCGCATTCAAGAAAGCTACCTGCGGTACGGATGACCAGCTTGCGTTCGTCAACGGCGTTCAGGCGGCTGTCAACTCCCAGACCGGCAATGATCTGCCTGTTTCCGCGTTCAAGGATTACGTTGACGGTTCCACACCGTCCGGCACGTCCGCATTTGAAAAACGCGGCATCGCGGTCAATATCCCGAACTGGGTACCGGAAAACTGCATCCAGTGCGGCCGCTGCTCTTATGTATGCCCGCACGCTGTCATCCGCACCTATGCGCTGACAGAAGAAGAAGCTGCGAAGGCAGAGGCGGAAGGAAGCCAGCTGCTTCCGTTCACCGGCATGGCACAGTACAAATTCACCATCGGCATTTCCGCGTATGACTGCACGGGCTGCGGTTCCTGCGCGAATGTCTGCCCGGGCAAGAAGGGTGCGAAAGCTCTCGAGATGGTCAATGCGGAAGCCAACAGTGCCGCTGCGCAGAAGAAATTCGATTATCTTGTCACCACTTCCGAGAAGGAAGACGTTGTTGAGAAGTTCAAACTGAATACGGTCAAGGGCTCTCAGTACCGCAAGCCGCTCCTTGAGTTCTCCGGAGCATGCGCGGGCTGCGGCGAGACACCGTATGCAAAACTCATCACACAGATGTTCGGTGACAGAATGTATATCGCGAACGCGACCGGCTGCTCCTCCATCTGGGGCAACAGCTCACCGTCCACACCGTATACCTTCAACAGCAAAGGCAGAGGCCCGGCATGGGATAACTCCCTGTTCGAAGATGCTGCGGAATTCGGCTACGGCATGCTCCTCGCCCAGAAAGCGATCCGTGACGGTCTGAAGACCAAGGTCGAAGCGATCGCCGAAAAAGAAGGCGTTGCACAGGAAGCTGCAAAAGAATGGCTCGACACGTTCGCATGCGGCGTTGAGAACGGACCGGCTACCGACAAACTCGTTGCTGCGCTCGAAGAGTGCGGATGCGAAGCCGGAAAAGAGATCCTCGCGCAGAAGGATTTCCTGGCCAAGAAGAGCCAGTGGATCTTCGGCGGTGACGGCTGGGCGTTCGATATCGGCTACGGCGGCGTTGACCACGTCCTTGCTTCCGGAAGAGATATCAATGTCATGGTCTTCAATACCGAGGTCTACTCCAACACAGGCGGACAGTCCTCCAAGGCTACGCCGACCGGTGCCGTCGCGCAGTTCGCTGCGGCAGGCAAGGAGACCAAGCAGAAAGACCTTGCCGGCATGGCAATGACTTACGGCTACGTCTATGTTGCGCAGATCGCAATGGGCGCCGACTTCAACCAGGCAGTCAAAGCGATCGCGGAAGCGGAAGCTTATCCGGGTCCGTCGCTCATTATCGCCTATGCACCGTGCATCAACCACGGCATCAAGAAGGGCATGAGCAAAGCGATGACTGAGGAAGCTCTTGCAGTAGAGACCGGTTACTGGTATAACTTCCGGTACAATCCGCAGCTCGCCGCGGAAGGCAAAGATGCATTTATCCTTGATTCCAAGGCGCCGAAGGGCGACTATCAGGAATTCCTGAACGGCGAAGTCCGTTACAACTCTCTTATGAGAGCAAATCCGGAACGCGCGAAGAGACTCTTTGCCAAGAACGAGGCGGAGAGCAAGGCGAAATGGGAGTACCTGAACCGCCTGATCGATCTTTACAAAGCAAAAGCTGAGGAATGATCCGGTAAAGCAATAGTGATATGAAACTGAAAATCCCTGCACTGCCTTTCGGCGGTGCAGGATTTTCATCGCAAGGAGAACATAATTTGACAACGAATTCGATTCATCCGTCCTATGAAGTGATCAGCAGGGAAGAACTCACTGATATTCATGCGGAAGGAATCCTTCTGAAACACAGAAAAAGCGGCGCGAGGATCGCGCTGATCCCCTGCAGCGACCGCAATAAAGTGTTCTACATCGCATTTCGGACACCGCCCCGTGATTCCACCGGTGCGGCACATATCATAGAGCACACTGTCCTTTGCGGCTCGGAAAAATACCCGCTTAAGGACCCTTTTATCGAACTTCTGAAGGGCTCTATGAATACCTATCTCAATGCCACGACTTATCCCGACAGGACCATGTATCCGGTCGCGAGCACCAACGACCGCGACTTCAGGAACCTCGTCGACGTATATCTTGATGCGGTCTTTCATCCGAATATCTACAAAGAAGAAAATATATTCCGGCAGGAGGGATGGAGCTGGCGGATGGAGAACGAAGACGACCCGCTGAGTATCAGCGGTGTTGTTTACAACGAGATGAAAGGCGCCTATTCGTCCCCTGAGGAAATACTGGACAGAAGAGTCTTTATGACGCTGTTCCCGGATACCCCTTATGCCGAGGAATCCGGAGGGGATCCGGATCATATTCCGGAACTGACGTATGAGGCATTTCTTGACTTCCACAGAAAGTATTATCACCCTTCAAACAGTTACCTGTATTTCTACGGTGATTTTGATATAAACGAAACTCTGTCTTATCTGGACAACGATTATCTGGGTCTGTATTTCTATGAAGCACCGGATTCCGATATCAGCGAGCAGGAACCTTTTGCGCAGCCGCGCACGGATATTTCCGCATATCCTGTCGCCTCGGATGAAACGGAAGAGGGAAAAAGCTATCTGTCCATGAATTTCGTGACCGGAGACAGAACGGATCTGACAGCGCAGATCGCCATTGATATCCTCGATTACGCACTGTTTTCCATGCCGGGTTCCCCCGTGAGACAGGCTCTGACGGATGCCGGGATCGGAGATGAGGTGTTCGGTTCCTACAGCGACGGGATCATGCAGCCATATTTTTCCGTGATCGCAAAGAATGCGGAAAAAGAGGATTTTCCGCGTTTCCGCAGGATCGTGTTTGAGACGCTGCAGAAGACAGCAGAAGAAGGAATTGACCGGCAGTCCCTTCTGGCGGGGATCAATTCTCTTGAATTCCAGTTCCGGGAGGCGGATTATCTCACATGGCCCAAAGGCCTGATCTACGGCATCGATCTCATGGACAGCTGGCTTTACGATGAGAATGCGGCATTTGATCCGCTCCGTCAGCTGTCCTGTTTTGAAAAACTGCGCGCACATGCGGAGCAGAATGACGGTTTTTTCGAGGATCTTGTAAGGAGAAAATTCCTCAATAATCCGTTCCGCGCGGATGTGATCCTGTATCCCGAAAAAGGACTGCAGGAGAGGAACGACAAAGCGGCGGAAGAAAAGCTGTCTCTTCTAAAATCCCGGATGTCCCGTGAGGAGATCTGCCGGATCACCGATGAGACGCACGCTCTGAAGGAATACCAGGAAGCGGAAGAAAGTGAGGAAGCCCTTGCGGCCCTTCCGGTCCTGCGGATCAGTGATATAGATAAAAAAGCGCTGCAGCTCTCCAACATTCCGTGTACAGTAAAGGGTCCCGGCTGTGAAGCGGCTGCCGTGCGGCATGAGACGGATTCCCGAGGAATAGGGTATGTACAGCTCTTTTTCAATACAGCCGGAGTGCCGGAAGACGATCTCATTTACCTCGCTCTGCTTCGTTCCGCACTGCTGAACGTCAATACCGAAGACCACCGGTATACGGAACTGATCAACCTGATCAACGCACGGACCGGCGGCATTGCCTGCGGGATCACCGCGTTTCCGGACAGGGAGGACCGTGCGTCCTACAGGCCGTACTTTACTCTGCGGGGAAGAGCGCTCTATGAGGATATCGGCTTTTTGTGCGGCTGTTTCTCAGAGATCCTCACAAAGTCAAGATTCGATGACGAAAAAAGAATACGGGAGATCCTCTCGGAACTGTACTCCCATCAGCAGATGGTGATGACCCAGTCCGGCCATTCGACGGCTGTCATGAGGGCGCTTTCTTATGAGAACGGCGAAAGTGCTTTTCACGATGCGGTTTCCGGCATTCGCTTCTACCGGCAGCTCGAACGGCTTTATACCGGGTTCGAGCAGAAAAAGGCAGAAATATTTGAAGGCCTCCGAAAAGTATCTTCCATGATCTTTAACGCGGAAAACCTGATCATCAGCTATACCTGCGAAGAGAACGGCATCCGTGCCATGGAAAGCGGATTCGGCCGTCTTCTTAAGGAGATTCCTTCCGTGAAACTTTCCTGCCCCGCTGACGATACCGGGAATGAAAAATCATGCCTTCCATGTGCTTCCGGTATCCGGAAAGAAGGATTTATCACGGGAGGACAGGTGCAGCATGTAGCCATGGCAGGAGACTTCGGGAAAGAAGGTTTTTGTTTCAGCGGAATTCTTCATGTCCTCCGCCATATCCTGAATTACGGTTATCTCTGGGAAAGGATCAGGATCGACGGAAACGCCTATGGCTGCGGAGCTTCTTTCACAAGGAACGGCTGCGGCACTCTGATGTCCTACAGGGATCCCAATCTTTCGGAGACACTGTCGGTCTTCCGGGAACTGCCGGATTATATCGAAAGCTTCGAGGCAGATCCGGAGGAAATGGAAAAGTATATTATAGGAACGCTGAGCGCAATGGATACGCCGCTGACTGCATCTTTATTCGGCTCTGTATCGATGAGAGCCTATATGAGCGGCACAACGCAGGAACAGCTGCAGAAGGAAAGAGACGAGATCCTTTGTGCGACGCAGGAGGATATCCGGCGGACAGCACCTCTTCTCCGGGCCATGTTGAAAGATGACGCGTTCTGCGTCGTAGGCAGTGAGAGGAGCATCTCACGTGAAAAAGATATTTTCAAAACAGTCGAGACGCTTCTGTGAAAAGGGAGAATGAATCTGATGGAAGAAATGAAAAAATCCGGATTTGTATCGATCATCGGCAGGCCCAATGTCGGAAAATCGACTCTTCTCAATGCCATAGCGGGACAGAAGGTCGCGATCACAAGCAACAAGCCGCAGACGACAAGAANNTTCCATTCCGGCTTTGCCACCATCGTGGGCAGGCCCAACGTTGGAAAATCCACGCTGCTCAATACCCTGGTGGGGGAAAAGGTGGCGATCACCTCCAGCCGCCCCCAGACCACCCGAAACCGGGTCATGGGCGTTATGGGGGGAGAAAACTGCCAGATCGTATTTGTGGATACGCCGGGCATGATCGGACAGACCAAAAACAAGCTCGGCGAATACATGATGGCTGCCGCAAAAAGCGCGCTGCACGACAGTGACGTGATCCTCTGGCTGATCGAGCCGTCCTCCTATATCGGGGAAGAAGACAGGAAGATCGCGGGACTGCTCGGAAAATCGGATGCGCCTGTGATCCTGATCATTAATAAGATCGATACGATCCCGAAGGAGCAGATCCTCTCCGTTATCGATTCTTTCCGTTCTCTGATGGATTTTGCCGAGATCATTCCGGTCAGCGCCCTTCGGGGAAAAGGCGTGGAGGAAGTGACCGGCACCATTTTCCGGTATCTGCCGTACGGACCCCTTTATTATGAAGAAGACGCCGTGACGGATCAGACGGAGAGACAGATCGCTGCAGAAATGATCCGCGAGAAAGCTCTGCACGCCCTGGATAAGGAAGTTCCGCACGGACTTGCTGTAGTGATCGATACGATGACGGAACGTGAAAAGACCGGAAAAGACGGAGAAAAGGAAACCATTACCGAGATCGAGGCAACCATCATCTGTGAAAGGGAAAGCCATAAGGCGATCGTGATCGGAAAAGGCGGCGCCATGCTCCGGAAGATCGGCACCAACGCGCGCTATGAGATCGAGAAGATGACCGGAAATAAAGTCTATCTGAAACTGTTTGTCAAAGTAAGGACAAACTGGAGAGATTCCCTGACGCAGGTCCGTAATTTCGGTTACGACCGTCGGGAAATCTGAGCAATAAGTATTTCGGGATATGAGAGAAACAGTCGAAGCGACCGGATTCGTTCTGCGCGCCGATCCGGACTCCGAATACAATAAAAGACTGACGCTGCTCACGCAGGAGCTTGGAAAGATCACTGTTTTCGCACGGGGCGTCAGAAGGCCGGGAAGTCAGTATATGGCTGCCTGCAATACTTTTGCGTACGGAAGATTCTCTCTCTATGAAGGGCGCAGCGCCTATACGCTTGCAGGCGTGTCGGAAGTGATCAGCTTTGATGAGATCGCGAAGCTGTTCCCCGGAGCATACTACTGTTATTATTTCCTGGAACTTGCTTCTTATTACGGACAGGAAAACCTGGAAGCCTCCGATATGGTGAAGCTTCTGTTCGCAACACTGCGCGCTGTACTGAAAGGAAAAATCCCGATCTCTCTGATCAAGACGATCTATGAATGCAGGATCCTCGGTATTAACGGCGATATCGCCGCACCGCAGGAAGGAAGTATGGATCCGGCTGCGGTTCACGCTTTCGACCATGTCATGTACTGTCCGTACCGGAACCTTTATTCGTTCATGCTTTCGGAGAAGGCACAGAAAGATTTTTCCGATTATGTTTCCGCAAGACTGAAAGAAACTGCCGGAGACCGCTTTCGTACGCTTTTCGTTTTAAGAACGATTGACGCCGATCTGTGAAGTCGCTATAATCGTAAAGATGAAAAAGATAACCGGACAACTGTACTTTCTGAAGGGATTCCTGTTTTTCTGTCTCTTTGTATTGACAGCAGGAATACTTGTCGCCTGCGGCGCATCTTCCGCAACGGAAAACACACTTTCTTTCCGTTCGGACGGAACCATTACCGCTGATTTTTTTGCCAATTTCCCGAAAGAGCGGTATAATCTCACTCTCTTTGAAGAGGAAGCAAAAGCTTCCGTAAAAGCATATAATGAGACGGCCGGAAGCCGCCGCATTCGTCTTGTGTCTGTTTCCGGAAACGAAGAGAAAGCGCATATCACGATGCGGTACCGTTCCTTTGAGGACTATCAGGCATTTAACAGACAGAACGTATATTACGGCACGGTACAGGACGGCCTGAGTTCACTCTCGCTGGAAGGTTCCGTAAAACTGAGATCCTCTGACGGAAAGGAAACCGTTACGATCAGGGAACTCGGAAAAGCGGAACAGAACGGAGAGGCAAGGTGGAGGATCATAGCTGTTGCGGACACCGTGCTGATCCGGCACAAAGGTACGCCGTCTTACCTGAGCAGCAATGCGGTCATAAGGGAAGACGGTTTGATTGCGGTCAATGAGGATCTGCCGGCAGGAGATCTTCCGGAGACTGCATACGTAGTATATAAAAAATGACAGCTTAAAAAAAAGGCTGTTTCAATGGGTAAAACATGGCTTTCATCGAAAGATAAAGCCTCAATATTAAAGATAGGAGTCAGACAGAATGGAAAAGACAATGGAGCAGATCATCGCCCTCTCCAAATCCCGCGGATTTATCTATCCCGGTTCCGAGATCTACGGCGGCCTCGCCAACACCTGGGATTACGGCCCTCTGGGCGTGGAGCTCAAGAACAACGTCAANNAACACATGGGATTACGGAAATCTTGGCGTGGAGCTGAAAAACAACGTAAAAAAGGCATGGTGGAAAAAGTTTATTCAGGAGAGTCCTTATAATGTGGGCGTTGACTGCGCCATCCTTATGAATCCGCAGACATGGGTCGCTTCCGGCCATCTCGGATCCTTCTCCGATCCGCTGATGGACTGCCGCAGCTGTCATGAGCGTTTCCGGGCGGATAAACTGATTGAAGATTATTGTCAGGAAAACGGCATTGCTCTGAGCAGCTCGGTAGACGGCTGGAGCAATGAACAGATGAAGCAGTTCGTCGATGAGCACAAGATTCCCTGCCCGTCCTGCGGCGCGCATGACTTTACGGATATCCGCCAGTTCAACCTGATGTTCAAGAC
>DBVZ01000069.1:0-1130 GCA_002308255.1 Lachnospiraceae bacterium UBA1251 | reverse complement strand
CAGGGCATCTTTGTCAATTTCAAGAACGTACAGCGCACCTCCAGAAAGAAAGTACCCTTCGGGATCGGACAGATCGGAAAATCTTTCCGCAATGAGATCACGCCGGGCAATTTCACGTTCCGTACGCGCGAATTTGAGCAGATGGAACTGGAATTCTTCTGCAAGCCGAACACGGATCTGGAGTGGTTTGCTTACTGGAAGGATTTCTGCCGCAAATGGCTCTTCTCCCTCGGCCTGAAAGAAGAGGAGCTCCGCTTCCGCGATCACGACAAGGAAGAACTCTCCTTCTACAGCCGCGCGACGACCGACGTGGAATTTCTGTTCCCGTTCGGATGGGGCGAACTGTGGGGCATTGCGGACCGCACGGATTATGATCTGAGCCGTCATCAGGAAGTGTCCGGAGAGGATCTTTCCTATTTCGACGATGAGATCGGTGAGAAATATATCCCGTACGTCATTGAGCCGTCACTCGGTGCGGACCGCATGGTCCTCGCGTTCCTCTGCGCGGCGTATGACCAGGAAGTACTGGATGCGGAAAAGAATGACGTCCGCACGGTCATGCGTTTCCACCCGGCGCTCGCTCCGGTCAAGGTCGGTGTACTTCCGCTCTCCAAGAAGCTTGCGGAACCGGCAGAAAAGATCTATGCAGAACTTTCCAAGGACTGGAACTGCGAGTACGATGACCGCGGCAATATCGGCAAACGCTATCGCAGACAGGACGAGATCGGTACGCCGCTGTGCGTGACATACGATTTTGACTCGGAGAACGATCACTGCGTAACGGTTCGCGACCGCGATACGATGCTGCAGGAACGCGTTCCGATCGATGAGCTCCGCGCTTATGTTGCAAAGAAAATGGAATTCTGATTCGACAGCGGAAACTTGTTGATTCACCATAAGAACTTTCTTTACAAATATCAGTTTGCGTGGCATTCTTGAAGCAGTTGTAAAGATTTATTTAGGAGGAAAACAATGGCAAGAAAATGGGTATACCTTTTCAGCGAAGGCAACGCTGACATGCGCAATCTTCTTGGCGGCAAAGGCGCGAATCTGGCTGAAATGACGAACATCGGCCTTCCCGTTCCGCAGGGCTTCACGATCACGACGGAAGCCTGCACACAGTATTATGA
>DBVZ01000084.1:7101-13161 GCA_002308255.1 Lachnospiraceae bacterium UBA1251 | reverse complement strand
GTCCGCTGTCTGCGCCGCCGCCTGTTCCGCTGCTGCCGGTACAGCCTGTTTATAAACATTTTCAGCAGTCTGTTCCGCGACGCCTGCCGCAATGGAGCTCACCGGATCTTTCAGTCCTGCCTCGACCTGTTCCGTGATGTCCACACTGCCCATGCCGGCTGCAATCTGATCGACGGTTCCGGATGCCGCTGCCTGTGCAAGCTGCGTGATGGCCGCGACCGCTTCTTCGTCCGTCATCGTACCCGCTTTAATGGCGGCATAAATGTTGGATGCCCCGGAGGAAACGTCAATGTTCTGCGCCGCCTGTTTTGCCTCCCCAAGTTTTTCTGTCATCGCGGCATCAATCCTGTCATTTACAGTACTGTTGATTCCCTGTGCGATCTGTTTTGTATAAGCGCTGTAATCCTCACTCATCGCCTGCTGCGCCGCCTGAGCGCCGACTGCTGCAGCCTGTTCGTCAAGGTTCCCGGCTGCAGCCTGTTTTGCAGCCGCTGCGGCCTGCTGTGCCGCGCCTTTCGCCTGCGCGTCAAGGTTCTGCGATGCAGCCTGTTTTGCAGCCGCTGCAGCCTGCTGCGCCGCGCCTTTCGCCTGCGCGTCCACCGTGCTGTTCGCCTGCGCTTCCGCTGCCGCTCCGGCCTGCTGCGCCGCGCCTTTTGCCCTGGCGTCGACGGAGTTCTTCGCCTGGGCTTCCGCCGCTGCTCCGGCCTGTTTTTTCAGTTCCGGCACCTGCTGTTTTGCAGAATCCTCGGCGGTCTTCTTCGCCGCTTTCGAAGCGGTGCTTCCGATCTCCTTCAGCTGTTTTTTATCCGATGCAAAGCTTTCTGCCGTGCCGCGGAGCTGCGAAGTGCCCGCCTTCAGAGCGGACGCACCTTCCGCGACCTGTGAGACGCCGTCCGTATACTGTTCCACGCCGCTTTTCAGCTCGCCCATACCGTCTGTGAATTCCGGAAGTTTGTCATGCGCCTCCTGCAGGCCTTCCGAGAGCTCCTGTGTTCCGTCTTTAAGTTTTGCAGAGGCGTCCGTCAGCTCCCCGATCGTATCTTCCGCCCTGTCCTCGATCTTTCCGAGATCAACGGTACCGTCTTCATCGCTCAGAATATCACTCAGCGCGAAGGTCATGACCATGGACTCCTTGAAATCTTCCGCGCGCATTGTTATTTCGGCGCTCTCCGGAATGCTGATCTCATCAAGTTTTTCCGATGCATCCTCATCAAGCGTATCCTCGTCGATCCCTGCGCGCGCCTCGTCGAGATTTTCCTGCATTCCCGGGAAGCCATAGCACACCGCGATAGTATTATTTCCCTCGGAGATCACAGTGCCGTGATCCACTTTTACTCCGGATACACTGGAGGACGGCATCAGGATCCCCGTCACCATCATAAACGGAACATAAGTGTCCCCGCTCTTCTCTGTGTTCTGATAAGCGACGCGGATCGTAACCTCTCCCTTTGCCCCTGCGATCTCCTCCGGCGTGACGGTTCGCCCGTCGAGAAGATAGGTCAGTCTGACGCTCACCGGCAGTGCCTCATCCGTCGTGCCCTGATAGTAAATGTCATTGCCGCCGGATTTCCACACCAGTTTCCCGCCGTTTTCCGTAAATGTCTCATTGCCTTTGATATTTTCAATTCCCTTCAGTGTCGTGCTGTCCGTGATCTCATCGACGCCTCCGACGTTCTTCAGCCAGTCCGTTACCTGGGTCTCATCCACATTTCCCTGCGCGTCCGTGAAGACATACACCGTTTCATGTTTCTCCACACTGTCATCGGCAAGAACATTATAAGGGGTGCAGAGCGCTGTTTCCGCAGCCAGCATCGCTGCCAGCGCGCATACTGTCCATTTTTTCGTTTTCATATTCAAAAATCTCCTTTCCATGAAGAGAGTTCCTGTCTTCTTTTCTTATTTCAAGCCGTTCTCTCGGAGCGGTTTTTCCATCGGAGATGATGCTTTTCACCCGCAGCGCCCGCACCCGCGAATCCTCTGCTCGTGTGTGTGATCACGCCGTCGCACAGCATGAATACTGCCGGGAGCACCAGAATGACCGTCACGGTGCTGATCAGAGCACCTCTGGCCATCAGCGTGCACAGAGAAGACACGATATCAATATTGGAATACACCCCGACGCCGAAGGTCGCCGCAAAGAACGTAAGGCCGCTGACCATAATACTGGGAATCGAAGTTCCGTGTGCGATCCGCACCGCTTCCTCCTTCTCTTTTCCCGCTGCCCTCTCCGCTCTGTACCGGCTCGTCATCAGAATCGCGTAATCGACGGTGGAGCCGAGCTGAACGGTTCCGATAATGATCGACGCGACGAACGGAAGAGATGTCCCGGTATAGTAAGGGATCGCCATATTGATAAAAATAGCGAACTCGATCACGAGGACCAGAAGTACCGGCAGCGAGACCGAGCCGAATACAAACAGGATGATCATAAAGATCATGCCGATCGAGACCCAGTTGACGACATTGAAATCGTGGTTGGAGATCGTGATCAGGTCCTTGATGCAGGCCGCGTCGCCGATCAGCATCGCGCTTGTATCGTACTTGTCGATCACAGCGTTCAATGTATCGATCTGCGCGTTGATCTCATCGGTCGCCGGTTTGTACTCGCTTGTGAGCAGCATCAGCGCATATTTATCCGTTGTGAGCTTCCCGGTGAGTTCGGACGGGAGCATTTCCCTCGGGATGCCTGCCCCTGCGAACGCGTCAATCCCGATGACCTGTTCCACGCCTTCCGTCGCCCTGATCTCTTCGATCATGCTCTGGACATCCTTTGTCTCCAGCTTTGCATCCATGAGGATCATCATGGTATTGTTCATGTTGAAATCCTCATCGACTTTATCGCTGGCGATCAGGGACGGCAGATCTCTCGGAAGCGATTTGTCAAGATTGTAGTAAACATCCGTTCTCATATAACCGTAAATAGCCGGGATCCAGATCAGAGCGAAAAGGATCAGAATGATCCTGTAGTGTTTTGCGACAAAGTCCGGAAGCTTCCGGAAATGCGGCAGAAGCGGCTTATGGAGCGTTTTCGCGATAAACCGGTCAAATACGAGGATCATGGACGGCAGCAGGGTCACGCAGACGATCACGCCGAATGCGACGCCCTTCATCATGACGACGCCGACGTCCCGGCCGAACGTAAAGCTCATGAAGCACAGCGCCGCAAACCCGGCGATCGTGGTGATGGAAGAGCCGACCACGGACTGCAAGGTCGCGTCGATCGCATTTGCCATCGCCTCATTGTTGCCGTCATATTTCGTTTTGTTTTCACAGTAGCTGTGCCAGAGGAAAATGGAGTAGTCCATTGTCACCCCTAGCTGCAGCACCGCCGCCACTGCCTTCGTGACATAAGAGATCTGTCCGAGGAAAATATTTGTTCCCATGTTGTAGAGAATGGCGGCGCCGATGGACAGCAGGAAGAAAACCGGAATGATCCAGGAATCCATTGCCAGCATGGAAACGGCCAGTGCCAGTGCGACCGCGAGAGCGACGTAGATCGGCTCCTCGTGTTCGGTCAGGTTCTTTGTATCCGTGACGACCGCGGAGGTACCCTGCAGGAAGCAGTTTTCGCCGCACAGCGCGCGGATCGCTTCCACCGCGTCCATGGTCTCGTCCGCCGATGTCGTTGTGTCAAATGTGATCGCCATGAGAGTTGCGTCTCCGCTCACAAATGTCTCATACAGCTTCTTCGGGAGCAGCTTCATCGGAACGGAAATGTCCATGACGCTGTCATACCAGAGTACATTATTGACATGGGGAACCTGTTCGATCTGTTTCTTCAGTGCGGAAACGTCTTTATTTTCCATGTTTTCCGCAAGAAGCATACAGATGGCACCTGTTCCGAAATCCTCCTCCAGGATCTTCTGCCCCTTCATTGTCTCGATCTCTTCCGGCAGATACACCAGCATGTCATAATTGACCCTTGTATTTCTGTAGCCGATCACAGCCGGGATAAGGAGCAGCAATGCCAGCGCGAGGATCACATACCTGCTTTTCACCACTGCTTTTCCGAATAACATATTTATCTTTCACCTGCCTCACATGGTGTTCAGTCTTTTCTAAATCCTCCCAGAGTATAAAAAAAAGGACCGGATATGAAAATATCCAATCCCTCCCGGCTGTTCAGCGTCCGATAGACACTTATGCCTTTTTGTCAAATATCTGATTTCACAGCGGCAAAATAGTATAAGCCTCAGAATCCCGTCTTCGGCGGTTCACTTAAAACATTCACGACGCTCGGATCTCTTTCGATCGCCGCGAGAATATCCCAGAGCGGCTTTGTGCCGATATACTCGAAGAGAAGGCCGATCTCTTCCGGCGAGACCTGCATGCCGGTACGGATCCATTCCATGGCGATATAGCAGATAATGCGCGCATACAGTTCCGAGATCATCCGGACCGTGAGCCATGGGTGCTCGATCCTGGTCACGCCGGCCTTTTTCAGATGATCGTAGATAAGGTCATAAATGCAGGAATAAGCGATCTCTTCAAAAGGCACCGGTTTTTCCGTTCTTGCCGCCCGGCGGAAGAACTCCTCATCCTGTTTCATGGTCCGGAAAATGAGAACGACCGCTTCCCGGTACATGCGGTTCACGAGCAGCACTTTCACCGGTTCGATCACATCCTCCCGGATGATATACTGCATGAGGTCCGCCTTGTCCATAAAGTGATTATAAAATGTAGCGCGGATCACGCCGGCGCCCTCCGCGATCTCCCGGACCGTGATCTTGTCGGGATTTTTCTTTCTCACGAGTTCCCGGAAAGAATCCGCAAGTTTATCCTCAACATTTTCTTTAAGACTTTCACTTCTCATCCTCAGGCACTTCCCCTGTCAGTTTCAGTATATCCAGAATCTTGTCCTGTGACACGCCGAGTTCATTCGCCAGCTCATCGACAGTGGGCTTTTCGCCGTGTTCGGAGTTCCACCTGTCGATGGTCTCGGAAAGCAGAACGACCTGGGCGGTCAGACGGTCATCCGCGTCTCTTTCACTTCTCATCTCCGCGATAAAGCGTTCGATCTGATTCTCTATGGAAGCCCGGATCTCTTTTTCCTCCGTCACCCCGGCCATCAGAGCTTCCGTAAGGCCCAGGTTGCCTTCCGCGACAATATCCTCGAACGGCAGGTCGGATACGGCGTACTTCCCTGCAATTTTCGAAACTCTCGGGATCCATGCGGAGAACAGATCATCAGTAAGACCGCCCATCGCTGGGCGGTCTTCCCTGCCATCCACATTTTTTATGTGTCTGTTGTCATTCATACGTTTATTATTCCTCAGCCGGAAGTTCGGACGTGCAGTGCGCGCATCTGGTCGCTTCGATCGGGATCTCGCTCTTGCAGAACGGGCAGGTCTTTGTGGTCGGCGCTTCTTCTTCCGCCGGCTTCTCGGTGACCGATTTCGCCTTGTTGAACGCCTTAACGACAAGGAACATACACAGTCCGATCAGCACGAAGTTCAGAACGGCATTGATGAAATTGCCGATCATGATGCCGCCGCCGATCTTGATGGAACTGAAATCCGGATTTCCGCCGAGCATCCCGATGATCGGCGTAAGAATATCTTCCACGAGAGAACTGATGATTCCTCCGAAAGCTCCGCCGATGATGACGCCGACTGCCATATCCATGACGTTGCCGCGCATGATGAATTCTTTAAATTCGCCTATGAGGCCCTTTTTATCCGCCATAATAATTCCCCCTTTTTGTCCGTTCAGACAGTTATTTAAGTAACAAAAGAATCATAGCACAACCGGTATGGTTTTGCTATGGTTAATTTACCCGCGTCCGCGGAAAAGGGTACCGGGAATGCGTCCTTCCACGATCTCATAAAGAGCTTCCGGCCGTTTTCCGTTCGTCACGATCGCGTCGATCCCCTGCGCCGTGACAAGCTGGGCTGCCTGCAGTTTTGTCCGCATGCCCCCCGTACCGCGTCTTGATCCGGCACCGCCCGCAAGGGCATACGTCGCCTCGTCGATCCGGTCGATCACGTCGATCCTCTTCGCGTTTGAATAAAGTCTCGGATCCTTGTCATAAAAGCCGTCGATATCCGAGAAAATGACCAG
>DBVZ01000084.1:5496-7013 GCA_002308255.1 Lachnospiraceae bacterium UBA1251 | reverse complement strand
ACGGAGTCGTTTTCGTTGACGACCGGAATGACGCCCATCTCCAACAGTGTCAGGAATGTGTTGGTCAGGTTCTCTTTCTTGGCTTCACTCATGATATCCTCCGCGTTAAGGAGGATCTGGGCCACTTCCTGATCGTAATCGTGGAAGAACTTGTCATAGAGGAACATGACCGAACACTGTCCTACGGCAGCGGNNCAGCCTGTTTGTAGCGGAGATCCCTGGGCCGCTCCTTCATTTTCAATTTATTGGCACCGACCGCGATCGCGCCGGAAGAGACCAGGATCACTTCATATCCCCGGTTATGGATATCCGAAAGTACGCAGGCGAGCTTGTCAAATGCCTGCAGATTCGTTTTGCCGTTTTCATTTGTGAGCGTCGACGTACCTACCTTGACGACGATGCGGTTTTTATGCAGTTCCATGGAGAATGTCCTCGTTTCATCGATTTGCAACAGTATAGCACATTCCCCCCGATGCGCCAATAGGGCAGGTTCTCTTTGAAAAATGCGCTCTCTGCGGCGCCATGTCCGGCCTTCAGCCGATCTCTTCGGTCTCTACGATAAACCGCACGGACTGTTCCGGTCTGTCTTCCCCTTCCTCACTCTCAGCGATCGCCTTCGGTGTTCCGTCTTCTTTTACGGTCCCGTCAAAGTGCCTGTAGGATCGATCCGCCTGCTGCATAGCTTCCACGCGCCTTGCGGTATCCAGCAGTTCCTCTCCGGTCAGTTCGCCCAGTTTCTGAATGCCTTTCTCATTAAACTCCCGGATACCGTCCCGGAACCGGCCGATGCCGTCCTGAAGGGCATCATATCCCTCGACGAGCTTCCCGCCCACCGAAGCGATCTGCGAGATCCCCTCGGCAAGGCCCTCTGAGCCGCTCTGCAGCTGAGCCATGCCTTCTTTCAGGGATTTCAGCTGTTTTTCGGCTTCCTCGATCTGTTTGTTCAGATTGCTGTCTCCCTGCAGGGTTTCCGCGAAGCCGGACAGCACCGTCATCTGTTTCCGAATATCTTCCGCGGCGGCGGAAAGCACTTTCATATCAACGGCCGACAGATCGATGCCGTTCGCTGCAAGGAGCTGTGCAACCGCTTCTTTCGCAGCCTGAGACGCCGCAGCGGAGGCTGATGCTCCCGCAGCCTGCGCCGCCGCAGTCTTCTGCTCCTCTGTAAGATCCGTGTCTTTCAGGGATTCATAAACTGCCGCACCGGCACCATCGGCTGGGCNNCCGCCTGCGCCACCTGTGCCGCAGCCGTCTCGGCCGCCGCCTGCATTTCCGCCGGAGACATGCTCTGCGCCGCGTTTTTCAGATTTTCAAGACCTCCGAGCTGGTCGGCCACCGTTTTTCCGTCGGCCGCAATACTCTGCAGTGCCTTTGCGACAGCAGACCGGTCTTCCGTTCCGGGAAGATCAAGACCGGCGTCCCGGATCCCGTTATAAACTTCCGTGAGCGCTTTTGAAAGCTTCGAAGCCCCGCTGCTTAGACCCGATACCCCGTCTGTGTACTGTTTCAGATAGTCC
>DBVZ01000084.1:0-5403 GCA_002308255.1 Lachnospiraceae bacterium UBA1251 | reverse complement strand
CACGGGAGTGAGATCACTGTCCTTCATCATTCCGTTCATAACGACCGTTGCCGTGAAATCCACCTGAAATCCGGTCGTATCCGCCGAGATCTCCACATATTCCGGGAGATCGATCTCTTTCTTCCCCGCTTCTTTCTCCCCCTCCTGCTTCTTCTCTTCTTCCTCTTCCCCGCTGTCTTCCGGGCTCCCGGCACCGCTGTCCGGCGGATCCTGTTTTTTATCTTTATCGGCCGATATGTCTTCCATCTCCATATCTTCCACTTCAAAAGAGTCCAGCTTGTCCGTGAGGGTCTTCAGCGCCAGCGCTTCCTCCCATCCGGGCAGCGCATAGCCGAACGCTATCGTGTTGTTTTTAAAGGAAGACACCTCCCCGTTTTCCACTTCAATATTGGAAAAATACCTATCCGAGAGGATCACCGCGGAAATAAAAACAAACGGGACTTTTGTCACGACGGAAACACCGTCCGCGGACGCGGTCCGCTTTGTCCGGTTCTCATACTCAAAGCGAATGGTGACGTGTCCGCTCTTTCCCTCTATCTCCTCAGGCGTTTTTTCCGCTCCGTCCAGAAAATACCGGATATGAACGGCGAATGGCAGCGCCTCCGGATCCGCTTTTTCCTCGATCTCCTCCCGGCTGTCCTTCACGCGCACCTCTTTCGGCGTGCCGTCCGCTGCCGCTTTTACAGTCACCGTCTGCGTAATATCTTTGTCCGGAGCAATCACGGAAGCAGCTTCTTCCGCAGAGCTTTCCCTGTCTTTGGCTTCCTCCACGTCAGCACTTTCCGAAGCGGATGCCTCTTCTTCCCCGGAAGAAGAGAGCGTCTCCCCGCAGCCTGCCAGAAGTCCCGCTGCCAGCGCAAAGGCAAGGATAAATGCTTCCGCGCGGCGCCGCACAGATTTTCTGCCGATCAGACTTTTTTCTGCTAGATCCTTTTTCTTCATAAACACACCTTCTGTCAATATAGTTTTCTTTCCGGTCATAAGTGTTTTTGCCTTTGTTACTCCGTATTCTTCAGCGCATCTCCCATCGGGACCCCGCGCACTTTGCGGTATTCCAGCGCCGCGATCAGCAGATAGGAGACCGAACCCATCAGGATCATCGTCCGGTAGACCGCATTGCTGATCCGGAAAGGGATCCATCCGGACATCTCCATCCGGATAATAACTGCAAAAAGCCACTGGATCACGGCGGACACCGGCGGGATCGAAAGGACCATCACGGCGATGACATAGATGGACGTGACGAGGATATAGAGCCTGCTGATCTCGCTGTCGGAATACCCCAGGATCTTCGTCATTGAGATCGACTGGGCGTTCTTTTCTATTATGATCTTGGACATGAGATAGATCATGATGACAAACATGATGACCGCGAACGCATCGACCACCTTCATCATGCCTCCCATGGAGATCGTCAGCTGCCTTGATACTTTGGTCAGCGAACTGTAATCGATCTCCTGCCCGATATATTTCCGGTCAATATCGGTAATGGGCGTTTCTGAAAAGTAGCCGCTGAAGGTATCCTCGCCGAGATCGAACATCCCGTTGAGGTCATCCTGTCTCATGAAAATGCACAGAGCGCCGTGATACGGGTAAATGCCCGTGACGGTAAAGTCATATGTATCGTCCTCGTAGACTTCCTTCATCGTGAAGGAATCACCGGGCGACAGCATTTCCTTCTCCGCAAAGCTCCCGGAAATATAGACGTCCCCTTCTTTCAGTGAAAGATTCAGATACCGGCTGTCTGGAACGATTCCGTACAGCAGAACCTCATCGTCCTTGATCCACTGCGTTTTAAGGGTCTTCAGCGTGTAGGCGCTGAATTTCTCGGCGTCTTCATTTTCCGTATCCACCTCGCTCTCAAAATACAGCATCTCGAGAAGGGAGGATACTTTATTATCCTCATCCACCGCGCCGGCGGGGAGCTGCAGAACATACTGATGTTCAGCAAGCATGTCATCCGGCACGCTCTCCTGATAATTCTGAAGTACGTCAGGGAACATCAGGCCGAACATAAGCAGCGTATTCGCGAAAAGAATGCCGACGAAAAGCAGCACATAATTGCTGATATTCTGGAAAAAAATGCGAAGGCGGAACCTCGAGAAAAACGGCAGGAAACGGGGCAGTCTTACCGCACGGCTCTTCTTTTTACGGGTCAGGTCGCGGCGCAGAAACTGCAGCGGAGAATAACGGAGTCTCACGGAAAGAAGCAGGAAATTGATGATCAGCATAAGTGCCAGAGGCACGACCGTCGTCTCAATAAATGCACTGGCGTTCCAAAGCGTCACATAAGTCGGCAGAGAATAGCTTCCGTAATACAGATCCGCGTTCACTTTTTTCAGCACGGTATACCCGAGGACATTGCCCGCCAGGGCAGCTGCGAGCGATACGATCACAGGCAGGGTCATGAAATGGCAGATCAGTTCTTTCTTCGTGTACCCCATCGACCGCAGCGTTCCGATCACGCCGGCCTCTTTCACGATCGTATTGCTGGTAGTGACCGTGAATACAAAAGCGATGATCACAATGATAATGTAGAGAAACATCGTCATCCCCGCCCGGTCAGATCCGATATCGTCGCCGGTGAACATGATCGCCTGATTTGCATAACGGGGCACGAAGCCGGTCAGCGGAACGATCCGGTTCAGATCGTAGGCGAGCGCATCCGAGACATCGATCTCCTCTGCCGTCGTCGCGGGAAAAGCATCATATTTCCAGGCGTACCGCCAGACGAGATCTTCCTCCGGGATCTGTGAAAACGCCTCCGGCGTGACCACGCTGACTCCGAACATCTTGGAGTCAAACATCATGTCGTTGTTATTCTCGAACATGGTGCTGTAGTCCGACAGCGCCACAAGTCCGGAAATCAGCCAGCGCTTTCCCCCTATTTCGATGGGGTCGCCGCTCCTCAGTCCATTGTTGTCCGCAAACATGCGGTCCAGCGCGATCTCGTTTTCCGCCTCAGGGATACGGCCGTCCATCAGACACGCAAGATTGATATCTTCCCGCATTTTAAAAATGCGAATCGTCTGGCCTCCCGCCGCTGTCTGATCCGAATAAAAAAGTTCATAGACGGAAATATCGAGCTCTTCCGCCGCCCGGATCCTCCGCGGACTCATTTTTTCCTCCGCGGTGAAATTCCCGTCTTCTATATTGTATTTTTCAAAACTCTCGTCATAGGCGGCGATCATGCTCTCTGCCGCGACGAGGAATCCCGAGATCTCACTGATCGACAGCACGAGGAGCAGAAAGATCACAGCGTACTTTCCGAAATCCGACCGCAGTTCCCGAAGGAGCCGCTTCCGAAGAGGATTTTTCATTTTTACCACTCCAGCTCTTCCGCAGGTATCTTTGCCGTATTGACCCTGTTGTCTCTCACCTGTCCGTCGCGGAGCCGGATCACCCTGTCCGCCATGTTCTTGATGGCGTCGTTATGGGTGACCATGACGACGGTATTGCCGTAAGTCTGATTGACCGTTTCAATCAGTTTCAGAATCTCTTTCGAGGTCTTGTAATCCAGGGCTCCCGTCGGCTCGTCGCACAGCAGGATGTCCGGATTTTTGACGATTGCCCTCCCGATCGCCGTCCTCTGCTGCTGCCCGCCGGACAGCTGGCTCGGGAGCTTGCCGGCGTGTTCCGCAAGGCCAAGTGTTTGCAGGATCTCGTCGATATTCAGGGGATTTTTGCTGAGGTACGCGCCCACCTCAATATTTTCCCGCACCGTGAGGTTCGGGATCAGATTGTACATCTGGAAAATATAGCCGAGATGCTGCCTGCGGTACATCGTCAGCTGCTTCTCTTTCATTTTCCCCATGGGTTCTCCGCCGATGAATATTTCTCCTTCATCAGCGCTGTCGATTCCCCCGATAATATTGAGCAGGGTGGATTTTCCGGACCCGGACGGGCCCAGGAGCACACAGAATTCTCCGCGTTCGAGCGCCAGATCGATCCCTTTGAGCACTTCAACTCTGCTTGATCCTTCTCCGAACGCTTTTTTAATGCCTTTTACTTCCAGAAACATAAGATGCCTCACTGCCAGGTAACACTAATTTAGAAATAACTAATTCCCGTTTCTGAGAAATAACCTATGTTAGATTATTAAAACTTTTATTAGTCTACTCTATCTTTTTCCAAACGTCAATTCCCAAAAATAAGTCAGCCGGCGCTGCATCTTCCCGCTGAAGGCATATGCAGGCCTGCCGACCGTGATGGTTTTTCTCAGATTCTTCCGATTTATTCCGCGAGGGATCCCCCAAGTGCGCGGCAGGCTGCCACTGCCTCGTCATCCGGCGTGTTGTTCGCGATCAGTCCTTCCGCGGCAAGTTCAATGCCGGCATCTTTGCAGCGCGTTTCCCAGGTTCTCATCCATTCGCCGTCGCCCCAGTCGTAAGAGCCGAACAGAGCGACCTTCTTCCCCGCGAGCCTGCTTTCAACCTCCGAAAACATGGGTTCAAATTCGGAGTCTTCCAGTTCCTCGGATCCCATTGCCGGGCAGCCGAACGCGAGAATGTCATATTCGTCCGCCTGGTCCGCGCTGAAGCTGTCACAGGTGATTACATCGACGGACGCTCCATTCCCTCTTGCACCGGCCGCGATCTCATTTGCCATGATCTCCGTGTTGCCCGTGCCGCTCCAATAAACAACTGCCATCTTTGCCATCGTTTTGTTCCTCCTTTTTTATTTTACACGACCGTCTTTCCGTTAACCGGCGACGATCAGTTTTTCCAGCGGCCGTCCGTTCTCATTAGCTTTCAGATAAACATTTGTGCAGCGGTCGTATTTCTCAAAGAGCTTCTTGCTCTTCTCGACATCGCCGTACACCTTCCAGCATCCGGTATATTTAGAGTGTTCCGCTCCTTTTTTGATAAATCCTTCCACGTCTTCAGCCGGATACCCCAGAAACAGTCCGATCTCGTGCGGGAAACTGTCCGTCTCCCGCAGTCTCCTCATAAGCTTTGCAATACAGCGGCTCGGCTTTGTGATCTCATAGCCCAAAGGCGCGAGAAGCTCCCGGATCTCCTCCTTCCGGAAGTCGGCATTCAGCGCAGAGATCCTGTACACGTAGAGAAGAACTCTCTGTTTCCCATAGCGCAGAGGAATGGCATGCATTCCCTTCGGTTTCAGCATATGATTCAATTTCGCAAGTTCCGTCCCGAATGTCCGTTTTGTAGAATACCTGCAGCTGAAAAGACTTCCTGTCTTCATGCCTGCAAAAGACGGTGCACAGAATCGTATAAGGATCTGTTCCGACATTCTGTCTCCTTTCCCGCAAAACGCCCCGTAGTTAAATTTGTATAATCTTGATTAGTTATATTTAACTCTATGATAGTTTAATATCACTAACTTCTTGTGTCAAGGGGAAAATGAATGGAAAGATCAGCGGAACCAGATAAAATCGCAGAA
>DBVZ01000041.1:20527-20741 GCA_002308255.1 Lachnospiraceae bacterium UBA1251 | reverse complement strand
GCCTCAAGGTCAACAATGTTTTTATTTTCTTTGCCGAGTTCTACCAGCGTCTCACCATATGCATTACGAAGACTTGCCATTTCAGCCATTATATTATCCTCCTGAATATTTCAATATCGATTATCTGATCTCTTAGCTTCTAGCGGAATTACATCTCATCAATGTCTTTGTGAGCCTGATAGAACTGCTCTTCCGTAAGCGCGCCGTTGTGGAA
>DBVZ01000041.1:5304-20454 GCA_002308255.1 Lachnospiraceae bacterium UBA1251 | reverse complement strand
GCAGATCTCTTCCATGTTGTGGCCGTCCAGTTCGATAACATTCCAGCCGAACGCTTTCCACTTGGCTACCTGATCGCCCTGGTCAAAACGGTCAACGAGCTTGCCGTTCGCCTGAACGCCGTTCGCGTCAACGATACCTACAAGGTTGTCGCATTTGAATCTCGCCGCTGCCATCGCTGCTTCCCAGATCTGGCCTTCCGCAAGTTCGCCGTCGCCCATCACAACATAAGCTTTGCTGTCAAGGCCGTCCAGTTTGAAGCCGAGAGCCATGCCGAGGCCGATGGAAAGTCCCTGGCCGAGAGAACCCGTATTGGCTTCAACACCCGGAGTCTTCTGGGATTCCGGATGTCCCTGCAGACGGGAGCCGAGGATCTTGAGGGTGTGGATCTCTTCTTTATTAAGAACACCGAGTTCGCAAAGAGCCGCGTACTGTACGATAACAGCGTGCCCCTTCGAGAAAACGAGACGGTCACGGTCCGCTTTCTTGTAATCCTTCGGATCATAATTCATTTTATAAAGATACAGGGCAGAAACGATGTCCGCCATCGAGCAGGATCCGCCGAGGTGGCCGACGCGTCCCGTATCGAAATTGATCATGTCAACAATGTCATGTCTGAGCTGTTTTGCAAATGCCTGCAGTTTTTCAATATCGTATCCCATAATGCTTCTCCTTTATTATTTGAATCTTAAGATTCGTGGGTTCTGATTAATCGATTCCTTTAATGATAACCTTAACGTTGTTGCCCGGATTTTTCGAAAGTTCCGCAAATACCGCCGGCGCCTCATCGAGCTCGATCACTTTCGTGATAAACAGGCTGGAATCCAGTTTTCCGTCAATGATAAGCTGCAGCGCGTTCTTAAAGTCATCCATGCTGTAGAGGAAAGAACCGTTCAGCTTCTTCTCCTTCGTTACGATCGACTGCATCGGGATCTCGACCTTCGGCCAGTTATTGCCGATCCAGGCGATCGCGCCGCCGAATCCGACCGCATCGATGGAGAGCGCCGCCGTCGGTGTGATGCCTACACATTCCACGGAGCAGTCACACAGCTTTCCGTCCGTTTCTTTACTGATCACTTCCACCGCGTCCTCGCGTCCGGTGTTGATCGTTACATCCGCGCCGATCTTCTTCGCGATCTCAAGGCGGTTGTCCATCATATCCGCGCTGAAGATCTTAGCCGCACCGGCTGCCTTTACGCAGGCAAGGGCAAACAGGCCGATCGTTCCGGCGCCTACTACAAGAACGCTCTTGCCGGTCAGGTCTCCCAAAGAGGCAACGCCGCGGTAAGAAACCGCAAGCGGTTCAACGAGTGCCGCTTCCGCATCCGTAACGTGATCCGGAACCTTGAAGCACAGCCGTGCCGGCACGCAGATGCCGCGGGTCATGGAACCGTTGTTGGTGAGCACGCCGTACTGTTTTTTCTGCAGGCAGAGCATCGGCTTGTTCTGTTTGCAGAATTCGCATTCGCAGCAGTGATCAACAGGATAAACGCTTACCCGGTCGCCGACCTTAAGATCTGTAACACCTTCCCCGAGCTGTTCGACAACGCCGCCGAATTCATGTCCCATGACCATGGGAGGAATCCGTCTTCCCGTCTTGCCCAGATATCCCGCGAAGTCCGAGCCGCAGATGCCCGTCGCCGTCACATGGACGTAGACTTCTCCTGCTGCCGGCGTTACATCCGGGATCTCTTTGATCGTGAGAATTTCGGGACCTTCATACACAAGAGCTTTCATGTTTCTTTTTCCTTTCCTGAAACTTTCGAACCGTTATTTTGTGTGATATGTTAGTCGTATTACAACTCCCATTATAACAGTGCTTTTCCATATTGCAACCATTCTCTTATATATTGTGAAATTTTCGTCACTTTGCCGAATCCCGCGGCTGTATTTTATGTAATATTACCGCCTTTCTCAGGTCAGTTTCCGCGGAGAAATAACGCACAGATACCGGGCATCGACAAGACGCATCTTTTCCCCGATCTCTTCCATGAGAATACGGGTCTTTTCTTCCTCATACTCAAAGGGAACAAACAGGTCAAAGATCAGGTTGCTGAACTCCTTTCCTCTCACGATATGAAAATGATCGAAAGAAAGTCTCTCGTCCCGGGCTTCCAGTTCTTCTTCAAGGATCCTTCTGACTTTCAGGGACTCCCTGTCGGAAGATTCGATTGGGTCCGCATGCAGCACCAGCGCAATGCCGAACTCCTTCCCGACTGTTTCTTCAATGACACGTATATTTCCGAATATTTCAGCCATATCAGCCGCTTTCGGCACTTTGATCCTCATGGCGATCATCCGCCTTCCCGGACCGAAAAAACGGACCTTGAGACTGCCGATCCCCTGTACGAGACTGTATTCCCGAAGTCTTTTCCGGATATCCCTGACAAGCCCCTGGTCCGGTTCCTCCTCGACGGCTGGGCGGATCGTCTGCACGGCGATCATGATGCCCTCCCGCATGACCGCGGCGGAAAGCAGCAGCGTCACCAGAAAATCTGCGTTGATATGCACATACTGGTCCAGTACAACAGCCGCTGCCGCAAGTCCGGTGCGGATATTTGCCGCTCTCGCGTGCCGGACGTATCCCGGCAGAAGACGCATATCCAGTTTTCCGCTGATCCGTACATAGTAAACGCCAAAAGCATGCCGGAGCAGAATGCAGAAAACAAGTACCAGCGCCGCAGGGATCCCGTGCGTCACGGATGCCGGATGCCGGAGCCTCGTAAAGGCTCTGCTGAACAGTGAAAACCCGATCTCGAAAACGATAAATGCCGCAATAAAAGCAGCAATATATCTTACCTTCCTGATCCCCTTCCGCCGGTCATCCCTTCCGCCGTCTTTCGGAATCCGTCTGGTGTCTTCAAGCGCCCGGAAACTGAAAATCCCGAAAACCGCCGCCAGAGCCGAAGCAAAATTATTCCACGCGTCCGCGCGGACCGCGACGGAGCGTGCCAGAACGCCGCAGATCATTTTGACAGCGAACATGAAGAGATGCACGGCGGCGGCAACGGCAAACGCCGTCAGGGCATACTGTTTCCGTTCCTCTTCATTTTCGGGAATTTTCTTAATAAATTTGTCGATCAGTCTTTCGGTCATCGGAAAGTGCCTTGCACGCTTTTTTCAAACGTAGTATCATGTAAAGCAATTATAGCCTAATCCCCCGGCTCCCGCAACGGGAGCAGAAAGGACAGTTCCGATGAGGGCCGATAACCTTACTTTATTGACTGACTTTTACGAGCTAACCATGATGCAGGGGTATTTCAAAAACCCCAAAGAACAGATGGTCGTCTTCGATGCCTTTTACCGCACGAATCCGAGCGGCGGCGGCTACGCAATCTGTGCCGGTCTGGAGCAGATCATCGAGTATGTCAAATCTCTGCATTTTTCTTATGAAGATATCGAATATCTGAGAGGTCTTCACGTCTTTGAAGAAGATTTCCTCGATTACCTGGCAGGATATCATTTTACGGGTGATATTTACGCCGTCCCCGAGGGAACGGTCGTATTTCCGAGAGAGCCCCTTGTTAAAGTCGTTGCCCCGATCATGCAGGCGCAGCTCCTGGAGACCGCGATCCTGAATATCATGAATCACCAGTGCCTGATTGCCACGAAGGCTGCCCGTGTATGCCACGCCGCCCGCGGCGATGCGGTTATGGAGTTCGGTCTTCGCAGAGCGCAGGGACCGGATGCAGGCATTTACGGCGCCCGCGCTGCTGTCATTGCCGGCTGCGCAGGCACATCCAATGTGCTGACCGGCACCATGTTCGGCGTTCCCGTTCTCGGGACCCACGCCCACAGCTGGATCATGAGCTTCCCGTCCGAGTATGAGGCTTTCAAGGCTTACGCAAAGCTGTATCCGCACGCGTGCACGCTGCTCGTAGACACTTATGACACGCTGAAATCCGGCATTCCGAACGCGATCCGCGTATTTAAGGAAATGAAAGCGGAAGGCATTGAACTGAAGCCGCGCAAATACGGTATCCGCATGGACAGCGGCGACCTTGCCTANNCTTTCCAAAAAGGCATACGAAATGCTGGCGGCCGAAGGCTTTGAGGACGCGACGATCGCCGCATCGAGCGACCTGGACGAATACCTCATCAATTCCATGAAGCAGCAGGGCGCCAAAATCAATTCCTGGGGCGTCGGGACCCGTCTCATCACTTCCAGCGACAACCCAAGCTTCGGCGGCGTCTACAAGCTTGCGGCGATCAAGAATGCCGGCGAGACCGAATTCACCCCGAAGATCAAGCTTTCCGAAAATACTGCGAAGGTGACGAATCCGGGCAATAAAACGGTCTTCCGCATTTACGACAAGGAGACCGGCAAGATCCGCGCGGACCTGATCTGCCTTGCCGAGGAAACATTTGATCCGCAGCAGGACATGATCATTTTCGATCCGATCGAAACATGGAAAAAGACAAAGATCGAGGGCGGTTCCTATACCCTTCGCGAGCTTCTCGTTCCGGTCTTCAAGAACGGCAGCTGCGTATACAGTTCTCCGAGCGTCATGGAACTGCAGGAGATCTGCCGCCGCGAGAAGGATACCCTCTGGGACGAGACCAAACGTCTTGTCAATCCGCACGAAGTCTACGTCGACCTTTCGGATAAGCTCTATGACCTGAAAACTTATCTTCTTCACGAAATGAGCATGAAGAAGATCTGACCCCTTTTCCGCACCCCTGTCAGGACTTGTTTTATGACTGCCTATGAGAAAGCACGGCAGATCCTGAAAAAATACTGGGGATACGAAGATTTCCGGCCCGGACAGGACGCTCTTGTCCGGGCCCTTCTTTCCGGAAGAGACGTTCTCGGGATCATGCCTACCGGTGCAGGCAAATCGGTCTGTTATGAGGTCCCCGCACTTCTCTTTCCCGGTCTTACGATCGTGGTCTCTCCTCTCATCTCTCTTATGGAGGACCAGGTCGGTTCACTCCGCAAAAGAGGCATCCCCGCCTCTTCCGTTAATTCTTTGCATCCTCTTCGGGAACTGTCCCATCCGTTAAAAATCTTATACGTTTCTCCGGAACGCCTCTCCTCTCCCGCCTTCCGCCGGTTCATCCGCTCTTTTGCCGTATCCTTCCTCTGTGTCGACGAAGCTCACTGTATCTGCCGGTGGGGCCATGATTTCCGGCCGGAATACCGCAAGATCCATGATTTCATAGAATATCTCGAAAAAGACGCCGGCCCGGTCCGCATTGCCGCCTTTACCGCTACGGCGGATGCCGCGATGCGGCAGGAGATCCTTCAGGAACTGCGTCTTCGAAAGCCGTACTGCCTTGCGGCGGGATTTGACCGCCCCAATCTCTTTTTTGCGGCCGAGCGGCCGAAGGACCGCCGGAAAGCTCTTATATATCACATTCGCCGCCATCCCGGCGAGTGCGGGATCATTTACTGTCTCACAAGAAAGACGGTCGGGAAAGTGACCCGTTTTCTCGTGAACGCCGGTATTCCGGCAGAAAAATACCATGCGGGCATGACCGCGGAAGAGCGGAACGCGGTGCAGGAACGTTTTATGAACGGGACAACGCCGGTGATCGCGGCGACCAACGCGTTCGGCATGGGAGTGGACAAGCCCGATGTCCGCTTTGTGATCCATTACAATATGCCGAAAGATATGGAAAGCTACTACCAGGAGGCCGGCCGCGCGGGAAGGGATGGTTTTCCCGCGGAATGTATTCTTTTTTACCATCCGAAAGATGTCCGCACCGGAACCCTTTTTATCGAACGGGAAGCAAAGGGAAAGCCGTCTTCCGCCGCGGAAAAACGCCGTCAGAAAACGGAACGGGAAAAGCTTCGCACCATGGTTTATTACGCGGCAGGCAGGGTCTGTCTCCGCGCTTTCATGCTGGAATACTTCGGGGAACATGCTTCTCCTTACTGCGGAAAATGTTCGGTATGCCTCTCAGGAGCGCTGCCCGTAAACGAAGAAGGCCGCCGGCTTCTGCACAAGGGAGCGCCGCTCCGTGTTCCGGGCTTTCTTCCGGGTCTTTCCGGGCGGCAGTACGAACTTTACAGCCGCCTGCTGGCGCAGCGCAGCCGTCTCGCCAGAGAGACCCGGCGCTCCGCTGACCGGATCTTCCCGGACCGGATCCTGCGCGTACTTTGCACCGAACTTCCGCAGTCCATGCACGCCCTGCTCATGATCGACGGCATTTCGCCCCTTGCCGCGCTCCGCTTCGGGCAGCCTTTCCTGGAGGAGATCCGTACGCATCTTTACATTTATCCCGAAGAAAACACTCCCCGGGACCGGTAAACAGGAAAGAACAGCACCGAAAAGTGCTGTTCTTTCTTTACGGAAACGCCGTTTCCGGCTGTGCCTCTTCCTCCGGTTTCAGTTTTTTTCCTTCAGGAGTTCCTGATAAATGTCTCTGCGCGAGACGCCTCTGTCCTTCGCGGCAAGACGCATGGCTTCCTTTCTGTCGTGTCCTTCCTTCTCATACATGGCGACATGCTCCGGGATGCTCATATGATCCCATGCAGCGGCAGCTTCTCCGGCCGCTTCTTCCGCGCTCATCCCCCCGACGACCAGGACATATTCCCCGCGGGGCTCGGATTCCTCGTAAAAACGGCGGGCTTCCCCTATCGTCGTGCGGTCGATGCTCTCAAATTTCTTTGTCAGTTCCCGGCACAGAGCGATCTCCCGGTCGTCCCCGAACGTCTCCGCAAGGAGCTCCAGCGTTCTGCGAAGCCGGTGCGGCGCCTCATAGAAAATGACCGTCCTCCGCTCTGTTCTCAAAGAATCCAGAACCTCCGTCCGCTCTTTCTTCTCCCGGGGAAGGAATCCTTCGTAAACAAACCGGCGCGCGCTCATTCCGGACAGTGTCAATGCCGTAATGACGGCCGACGGTCCGGGCAGGGACGTCACGGGAATGCCGTATTCATAGCAAATCCGCACCATCACTTCTCCCGGATCGGAGATCGCGGGCGTTCCGGCATCCGTGATAAGGGCGATGTCCTCTCCGGCAAGCAGCTTCTGCGCCAGTGTTTCTCCTTTTGCTGCCGCGTTGTGCTCATGATAGCTGGTCATGGGCGTGTGGATATCGTATCTCTCAAGCAGGACACGGCTGTTGCGGGTATCTTCGGCCGCAATCAGGGAGACCTGCCGCAGCGTCTCCACGACGCGGTAAGTGATGTCCCCGAGATTACCGATCGGGGTTGCGCATAAATAAAGTGTTCCGCTCATCTTCCGCTTTGCTCCTGTATCATGTAAAAAACCCGCGAGCGACGGCCCGCGGGCGCTGTTTTATTCCTCTGAGGCTTCCGCCTTCTCTTTCTCCCTCTTTGCCGCCTCTTCCTCTTCAAGGACGCGGTAGGCAACCTTGCCGACCAGCGTCTTCGGGAGTTCGTCGCGGAATTCGATCTCTCTCGGCATCGCGTATTTTGCGACATGCCTGCCGCAGTAATCGAAGATCTCCTGACGGATCTTTTCGCTCTTGGGGACACCCGGCTTCAGCATGATGAACGCTTTTACGGCCTGCATCCGGTAGGAATCCGGAACGCCGATGACGCAGCTCATCTGGACGCACTCATGAGCATCGAGGATATTTTCGATCTGCGCCGGATAAACATTGTAACCCGAACTGATGATCATGCGCTTCGCGCGGCCTTTGAAATAGACAAATCCTTCTTCGTCCATGGTCCCGAGGTCTCCCGTGCAGACCCAGGTCAGTCCGTCTTTGTGGTGCCGCAGCGTATTTGCCGTCTCCTCCGGTTTTCCGACATATTCTTTCATAACGGTCGGTCCGGCGAGCAGGATCTCTCCTTCCTCTCCGTACGGAAGCTCTTCCTCTGTGCCCGGTTTCACGATCTTGATGTAGGTATCGGGGAACGGGATCCCGATGGATCCTTCCTTCGCCTCGTTGATCGGCGTGAGACAGCAGGCCGTGACCGTTTCCGTGGTCCCGTATCCTTCCCGCACCCTGATCGACGCATGGTGGTCCGCAAGGAACTGGTCCAGTTTTTTCTTGAGCTCGATCGAGAGGGAATCCCCGCCCGAGAATACGCCTTTCAGCGAAGAGAGATCTGCCTTCTCCATCGACGGCAGTCTCAGGAGCGCTTCATAAAGCGTCGGAACGCCGGCGATGAAATTGCACCTGTATTTTGTGATCAGCTTCGCGTAGCTTTTCGCCGTAAAACGGGGAACAAGAACGCATCTCCCCCCGTGAGAGAGCATCGTATGAATGCAGACGCCGAGTCCGAAACCGTGAAACAGCGGCATCGCAGCCAGCATCTTGTCGCCGGGCACAAAGATCGGGTTGGCCGCAATGACCTGTTCCCCGAGTGCGTTGAAATTCATATTCGTAAGGAGGATCCCCTTTGTGGTTCCCGTCGTTCCTCCCGAGTAGAGGACAACTGCCGGATCCTGCGCTTTTCTTTCACAGCGGTAGTTGTAAAAGCAGTGCCGTCCCAGTTTATAAAATTCATTCCAGCGGATAACGGGCGCGTCGGAAGGAATCTTTTCCTGCTTGCGTCCTTCCGTGAGCATATAGCCGATCTTGACCGGTCTCGACAGTTCATCCTTTATACTGGCAATAATAATGTTCGTGATCCGTGTGTGCGCGCGGATCCTCTCAAATTTCCCGTAGAACTGGTCAAGCGTAATCGCTGTCACGGACTGGGAATCGTTGAGATAGAACTCGATCTCTTTTTCCGCGGAAAGAGGATGGATCATATTTGCCACCGCTCCGACCAGATTGACCGCGTAGAACGTGAAGATCGCCTGCGGACAGTTGGGCATCGCGATCGTGACCCTGTCATTTTCGCGGACGCCGATCGTCTTCAGTGCTTTCGCGCACTGATGGACTTCGGATATGAGCCGTTTATACGTTGTCGGCCGTCCCATGAAATCAAACGCCACGTAATCCGGATATTTTTCCGCGACGGCTTCGATCATTTCGAACATGCTTCCCTGATAATAATCGAGATGCCCCGGAACGCCGTCCACGGAGGGCAGCCAGGGCGTCTTCGCGGTGATCTTTTCCGTTCCGTCCGCGTTTTTAGCGCTCTCAGGCGCGATCTTCTCTTTTATCTTCTGTGCCAGCGTCTCAGCCATATCAGTCAATTTCCTCCTCAAGCGGTCTGTCAAGATATTCCGGGTGCGCGATCATTTTCTCAAACAGCTTCACGGCCTGCGAGAACATATATCCGTCGCCGATCCGTTCGTCGATCGTGAGCCCCAGTTCGACGGAATCCCTCATGGTCACGGATCCGTCATCCTCATAGAACGGGTGTTTTCCCCTCTTTCCGATAATCACGAAGAAAGAGTTGGTCCCCCATTCAGTCAGGTGATGGTATCCCGCATCCAGCCCGACCGATCCGAGATTGGTCAGCATAATGGATGCCTGGTAGGGATCCGACGCCACCATGGATGCCGGCGCTCTTCCGAACCTGTCCAGAACGACCAGCGCTTCCACGACGGCCTTGCCGACAAAACGGGGGAGCTTCTGCAGGATATCCGCGCTGTTGGCGGATGCGTCGCCCTCGTCGCTGCGGGAAGTCGTGATGACTTTATAGAGTTTCTGCCGGATCTCGACGATCGTGTCTTTGGGATCCGCATAAAGGAGCGCGCCGCCTTCGGTGCTGCCCGCTTCCATTCTTTTTCTTACGACAAAGCCCGCAGAGACAGTATCTCTCTGATAAATGTTCTTGTTCTGGATGAACTTGTTCATCCACGGCATCAGTGTAAAGACCTTAAATGCCGCGGTCACGATCACATGAAAAAGCGTATATTTGAAATCCGGGTTTTCATTGTTTGCATTTTTGTATTCCAGATACTTCGCAGTCTCGGTAAGGTCTACCGTTAGGTTGATAAACGCTTCATTGTTGCATCTGCCGGGATAAATGATCGGCATGACAAAATGCAGTCCGTCCGTCTCACGGACAAGCGTCGCGTCGCGGCGGTCTCCCCGCCTTTTTCTGTTTCCCATTCTGATTTTCCCCCTGTTTCAGACAGATCTGCGGACTTGCTGTCCTGATGGTTTCTTTTTATTTCTTTTCCGGACAGGAAATCGTCTGATCCGGAAGCATTCCGTAAATCTTAAGAATGTCTCCGGTGTACCTGCCCGGTTCTTCATACACGATCAGCGGCGGCTCGACTTTCAGCGACGGCCGGCCGCATTTGACAGCTTCGATCAGGACCAGATTGGCGTTTTTATCCGCATAAGGATGCACCATTCTGAGCCGTTTCGGAGCGAGATGCCATTTCAGCAGCTTTTCCGTGATCTCCGCGAGTCTCCCGGGGCGGTGCACCATCGCGAACCGGCCGTTATTCTTCAGCAGCCGGGATGCCGCGCCGATGACATCCTCCAGCGCCGCGCAGATCTCATGCCGCGCGATGCCGACAGAATCCGAAGGATTCACGATCCCGCTTCCCGCCGGTGTATAAGGCGGATTGCATGTGACCAGCGTAAAGGATGCCGGCTGAAAGAGTTCCGTGCAGTTCCGGAGATCTCCCTGAACGATCGAGATCTTTTCCGCAAGCCCGTTCCGCAGAACGCTTCGCTTCGCCATCTCCGCGAGCTCCGGCTGCAGTTCCAGGCCGGTAAACCGCACTTTTTCGAATCCGGGCCGCTCCGCCGCCGCGCTCATGATCAGAGAGATCACGCCGCACCCGCATCCGAGATCTATCACATTGTCCGTTTTCCTCAGCTCCGGGTAATGCGCCAGCAGCACGGCGTCGATCCCGAAGCAGAAAAATGCCGGGTTCTGGATTACAACCCTGCCCGGCATCAGTGTATCGATTCTTTCGCTCATGCTTCGCTTTCCGTATTCGCTGCGGAGCCCTCTTTGCTTCTCCTGCTGTGGCTGCGCTTTCTGCGATGCCGGCGGGGAGTGCTTTTTTCTTCCTGCGTTCCGCCGGGCTCCGTTCTGCCTTCTGCCGCCGGTTTTGCGTCCATGCGGTTATCTTTTCCCTCGGGGGCATCTCCGGCCGCCGGCTTTTTGCGGCTTCTGCGGTGTCTTCTGCTTCGTTTTCCTTCTTCGGAACCTTCTTTTCCGCCTTCCGCACGGAGCTTTCCGTCTTTTTGCTCCGGCTGTTTTTCCTGTGCCGGAACTTCTCCGTCTTCCGCGTGTTCCGCATTTCCCTGACGTTCCGTCTTATGGCGGTGCCTCTTCCTCGGCCGGCGCTCCTTTTCTTTCGGAGGCGCTGTTTCCACAGGCTCGGATTCCCCCGGAACAGCGTCCGTCACTTCTTCCGGCTCCTCAAAAAAGACGGAAATCTCTTCCTGTTCGTCCAGGAACGCTCTCGCATTTTCTTCCGCTTCCTCCTGCGTGACCTGCTGCCGGTAAACGGGATCCTGCTCCGTTCCGCTGCGTTTTCTGCCTTTTTTGGGCGTAAATGTGATCTCGGAGACAGGATATTCCCTCATTTCCTTTTCGTCGTTCTCCAGATCCACGATCACGCGGACCGTCTGTCTGAGAATATTGACGCTCTGGATCTCCGCCGGCAGGCCGTCCGGCGTCGTTGCGCCGTCTCCCTTCCGGGGCAGGCCGCGGTTCAGGTACTCATAGGTCTCCGCCTCATTCTTAAGGCAGCACATCAGTCTTCCGCAGGAACCCGAGATCTTGGTCGGGTTCAGCGAGAGATTCTGTTCTTTGGCCATTTTGATGGAGACCGGAGCAAAATCGTGCAGATAGGCGTTGCAGCACAGTGTCCTGCCGCAGATACCGATCCCGCCGATGATCTTCGTCTCGTCCCGGACGCCGATCTGGCGCAGTTCGATCCTGGTGCGGAAAATACCCGCGAGATCCTTGACAAGCTCCCGGAAATCCACCCTTCCGTCCGCGGTAAAATAAAACGTGAGTTTGCTGTTGTCAAATGTATACTCCGCGGAAACCAGCTTCATCTCGAGGCCGTGTTCCCGGATCTTTTTCTGGCACGCCGCGTACGCGTCCTCTTCCTTTTCCCGGTTTTCCCGTTCATGAAGGTCATCTTCTTTTGTCGCGATGCGGATCACTTCCTTCAGAGGCTGCTTGAGCTCCTCCTCCGGAACGTCCCTGATCGGAAGAACCACTCTTCCGTATTCGAGCCCCCTTGCCGTCTCAACGATCACATGATCATTGTATTTCGGCCGAAGCTCCCCCGGGGCAAAATAGTATACTTTGCCCGGTGTTCTGAATTTTATTCCTGTAATGACTGCCATTCGTCCTTATTTCTCCCTTATCGTCAGAAACAGCAGTTCCATGGTGATGTCAAAATTAACATTTGCCTTCAGGCGGTTCCTTGCGGTATCGATCGCCGCGAGAATCTCCTCCAGGCCTTCATAGGAACAGTGCCTGGCTTCTTCGGAAATCGCCTCCAGCCTGCCCCGGAAGATCAGGCTGTCGACGTCCTGCGTAGCCTTGAACATCAGCACGTCGCGGAACCACATCGTGAAAATGTCCAGGTAATCATAAATATTCTGTTTGTCCTGCGTCAGCTGAGAGACCGCGGAAATGCACTGGCGCACATTCATTTCCCGGATCCTCGTCAGGATGCTTAATGCACCGCGTACCAGCTCCGAAAAATCATTTCCGATCGCGAGCGAGCGCGCTTTTCCGATATTGCCCTGTGAAAACGCGGCGATCACCGCTGCCTCCTGCGCGGAAACATGCAGCTCTTTTGTGAGGTGTTCCCGGATTCTCCCGGTATCAAGAGGCTTTAATGACAGAAGGATGCATCTTGACCGGATCGTCGGAAGAAGGCTTTCCTTCGAAGCCGCAAGCAGAAGAACGGTCACGTAGGGCGCCGGCTCCTCGATCGTCTTGAGCAGGGCATTCTGCGCCTGCGGGTTCATTTTATCGGCATCCGCTATAATGTAGATCTTCCGTTCACTCTCATAAGGTTTTATGTCCGCCGTGGAGACGACCTGCTCGCGGATCTCATCCACAGTGATCACACCCGGTTTTTCATGCTGCACGTAAATGATATCCGGGTGATTATTTGAAAAAGCCTTGCTGCAGGAGAGGCATTTTCCGCACGGATCCGTCTCATTTGTCTCACACAGAAGAGCAGCCGCAAAAAGAGAAGCGATCGTCCGTTTTCCGCTCCCGCTTTCTCCTTCGATGAGATAAGCATGCGCCACGGTTCCGCTTCGGATCGCCGCTTCAAGATGCCGCACGATCTCCTCATGTCCGATCAGTTCCCTGAAACTGCGAAGTTCCATATCGTTCCTCCGTTTGGCCTCTTGTATCAACGGTGTACATGCTGAGCATTTAATTATATCATACCGAGGATCATTTCCTCAACTTCTTTCAGGCACACCTCCAGCTCCCCGGTATTGTCAAAGCGTCGGCTGATCCCGGTCTTCCGTATATTTTCCTCCGAGAAATCCCTGCTGTCTGCGAGAAAACGACGGCAAAGCTCCTCATAATTCGGCGCCGCCTGTTTTTTCTCTCGTTTTAAAGCCCGGGCGAGGCGCTCGCCGTCCTCCACTTCGATATAGATGGGGCAGACAACCTCATTTCCGTAATAATCCCGGATCTTCCGATAAGATTCCAGCGTCCCGATCGCGATATAGTTCTCCCCGCGGTCTCCGCTTTCCGTACCGTTTTTATCCGCCGGCATCTTCCTTTCAAGGCGGACGGCACCGTCATCCACGGTCGCATAGCTCCAGATGCCGGCAACGGTCCGGTAATCCCGGCGCTCGATCACTTTTCCCCGGCGGGCAAAATCCGCCAGCGTCTTTTCGTCCACGAAATGATAGTGCACACCGTCGGTTTCTTTCTCCCGGATCGGCCGCGTCGTATATAAAACGATTTTTTTCAGCGCCAGATTTTCATTTGCCGCAAGACGGCCGTAGATCTTATCCTTCCCGGAGGCGCTTTTTCCCATAATGTAGAATATTCTGCTCATATTCCCTTCAGACCTCTCCGAATCCCTCTGTGCTTTTCCGCTCTCCGTGATCCGCCTCTTCCCTGCCGGCGCCCCGGACCGTAAGTCCCATCTCCCGCAGGGCCCGGACCCTTTCCGGAAAATCGGCCGGGACGACTTCTCCCGGTACGAGAAGCGGAATTCCCGGCGGATAACACTCCGCAAAAACAGTGCATACTTCCCCGGGGATCAGCGTCTTTTCTTCTGCGGGACCGTTTCCGTATATCGCTTTGTCCGCGGCTTCCGCGATCGTCATACGGATCTTCGGGGTGGCAGAACTGTAAAGCAGTTCAAATGATGCCTTCCCGCCGCGGTTTTTTTCTCCGCCGGTTCCTTTTCGATCCGGAATCTGCGCGTCGATCTCTTCCAACGCTTCCGCAAGACGGCGGAATCCCTCTTCCGTGTCGGCGCAGGAAGTCATCGCGAGCACGTAAGAAGGCGTTTTCATTTCCATCTGAAGACCGTACTTCTTCCGCAGCAGGTCATACAGCTCCGGTCCCGTAAGACCGGATGTTCCCACGCCGATGCACAGCTTTGAGAAATCATACATGTTCGCGGCCTCATAGGAAAGAAGCCGGAGTCTTTTTAATGAGCCGAGCCGTTCCCGGAGTGTTTTCAGTCTTCCCGAATAGGCTTCGAACACGGCGCCGTTATCCGCAAGAGCATGCAGACAGGCGGTCATGGAAGCCATCAGGACATAAGAAGGACTGCTCGTCTCAAAAATACCCATAAAATACCGGAGCGCGGACGAAGGCACCCGGCCGGTCACATTGTGGAGCAGCGCCGTCTGCGTCATCGCCGGCAGTGTCTTGTGCATGCTCTGAACGACCAGATCCGCCCCGCACTGCACGGCGGATTCCGGAAAACAGGGATGCATCGCAAGATGCGCTCCGTGCGCCTCGTCGACGATCAGGACCGCACCGTGCCGATGGACCGTGTCTGCGATCGCCCGGATATCCGAAACAATGCCGTCATATGTCGGCGATGTGATCACGACCGCAGCCGTCCGGTCATTCTTCCGGGAATTCCGTTCCTTTTCCGCCGCCGCTTCCTCTTTTTGAAGGGCGGTCTCAATATCTTCCGCCGAAACCGGACCGCCGGCACAGGCCCACGCCGCACCGTCTGCTTCCGGCATAACATACTCTGCATTCAGTCCGCGGAGATAAATCGCGTTAAAAACGCTCCGGTGACAGTTTCTCGCGGCAAGGATCCGTCCTCCGGCGGGAACGGCTGCGCTGATCGCTGCCAGAAGTGCTCCGGTACTGCCGTTCACGGAAAACAGAGTCTCCTTTGTTCCGTAAA
>DBVZ01000041.1:0-5257 GCA_002308255.1 Lachnospiraceae bacterium UBA1251 | reverse complement strand
CGTCGATCTCCGTGATGTCACAGTTCCATCCGGCCGTTTCCCATTCCGGATTTCTCTTGTGTCCCGGCATGTGGAACGGATAGGCTCCGCTTTCCGCGTATTCAGTTAATCTGTTCTCCAGCCGTTCGGAAGAATGCTTCATAGAGTTCTCTCTGCCCCGGTTCTTTTTTCGAGGAGTACAAAAGAACGCGTCCGTGTTTTTCGGTGTCCGGCACAAGGAGGCCGGCTCTTTCCAGCCTTCTTTTCAGTTCTCTTGCCGTTCCTTCCCCGCCGTCATAGAGCGGGATATCTCCGAAGATCCTGCGGATCTGTTCTTTTATCAGCGGGTAATGCGTACATCCCAGTACGATTCCGTCCACCTGTCCGATATAAGGCGCAAGGAGGGTTTCAAGAAGTTCCGATAGATCCTCCCCGTCCAGATTTCCCTGCTCGATCCTTGCCGCCAGCCCGTCACATGCCAGCGGGTAGAATTCCGCATCCTTTGTGAGGCGCTGCTCAAGGGTATGATATTTTTCCAGCCGCAGCGTCACGTTCGTCGCCATGACAAGAAAGCTCGTCCCCTGATGCTTGGAGACAGCCACTTTCAGGGCCGGTTCCACTCCGATCACGGGCACATCCGGGTGCTTTTCGCGGATCGCGGCAGCCNNCTCGTTGCCGTATTGCAGGCGATCACGATCGCTTTCGCGCCGTTATTCAGCATGCTTTCCGTGATCTCCTCCGAACGGGACCGGACCCATTCTTCCGTTTTTTCTCCGTAGGGTGTGTTTGCGGAGTCCCCGAAATACAGGAACGTTTCTCCGGGAAGGAGCCGTTTCATCTCGCTGAGCACGCTGAGCCCTCCGACGCCGGAATCGAATACGCCGATGTAGCCGGAGAATGTGCCCGCAAACGGATCTTCCGCCGCATCCCCGAGCCAGATGACATCCCCGGATCCGTTTTTCCCGCCCGTCCGGTCTTCCGAGAGCATCCGGAGCTTTGTCATGAACAGTTCGTAATAATCTTCCTCACAGGCCAGTGCCGGCGAATTTTCGCCTCCGCCGTTCGTGCTTCTGCGCATAGCCGCATAAGCCTCCTCCCCGGCGTAGATAAGGTCCATCTCGCTGACAGGAAATCCCATCTGCCCCGCAAGTGCGCAAAAAGAGCTGACAGGATTTGTTTCTTCTGCCGTCTTCAGTAAAGCGGCAAGGACTCTGCTGTCCTTTTTTGCCGCCTTCAGGATTTCATCCAGAACCGCTTCGATATCCACTTCTGTTTTCCCTTCTGTTACCGCTGTCAGGATCTGCGTCTTCTGCCGCCTTTTTCAGGCTTTTTCTTCCTCACGCTGAACCCGAAAGATCCGAGCATTTTTCCAAGCGCATAATAACGGCCGTGGGAATAGGCGATCAGATCCGCCTCCTCCATATGAAACGATCCTCTTTCGTCCATATACCGGCTGTCCGCCTGCACCGCCTTCACTTCCGCAAGGAACATGTCGTGAGAGCCGAGAGGCAGGATCTTCTTTACCGCGCATTCTATGCTGACCGGCGCCTCTTCAATAGTCGGCGCCCCGACCGTGAGGCTCTTTCCCTTCGTAAGACCGGTGTCCGCGAATTTGTCTGTTTTTGCCCCGCTCGTACACCCGCAGTAATCGCACGCGCGGGCCATGGAACGGTCCGGAAGATTGATGACGAATTCCTTCGTTCTTTTTATGATCTCATAGGAATAGCGCTCTTTCCGCACCGAGATCGACACCATCGGAGGATCCGAACAGACTGTCCCCGCCCAGGCTACCGTAATGATATTCGGTTTTTCTCCCTCCGCACCGCAGCTGACCATCACCGGCGGTACGGGATAAAGGAAATTGCCGGGTTTCGGGAACGCTGTTTTTTTATTTTCGGGTTTCCTGTCTTCTGTTTTTCTGTTTTCCTTTTTACCGCGCTCACTCATCCGGATGACCCTCAAACCAGGCAAGCTCCTGTTCCGAGCCCTCTTTCAGGAGCTGATGCTTCCTGCAGTAGGCGATAAATGCTTCCTGTCCTTCTTTTCCGTCGAGAAGCGTTGTGTAGGAACCTTCTCTCGCTTCGATGTAGCAGTGCAGAGCCTTTCTGCCGATCATTCCCCGCAGGGGATTCACGTTATGCCTGCGCCTTAAGCGGACCTTCCGGACGTGATCGATCGGCAGGACCGCATCACCCCTGAGTTTTCGGGCGATCGTGATCTTCCGCGGCGTCGCCGTGATCACCTCGGAGCCGTCCGCGAACAGGTTCCATCCCAGCATGACCGCTGCCATCCCGAGAATAAAAACAATGGCCTTCCACCATCGTCCCTCCACTGTCTGCGCGTTAAAAAAAGAAGGGGTGAGAAACCAGACCGCGGCAAGACCCGCAAGAAAGACAATAACACCCCCCGCCATGAGCGCAGCGGCCCTGACCGAGGGTTCTTTCATGACGATTTCTCCCGTGCCGGGTGCTTTTTTTTCTGCCATAACACACCTCTGCTTCTAAATCATAATATCTTATGTTACACTAAAATCGTAACGGATACAAGTTTCCGCCATCTCATTCACTTACAACGATCATTCAGCGGAGGATACTGTTATGTTCTGTCCCAACTGCGGCGCTCCCAATTCAAATACTGCGAAATTCTGCGCCTCCTGCGGAAATCCGATCCCTCAGATCACATCCGGAAATATCCGTCCGGAAGAACCTTCTTCCCCGTCCGGCAGGCTCCGTCCCGACAGCCCTTCCCGTCCGGTGCCGCAGGGCCGTCCGATGCCTTCGGGCGGCGGTACACAGCCGCCGAAGCCCTCATTCTGGTCCCAGATCCCGCTATTTGCAAAGATCCTCATTCCCGTCCTGGCGGTGATTGCCCTGGCCCTGATCGGGATCCTTCTTTTCTACCGCCAAAAGAATCCGGGCACGCCTCCGGACACGGCGGAAAATGTAACCACAGACAGCACCGCCGCTGTTCCCGATGCCGGCACGCCCGCTGCGGGGACCGGAGATGGCGGACAGGCTTCGCAGCTTCCGGCGGAGATCCTTCCCGGAACGGCTGCCGCCGAAGTGACCGACGAAAACGGGGTCACGCAGGTTGTCACGGTCGAAGCGCTTCCCCGCCCCTCCTTCCTCGACGGCCTCCGTTTCCTTGGCACAACAGGGTCGGAAACGCCGCAGGTCCCGTCTTATCAGGTCGCGCCGGATCTCAGCAATATCGACAATAATGACCTCTATATGAGCGAAGAACAGACAGCGGCGCTCCTCGCCAACAATTTCTTTATCAGCGCCGAATCGGGAGGCTATGAGTTTTTCGATACATATGAGATGAACCGCTACATGCAGCGCCCGAGCTTTGTGACGACCGACTCGATGATGCATGTCTATCATCTCTACTTCAGCCATCTGATGAAAAACACGGAAAGAAAATATCTTTCCTCTTCTCTCGGACAGCTCGCTTCCGGCATGCTCGCAAAAAGCGCGGCGCAGCTAGAGACCCTGCGGGGAACGGAGTGGGAAAACGCGGCTGTAATGAATACCGCTTTCTTTGCCGTAGGAGCGGCACTTCTCGAGCAGCCGGTGCAGATCCCTCAGGACGTCTCCGAGATTGCCCAAAAGGAACTGGCTCTCATCAATGACTCCGCTGCCGTCGATATCTCTCCGCTCATGAATTTTTACGGACCTTCCCCGGAAGTCTATGAAGATTACAGCCAGTATATCGTCCGCGGATATTACGAAGGAGATGCGCAGCTCGAAAAGTATTTCCGTGCCATGATGTGGTTCGGACGTATGAATTTCCTTCAGAGCGATGAAACGACCGACCGTGCCGCGCTCCTCATGACGCTCAGCCTCGATGACGAGACCCGTCCCCTCTGGGAAGCGATCTACTCGGTCACCAGTTTCTTTGCCGGTGCAAGCGACGACTCCGGTTATTACGAATACCGGCCGATCATCGACTCCGCGTACGGAGCTTCCGTAACGGCCGCCGACCTTCCGGGAAATGAGGACGCCTGGGCGCAGTACCACGCTCTCACGGCAACTATGAATCCCCCGAAGATCAATTCCGTTCCCATGATCGACAACGGAGACGGTGCCAATCGTATGGACCAGAACAAAGGCTACCGCTTCATGGGACAGCGCTTTTCGATCGACGCAACAGTCTTCCAGAACCTTCTTTACAACAGAGTCGGATCCAACAGCAGCGGTCAGAACCGCATGCTCCCCGACGCGCTGGACATTCCGGCCGCCTTCGGCTCCGATGCCGCACTCTCTATTCTCGACAGCCGCGGCAATAACGATTACGATGGATACTCGGAAAACATGACAAACCTTCGCAGTGCCGTGCTGGAACTCCCGGATGATATGTGGAACGCAAGCCTCTACAGCAAATGGCTCGATACGCTCCGTCCTCTGCTCACGGAAAAAGGAGAAGGTTATCCGACCTTCATGCAGAGCAGTGCATGGACCAGGAAGAACCTGCAGACTTTCCTCGGCAGCTACGCGGAACTCAAACACGACACGGTCCTGTACTCCAAGCAGGTCATGGTGGAAATGGGCGGCGATGATTTCGGCGTCAAGGACGACCGCGGTTATGTGGAACCCGAACCGCTCCTTTTCGGCAAGCTCGCGGACCTCACGCAGGCCACCGCGGACGGGCTCTCCTCCTACGGACTTCTTGACTCCGAGGATGCGGATAATCTCTCCCGTCTCGCGCAGCTTGCGGATCAGCTCCGTGTGATCGCCGAAAAAGAGCTGCGCAACGAGCTTCCCACCGATGAGGAATTTGACCTCATCCGGACTTACGGCGGACAGCTGGAGCATTTCTGGGAGGAAGTCTATAAGCACGAAAGCACTTCGGAGCGCTTTACGAGCCGCGACTTCCCGGCCGCCATCGTGACAGACGTCGCCACGGATCCGAACGGGTCCTGTCTTGAACTTGGCACCGGAAAGACCGGAACCATTTATGTCGTCGTTCCGTTGGACGGATCCCTCCGGATCGCGACCGGCACGGTCTACAGCTTCTATCAGTTCCAACATCCGCTGTCCGACCGTCTGACGGACTCCAAATGGCGCCTTATGATGGGCATCGAGATGAATGATGCCGGAAATTACAACGATCCCGCTTACCGCACGGAAGACTGGACCGAAGATTTTACGCTCTACTGGAGAGACTACAATTAAGAGGCTTTCGTTTCCCGCATGACCATGAAAAAGCTTTCAGATACAGAGAAGAAAAAAAAGAACCGCCGCGTGCCTGCTGCGGTTCTTTTGACAGTGCTTGTGAT
>DBVZ01000071.1:21934-31773 GCA_002308255.1 Lachnospiraceae bacterium UBA1251 | reverse complement strand
CTCGGGAAGGTTGCAAGTCTCCCGGAAATGCGATATAAATCACCTCAGTGAATGCATGAAAGAATGAACCGCGCCATGGAACTTTACACGGGACGCCCGGAAACCGCGGAAGGCCGCCTTCCCCGGGAAATCCGCACCTATGATTACCTCGACGGACTGGGAATCGGCTATCAGCGGACGGATCACGAAAGGGCGGACAATATGGAGGCATGCAATCAGATCGACGCGGTTCTCGGCGTCACGATCTGCAAGAACCTGTTCCTGTGCAACCGTCAGCAGACGAGATTCTTCCTGCTCATGATGCCGGGAGACAAGGTGTTCAAAACCAAAGAGCTGTCCTCCCAGATCGGCTCCGCCAGACTTTCTTTTGCCCCGGCCGAAAAAATGCTGGAGTACCTCGACATAGAGCCCGGCGCCGTCAGTGTGATGGGGCTTCTCAACGACACGGACCATGCAGTACAGCTTCTGATCGACGAAGATATTCTGAAGGACGAATACATCGGCTGTCATCCCTGCGTCAATACATCTTCCCTGAAAATAAAAACAACGGACATCATGGAGAAGTTTCTTCCCGCTGTCGGTCATGTACCGGTTATTGTGCACCTGAAGGGAGTTTGAAGCAAAATGAAGAAACAGCTCCCCGCTGCCGCGATGGCAGCAGGGAGCTGTTATATACTTTGAAAATGCCTTCCCTTAATCAACTCTGTGGGCGCCGTCACCTGCCGTCACTACGTAGAAAGACGCCTCATACCCGATCGTTTCCAGGTATTTCCTGCCGACTCTTTCTATAAAGCCTTCCACGGCATCTTCCTCCACGATATTGACCGTGCAGCCTCCGAAACCGCCGCCGGTCATGCGCGCTCCGATGACGCCCGGGGTATCCCATGCCGTTTCCGCAAGAACATCCAGCTCCCGGCAGGAGACCTCAAAAAGATCCCGCAAGGAGACGTGCGAAGCATTCATATACTGTCCGAAGGCTGTCAGATCACCTCTCCGGAGCGCTTCCGCTCCTCTTCTCGTACGGGCTTCCTCATAAACGGCATGTCTCGCCCGGTCACGGACTTTCGTCTCCGAAAGAAGTCCTTCCATCGCGTCAAACTCTTCCGGCGTCAGTTCACAAAGAGCGGACAGTTCCGGCCTTTCCGCCCGCAGGAGTTCCAGCGCCTTCTCACACTCCGCGCGGCGTTCGTTGTATGCGGAATCCACCAGCTCATGCGGTTTGTTCGTGTTGATGATCACCAGTTTCGCTCCGCTGAGATCCAGCGGCACATGCCGGTAATCGAGCGTCGCGCAGTCGAGAAGGATCGCGTGATCCTTCTTTCCGTTCGCGGAAGCGAACTGATCCATGATCCCGCAGTTAAGACCCACAAAACGGTTTTCCGCGAGCTGCCCGATCAGGGCGTTTTCCACCTGGTCCACGCCGTCCGGCCCGAACATTTCCATAAGAGCGGTCCCCATGCAGACCTCGAGCGAGGCGCTGGAAGAAAGTCCCGATTTGTTCGGGATCGTGCCGCAGCATAAGAAATCAAATCCGCTGCCGACGGGGTGTCCTTTCTGCCCAAATGCCCAGACTACGCCCTTCGTGTATTTTGTCCAGTCCTCCCGGGGCTCCTCTTCCATCGTGTCAATCGCCGATACAATGATCCCGTCACCGGCAAAATTCAGCGAATGAAAACGCATCACGCAGTCATCCCGTCTGCGGTAGGCGCCGAACGTCCCCAGTGTCAGAGCGCAGGGAAATACATGGCCGCCGTTATAATCGATGTGTTCCCCGATCAGGTTGACCCTTCCGGGAGCGAATACGACGCCGTCTGCCTCTTCACCGAATATCTCCCGAAAAGCCAGCCGCATCTCCAATGCGGCTTCTCTCTCGTCAGCCGCGTTTCTGATTCTGTCTTCTGTCATTGTAAATATCTCTCCCTGTGATTCCTGATATATTTTATTAGATACGGAAGTTCCCATGCCACCATGGCGATCCAGCCGCAAAAGCAGGCCCAGGCGACTCCGCGCAGCCCCATTTTCATCCGGATAAGGAAAATATAGCAGCACGCCACCCTTACGGAAATATTGATCATACTGCACCAGAGCGTCACCTTGAGATCCCCGATCCCCCGGAAATACCCCTGAATGCCGTTCGTGATGCCGGGCAGGGGATACATGAACGCAATAAGGTGCAGATATTTCGTCCCCTCCGCGATGACTTCCGCATCTCTTGTAAACAAATGCATCAGAGGGTTCGCGAACAGCAGGAGGAGGATCCCCGCTGATGTTCCGAAGATCAGTTCGGAAATGATCCCGGACCGGAAAGTCTTCAGCACCCTGTCGTGTTTCCCGGCGCCGACGTTCTGTGCCATCATGGCCGTCATCGCGTGCGCCATGTTCTGCGCCGGCACGATTGCGTAATCGTCAAAACGGTTGACCGCCGTAAATGCCGCCGTCGGTACGACGCCCAGCGAGTTGACCATTCCCTGGTTCGCCAGTTTTCCGGCCTGGACGACCGACTGCTGCATCGCGCTCACGATTCCGTATGAGACCGTTTTCTTCAGCAGCCCTGTATCAAAGGTAAGCCAGCCCTTTCCGAGTCTCAGGAGCGGTATCTCCCGGTAAATATAGATCCAGCACAGGACCGCGCTGAGCGCCTCGCACAGGACGGTGCTGACCGCCGCACCCAAAGAGCCCATTTTCAGGATCATGACAAAGAACAGGTCTCCGAAAATATTGAGGACCGCGCTGATCCCCAGAAAGATCATCGGGGACCGGCTGTCCCCAATCGCGCGTAGAATGCTCGCCAGATAATTATAGGCAAAACTGAATACAAGGCCGAACATGATGACGCGCAGATAGCGGACGCACTCCGTAAGGATCGCCGGATCCACCTGCAGAAGACGCATGACCGGGTAGGCCGCTGCAGCGATTCCGATCCCGACGGCCGCGGAAAACACGACGCCGGCGATCATTCCCGTGCTGACCTGGCGTTTGAGTACTTCCAGATGTTTTGCCCCGAAATGAAAGCCGACCAGGATCCCCGCACCGAGACAGATCCCGTTCGTAAAGAGCAGCACGAGCGTCATGATGGGGTTGCAGCATCCGACCGCTGCAAGCGCGTTTTTGCCGACAAACCGGCCGACGATCATGCTGTCGATCGCGTTGTAAGTCAGCTGCAGGATATTCCCCATGATGAGGGGAAGCGTAAACGCGATCAGTTCCCGGAATACGGGACCTTCCGTCATATCGTGCGCCAGTTCGGAATTCCTGTGTTTCAAAATCAGATGCCTCGTTTTTGTGTTGGTCTGCTCCTCGATTATTTCACGCTCTCCATTTCTTGTCAATTCGGATTTCACGGGTTCCCGCTTCTCAAAAAGTTTAGTATTGACAAACATTCTGTCTACTATATAATCAGACGCGTAAGGTTAAGTTTAGTAATAAAAAATCTTTCGTTTAGAATCACCGAAATCACTGGCAGGATACGGAAATAACCATGGAAACGAAGCAGGTCAATACTTATATAGGAAAAAAGATCCGCGATCTCCGGAACAGGAACGGTCTGACGCTCCAGGAACTCGCGGACCGCTCGGAGCTCACGAAAGGATTCCTTTCCCAGCTGGAACGCGGCCAGGTCTCGCCCTCGGTCGTGACCCTCTGGGATCTGATCGAATGTCTGGGAAGCACGCCTTCCGAGTTTTTCAAGGAGGAAGAGGAACAGGTCGTCTTCTCGGAACAGCAGTTTTTCGAGAAGATCGATGAGAACGGAAACAGCAGACAGTGGATCGTTCCCTCGGCACAGAAATATCAGATGGAGCCCCTGCTCGTGCAGCTTCAGCCCCGCACCTCTCTTGAGGAGGACAAGCCGCACAACGGCGAAGAATTCGGGTATGTCCTGAGCGGCCGGATCCAGCTTCTTCTCGACGATAAAACCTACCTCGTCCGTTCCGGAGAGAGCTTTTACTACCGCGCGACGCACCGGCACCGAATCGTCAATCCGGGAGGCCGTCCGGCCAGGTTTTTGTGGATCAGCACACCTCCGGAGTTCTGAACAGCCGTGAGAAATCCGTTGGCTTCTCAGGATAGAAACCTGTATCTGAAAGACAGCCAAAACATGCAGCATATAAAAACGTCACTGATGAGGGGAATCAATGGAAACAACAGAAAATATCATTGAGCTCAGACATATCACCAAAGTCTTTGAGGACGATGGCTTCACCGCCGTCAAAGATTTTAATCTGGAAGTGAAGCGAGGGGAATTCGTGACCTTCCTCGGCCCGTCCGGATGCGGGAAAACAACGACGCTCCGGATGATCGCGGGTTTTGATGTGCCCACAAGCGGCGACATCCTCCTGAACGGGAAATCCATTATCGGACTGCCTCCTTACAAGCGTCCGATCAATACGGTCTTCCAGCGCTACGCACTGTTCCCCCACATGAATATTTACAATAATATCGCTTTCGGCCTCCGTCAGAAAAAGACACCGGAGGCGGAGATCGCGCGCAAAGTGCGGAAAGTCCTGGATCTTGTGGATCTGGAAGGATTCGAGGCGCGAAGTGTTTCCACGCTCTCCGGCGGCCAGCAGCAGAGGATCGCGATCGCCCGCGCGCTCGTAAATGAACCGGAGATCCTTCTCCTCGACGAACCGCTCGGCGCACTTGACCTGAAAATGCGCAAGGAAATGCAGCTGGAACTGAAAGCCATGCATGACAAGCTCGGGATCACGTTTATTTACGTCACGCACGACCAGGAAGAAGCCCTCACGATGTCCGATAAGATCGTCGTCATGAACGAGGGAAAGACGCAGCAGATCGGCACCCCCGAGGATATATACAATGAACCCGCGACCGCATTTGTCGCGGACTTCATCGGCGAGAGCAATATCTTCGGCGGCGTCATGACAGGCAAGCTCCTCGCCCGGTTCTGCGGCGGCGAATTCCAGTGCGTGGACGATTTCCCGGAAGGCACGCACATCACGGCTGTTGTGCGTCCGGAGGACGTGGAACTCACCGCACCGCGTCTCGGAACGATCCGCGGCGTCGTGGACAGTGTGATCTTCAAGGGAATGCATTATGAGATCACCGTCCTTTCCGGAAAGAACGAAATGGTCATTCAGTCTGTCAATTCCGCGAGGCCTGGCGACCTCGTCGGTATGCGGGTCGATCCGGAAAATATTCATATTATCCGCGCGGAAGATCATACCAACACATTCTACGCGGACATCAATGCCGCGCACAGACTCGAGTACAACGGGCATAAGCTGGAAACCAGCCTCACCCGTATCATAAAAGGAAGCAAACGGATGGAAGACGGCAGTATCCTCGACGGCAACGGCGAGATCATCGACCCGTCCCGCATGCGTGTCCTGGTCTCGATCGGACCGGAGGACATCGAGATGACTGACGAACAGGATGCGGGCCTTATTCAGGGCACTATCAGCAACCTGATCTATCTCGGCGACCACTATATGTACGTCATCCACACCGATCTGGAAGACTTTGTCGTTTATGATGAAGATCTCTGGAACATGGATGACCGCGTCAGCCTTATTATGCCTGTAGAAAAGATGTCATTTGCCCTTCGCAAAAAATAACAGGGGGATCGAACATGCATTTTTCAAGAAAAAGCCTTGGAATTCCCTATGCGGTCTTCCTGCTTGTCTTCGTGGTGCTCCCGCTTCTTGTGCTGGTATTCTATGCCTTCACAAACGGACAGGGGCAGTTCACGATCTCCAATTTCACCGGATTCTTCACGGATCCGAACACTCTGGGAACCCTGTTTTACAGCCTGCTGCTCGCGGCTGTGACAACAGCTGTGTGCCTTACGCTTGCCTATCCGACGGCTTATATCCTCGGGACGAGCAAGCTGAAAAGCCGCTCCGTGATCGTCATGCTGTTCGTGCTTCCGATGTGGATCAACTTCTCCCTCCGGATCACGGCGCTGAAGGAAATCCTGACGATCCTCGAGGGAAATCTCGCCATGTACCCGTTCCTGAACGCGGTCATCGGCATGACTTATGATTTTCTTCCCTTTATGATCCTGCCGCTCTATACGACGATCTCCCGCCTTGACGGCGCCCTGACGGAAGCGGCGATGGATCTCGGCGCGGACCGGACGCGTACTTTTCTCGAGGTGGTCCTGCCGCTCTCTCTTCCCGGAATCCTCAGCGGCGTCTCCATGGTCTTCCTGCCGGCCATGACGAACTATGTTGTCCTTGACATGCTGTACAACAGCACCTACATCATGGGCAGCCTCATCGGCAGCTACTTCTCTGCCTATGACTGGCACGGCGGATCCATGATCTCCCTGATCCTGCTGGCTCTCATCTGCATTTTCACGCTGCTGACCGGCGGCAGCGAAGAAACCGCGAGAGGAGGTGCGCTTCTGTGAATAAGACAGTTTCCCGTACGCCGGGCAGAACATGGCGCATAGTTTTCCTTATCGCGCTGCTGGCATTTCTGTATCTGCCGATTTTGATCCTCGCGGTGTACAGTTTCACGACCTCCACCCAGATCGGCGCGATCCGGGGCTTCTCGCTGCAGAATTATGTCACGTTGTTCACGATGCCTGATCTCCGGAACATGATCCTCGGAACGATCGTTCTCGCGTTCGGCAGCGCGCTGATCGCGACAGTCCTCGGTACGCTCGGGGCGATCGGTTCGTTCTATTCGAAAAGCCGGTTCTCTGGCGCCATGAACGCCATCAATCAGATCCCCGTCGTCAACGCGGACGTCGTGACCGGTTTCTCCCTGTGCATTCTCCTCGTCGTGGTCCTGCACATCAGCAAAGACACCTATTTCCCGCTGGTCGCGGGTCACGTGACGCTGTGTGCACCGTTTGTCTATCTCTCCGTCATGCCGAGGATCAAACAGATGGATCCCAGCATCTACGAAGCAGCGCTGGACCTCGGTGCAACGCCGTTCCGGGCTCTGACGAAGATCGTGATTCCCCAGATTGTTCCGGGCATTCTCTCCGGATTCGCTCTCGCGATCACATTGTCGCTGGATGACTATTTTATCGCGACTTATACAAAACCGGCGACTTTTGACACCATCAGCACCTATGTCGTAAATGCGACAAAGGGCGCGCAGACTACGATCAAGACAGCCCTCTGGGCATTGTCCACGGTCATTTTCCTGATCGTTGTCCTCGTCGTGCTCGGCATGAATATCCGGGCCATGCGCGCAGAGAAAGCAGTTAAGCGGGAGCATATCTGAACATATTGTCTCACTGACGGCCTATACCGCACCCGCAGCGCTTGCAATCGGGTGTGAACAGGCAGAAACACGGGTGTACACCCGGAAAAGTCATCGTCACACCCGGCCAGCTGCATAGCCGGCGCAGGAGGTCCATCATATGAATGTTTTCAAATATCTCAATATTCTCAATTTTCTCAAAAAAAGAGAGATAAAAAAAGCAGTGTTCGTCCTCTGCGCCGCCGCAGTTCTCCTGTCCTGCGGCATCGGCACCGGATTCCGCATCACGGCAAAGGCCGGTGAACCCGATCCGGATAAGACGATCGTGCTGCGGGTCAGCAACTGGGAGGAGTATATCGACGAGGGCGACTGGGATGAAGAAGAGACCATCGAACTTCCCGACGCAGATATCATCGGCGAGAATTCCGTGATCGAGGACTTTGAAGACTGGTATTATGAGACATACGGCAGAAAAGTCCGTGTTGAGTATTCGACCTTCGGCACCAATGAAGATCTCTATAATATGCTGACGCTCGGAGATGAGTTCGACCTCGTCTGCCCTTCCGAGTACCTGATCATGAAACTCATGGCGGAGCAGGAACTCGTACCTCTTTCCGAATCGTTTTTCGATGAAAGCGATGAGAACAATTATTATATCAAGGGAGTTTCACCCTATATCCGCAACATCTTCGAGACACAGGAGATCGGCGGTGAGCCCTGGAGCAAATACGCTGCCGGCTACATGTGGGGTGTTACGGGATTTGTCTATAATCCGGAAGTCATCAGCGAAGAGGAAGCTTCCACATGGAAGATCCTTTCCGATCCCGCCTACCGCCGCCAGATCACGATCAAGGACAATGTCCGGGATTCCTATTTTGCCGCAGTCGGCGCTATTAAGTCGGACCTTCTCCTGAGCGATGAGTTCCGGAACGACCCCGATTATAAGAAAAACCTTGAAAGGGAGATGAATGATACCTCCCCGGAAATGATCGCGCAGGTCCAGGAGTATCTGCAGAATGTCAAGGACAACGTCTATTCCTTTGAGACCGATGCCGGCAAGGCGGACATGATCACCGGAAAGGTCGTCTGCAATTATCAGTGGTCCGGTGACGGTGTCTACACGCTTGACCAGGCGGACGAGGATGACTTTGAGCTCGCTTTCACGGTTCCGGAAGAAAGCACCAATATCTATTTCGACGGATGGGTAATGCTAAAAAGGGGCATCGGGGACGACAGCGCAAAACAACATGCCGCGGAAGCATTTATAAATTTCAACTCCCGCCCCGATATCACGATCCGGAACATGTACTACATCGGCTACACCTCCGTTCTCTCCGGCGGGGACGATCCCCTGATCTTTGAGTACGCTGAGTATAATTATGCTGCAGAGGAAGACGAAGAAGAATCCGACGAAGAAGCGGTTGACGAAGAAGCTGCTGAGGACGTCGTTGAAGAAGCGGCAGAAGAAGACGAGGAAGAATCCGAAGAAACCGAGGAGGTCTCAGAAGGCACAGAAGAAGAATCCGGCGGGGATGAAGCGGAAGACACGATCGACTACGACGTCTCCTACTTCTTTGGCGGCGAAGACGGCACCTATGTCATCACGGCTGACGCGGACGCCATGCACAGACAGCTGTTCTCGGCGTACCCCACCCGGGAGGTGCTGGGCCGTTCCAGCGTCATGATCTACTTCACACAGGAGCAGAACGCTGCCATCAACCGTATGTGGGTCAACGTCCGCTGCTTCAATATCCATCACGTCCCCGTCTGGGCATGGATCCTGATCCTTGCGCTCATAGCCGGTGCCGTTTTTGCAGCGGTAAAGATCAAGCGCCGCTTCCACGGGGTGGGCTGAGACCGGTCTCCACCGATGCGGAAAGCCTCATCCATACCGCAACACGCCAGGGAGGAATACACCTTATGGATTATGAACTGAGAAAGTGGGAATATTCTGACGGTCCGGATCTGATCGCCGCAGCTGACGATCCGCGGATCGCCAGGTATCTCAGAGACATTTTCCCGTCACCGTATACAGAAAAAGATGCCCTGCAGTATATCACCTACTGCAAAAATACCCCTGATAATCTCGAGTTTTGCCGGGCGATCGTGATCGGCGGTCATGTCGCCGGGAGCATTTCCCTGCTTTTTATGCATGACGTTTCCCGGAAAAATGCGGAGATCGGCTACTGGCTTGCCACGCCTTACCACGGAATGGGAATCATGACAAGCGCTGTTTCCGAACTTGTAAAGATCGGTTTTGAGGATTTTGACATGCACAGGATCTATGCGGAAGTATATGCTCCCAATCTCGCTTCGCAGCGTGTGCTCGAAAAAAACGGCTTTATCCGGGAGGGATGCTTCCGGGAAGCCGTCTTTAAAAATGATCAATATCTGGATTTATATGTCTACAGCCTGCTGCGGTCCTGATCCGGACCGCAGTATTTTTTCACTCCGCCCTACTGACGGCCTTCTTTAAATTCCTTCATCATTTCATTGGTAAGGCTGAAATCCGTCGGCTGAAGCTGTACTTCGTCACGGCGGAACCATCTGCCTTCTTTCAGTTCATTCTTATCAAGACGGATCGTGTCGTCTCCGTCGACTTCACAGTAAAATCCCATAAGAATGTCATCCACGATGCCCCAGGGCTGGGATTTGTAATA
>DBVZ01000071.1:21082-21883 GCA_002308255.1 Lachnospiraceae bacterium UBA1251 | reverse complement strand
CCCCCCGCCACAAGCGCGTACATGGAAAGCGGCCGGTCCGCGTATTTCGTCATCAGGATCCTGTCCCCGCTCGTGACAGCGACAATGACTGCCGGAAGGATCCTCGGATAGATCGTTCTCCCGCAGTTCGTGCAGCGGATCGCGCGCTCTTTCGTGCTGTGTCTCGTCGTCCCGCCGCAGGTGCCGCAGTAATGATTGTCACGGTACCAGCGGTAGATCTGATGTCCGGTAAATTCCGCGAAAATATTCTCTCTCGGCCCGATATCCATGCGCCGCAGCGCTCTCGAATCCCTGAAAACGTAACCCTCCGGCATCTTCACGGGGCTTACCCCGTTCCGCGTGTGAATGAACAGGACATCCTTCTCCTCCTCCGATTCGATCTGCGAGTTGTCCCGGATCACACTGGAGCGGCGGCTGTCTTTCTCTCCGAGCGGAATGACTTCCTCGATTCCGGCGCTCTCCCCTTCCGCGTGTTCGATCGCGAAAGCATCCTCCGCCAGCATGAAAAAGTCGTTGTCGTCAACCGAAAACAGATACTGCAGGGTATCTTTCACATCCTCTGTCATCTCAAAATCCCCGACCCGCGGAAAATCCACCTGGGATTCCTCTTCCGCAAGCAGTACTTCATGTCTCCGGAATGCCATCACGAAGCTTCCATTCTCCGGCTTCTTCGACGGGTCGTATTGGTTATTCAGTCTGTGTGGATAGATGTCCTGTATCATTCAATTGTTCCTTTCTGTTGCAGCGTAATTTCTGATGCAGTTTACAGCAGGTCCGGAAGCACTGTTCCGGCTGCTGTTT
>DBVZ01000071.1:7983-20964 GCA_002308255.1 Lachnospiraceae bacterium UBA1251 | reverse complement strand
TACGGGATCATCATGAAGAGATCCGTATACAGTGAGGACAGTCCCGCAAACAGACACAGCTGATTGCCGCCCGCTCTGGCAAGTCCGAAGAAAATACAGACCAGGAACGTCGGGATGATGTTCCAGTTGCCGAAGATCATCGCCGCGATGGCAAGATACCCGTAGCCGAGGTAAATGCTCGGCGAGAACATCGACAGGATCGAATAGGCAAAGCACATGCCACCGATACCGGACAGACCGCCCGAGATCAGGACCGCGATAAAGCGGGTCCTCGCGACATTTCCGCCGGCCGCGTCGACAGCCTGGGGATTTTCGCCGCAGGCACGCAGGCGCATGCCGTATTTCGATTTATACATGATGTACCACATGAACACGCCGAGGACCAGGATGATGATCTCGAACGGATAAATGTTGGTGAAGATCGCCCCGATCACCGGGATTTTGCTGATTCCGGGCACCGTAAAGCGGTTGGAAACGCCGAGCGTGAATTTGTTGGATGCGTTGCCGTACAGGACGCCGCTGATCTGGGACGTCAGGAAAGTCGTGAGCGCCACGGCGAGGATATTGATGACGACGCCGCTGATCGTCTGATCGGCACGGAATTTGATGCACAGGAGCGCATGAAGCGTCGCGTACAGAGCTCCTCCGAAAAATGCTGTCAGGATTGCCAGATACAGGATCGCCTGCGGATCCATGTTCGTATGAATATCAAGAAGCGTCGCGAGCACGGCGCCGCAGAATGCGCCGAACCCCTGGAAGCCTTCCACGGCAAGGTTCGTGATGCCGCTCTTTTCCGAGTAGATCGCGCCGACAGCCATGATGAACAGCGGAATGCCGAAAGCAAGACCGTCGATGATCATTTTATTGATATAACTCATTTGTCCGCGCCTCCTTTCGCCTCTTTTTCCTGCTTCTCCTGTGTGTGCTTATAGTCGGCGAGCCGGTCAAGTGAAGCGGCAGAGACGTAGCGGAAATACCCGCCGCACGCGGAGAACAGAAGCAGGATACCGGTAATGACGGATGCGATCTCCTTGGCAACGCCGAGGACAGAGCTCATATAGTTGCTGCCGTTCTGGAAAAGAGTGATCAGCATGGAGCTCAGGATCGCGCCGAGCGGATTCGAGTTGCCCAGCAGGGCCGTGGCGATCGCGTCATATCCCATTCCCGCAAGGGTCTTGGGAAGGATCTGATTGGTGAAGCCGAGATAATAAGTAACACCCGCAAGACCGGCCAGAACGCCGGAGAGCATCATGGAGAAGACGATCTGTCTTCCGACGTTGATGCCGCTGTAGCGGGCCGCGTTCCGGTTCGATCCGACGGCACGCAGTTCAAATCCGAAAACAGTCTTTTCGAAAATGAAGTGAACGACAAATGCCATCACGATTGCCAGAACGATGCCGAGCGGCACATTGCAGTAAAATCCGCCGATCAGGACCTTTGTATAGGTCAATCTCGACTGCGCGGAAACGACTTTCGACGCGCGGCTGATCGGATCCACGAATTTCGAGTTGATATAGAAGCCGGTCAGATAACTGATAATATAGTTGATCATGATCGTCGAGACGACTTCATGAATATTGAACCGATATTTCAGGAACCCGACAAACGCGCCGAGCGCTCCGCCGACCAGGATACCGATCAGGATAACCAGGGGCTTAGCGATAACGCCGCTCAGATTTTTCATGTAACCGACCGTGATGGACGCCACAAAACCGGAGAGCAGCATCTGCCCGGCGATACCGATGTTGAACAGGCCGCAGCGGTAGGCAAAGATAAATGCCAGCGCGGCAAGCAGCATCGGCGCCATGATGTTCAGGAACTGGAAGAAATCCGACAGCATGCCGGAGCCGGCGCCGTAGCTGGCCTTCGGCGCGAACCCGTTGCCCGCAAGGAAGCTGTAGAACGCCGTAAACGGGTTTTTCCCGAGAATCAGCAGCAGGATGCTCGAGAAGATCAGCATCAGGACGATGCAGAAGACCGGGACGGTGAGCTTCGACCATTTTTCATTTGTCAGGAAGCGCGCCAGCCAGGCCTTGAAGCCTTTTTCGTTCATTTTCTTTTCTTTACTCACGCTTCCGTCACCCCCATCATATACCGTCCGACATCCTGCGATGTCAGCGTGCCGGCATCCGCGATCTTGAGGAGCTGCCCGTTGTAGATAACGCCGATCGTATCCGCAAGGTTCATGACTTCTTCAAGTTCAAGAGAGATCAGAACGATCGCCGCCCCTCTGTCACGTTCCTGCAGGATCTGCTTATGAACGTTCTCAATAGCGCCCATGTCAAGACCACGCGTAGGCTGCACGAAGATGATTAGAGGCGTATGTTCTTCAATCTCACGTCCGACGATCGCTTTCTGCTGGTTGCCGCCGCTCATCGAACGCATGATCGTTTTCGCGCCTTGACCGCTCCGGACGTCATAATTGTCAATGACATTGTTCGCGTACGCTTCCGATTCCGCAAAATTGAAAATGCCTTTTTTCGAGAACGGTTCTTTGTAATAGCGGCGGATCGCCATATTGTCACGAAGGCTGAAATCCATGAAAATACCGAATTTCTGTCTGTCTTCCGGAATGTAGCTGATGCCGCTCTCCGTCCGGGTGCGGATGCTCTCGTTCGTTATTTCTTTTCCGAGGAGGGTGACCGATCCGCTCTCGATCTTTTCAAGTCCCGTGATCGCGTCCGCAAGCTCGACCTGCCCGTTGCCGGATACGCCGGCGATCGCAAAAATCTCACCTGCCCGTACATCAAAGGAAATGCCTTTGACGACCTGGACCTTCTCCTCGTTTCTAACGGAAAGGTCCTTAACGGAAAGGACGACACCCCCGAAATGCGGTTCCGATTTGACGGCGGAAAGCTCCACGTTGCGTCCCACCATAAGATTTGCCATCTCCTGTGTGGACGTTGTCGGAACATCCAGGATATCGATCAGTCTGCCGCGGCGAAGGATCGCGCAGCGGTCCGCTACTTTCTTGATCTCCTCGATCTTGTGCGTGATCAGGATGATCGTCTTGCCGCCTTTCCGGAGTTCCAGCATGATCTTGAGGAGGTATTCCACTTCCTGCGGCGTCAGGATCGCGGTCGGTTCATCGAAGATCAGGATCTCCGCTTCGCGGTAAAGCATCTTCATGATCTCTACGCGCTGCCGGATCGAAACATTAATATCAGAAATCAGATCCGTCGGATTCACTTCCAGCCCGTATTCTTTGGAAAGCGTACGGATCTTCTCATTAGCCTCTTTCATATCGACGTAGGGGAATATCCCCAGCGCCTTTTTCATCGGTTCGATGCCTAGAACGATGTTCTCTCCGACCGTATAGTTGTCGACCAGCTTGAAATGCTGATGCACCATTCCGATGTTCTTTGCTGCGGCTTCTGCCGGCGATTTGAATTCTACTTTTTCGCCCCGGACATAGATCTCACCGTGATCAGGCTCATAGAGACCATAAAGCATGCTCATGAGAGTCGACTTTCCCGCTCCGTTCTCACCGAGCAAAGCGTAGATCTCACCTTTTTTCACCTGGATCGTGACGTCGTCATTGGCGATAATACCCGGGAATCGCTTGGTAATATGCCGCATTTCCACGATATATTCTTCGTTGTTTGCACCCATATGGTGACTCCCTCACTTCCGCTTAAAAAAGGGCCGCCATGCACCGCGTCATGGCTGACCCTTCATGTTTTTTCAACTTATTTCAGACCCGGGAAGTCTTCCGGTGTATAGCCGTTGAAGTTCGAGGGCGGCTCGATCTTGCCGGCCTTGAGGTCTTCGTATGCCTGGTTCATCTTTTCAAGAGCTTCTGCGGAGAGCTGATGACGTCCTTCTGCGGAAACGAAGCCGGTTCCTGCCGGATCAGATGCCGCGCCGAGCGTATCATCCGCGCCTTTGAACGTGCCGTCATAGATCGCATTCAGCTGCTTGGTGATGTTGATATCCATGACCTTGAGAACGGAGGTAAGGATAATGTTGGAGCTTCCGTTCACGCCGTCGTCAAACTGGTCGACGTCACAGCCGATGCAGTATCCTTTGCCGTTTTCCTTGATCGCTGTGAAGCAGCCGTTTCCTGCGGTTCCCGCTGCCGGGAAGATGATGTCGACGCCCGCTGCGATCAGGGCTTCCGCAACTTCCTTGCCCTTTGCCTGATCCGCGAAGTCTCCGATGTAGTTGCCGCCTACCGCTGTGCCGTAGTCGCCGCCCGCTACCGGGACAGCCGCTTCGCCCGCGTAGGACGGGATCTCAACATATTCCGCGCTCGTGCCGAATTTTGCGTTCGAGTAGTTCACGCCGGCCATGAAGCCGAATTCATAGTTGACGTTGGACGGGAACGCAATGCCGTTGACGACCGCAACTTTGCCTGTCTCGGTGGAAAGAGCCGCCGCAAGACCGGCGAAGAAACCGGATTCCTGCTCCATGAACGTCATCGTGTAGACATTCGGAAGGCCGTTGACTTCATTTCCTTCCTGGTCCTGGAGCGTAGAGTCGACAATGATGAAGTATTTGTCGGTATTCGCCTGCGCGATCTCTGCGACCCTTGCGAAATTGTAGCCCGGAAGGAGCATAACGTCATAATCGCCGACGAGAGCGCCGACCGTATCGATGACCTTGGACAGGTCCGCTTCCTTGACATCTTTTACGGTGCAGTCCGGATGATCGGCTATGAACGCCTTGATGCCGTCGTAGCAGTTCTCGTTGAAGGAACCGTCGTCAACACCCGATGTAGTGATAATGCAGATCTTGAGACCCTTGCCGGTGTCTTCCGCTGCTTCCGCGGTGCTTTCCGTTTCCGAAGAAACAGGATTGCCGCCGCCGCATGCGCAAAGTCCGAGTGTAAGAACAAGGACAAGGAGCATGCTGATCAGTCGAATTGTTTTCTTTTTCATATTTGCCTCCTTTAATTCAGGGATACAATAAAAATTGTCCCGATTTAACAATTTATTTTATCACGCCTTGCCTCTAAAAAAAAGCTGTCTGATAAAAATCCCGCCGGCACATCCGGTTCAGATCTCCGAGCGGACCGCCGTCTTGAGGGCGACTTCCATCATCTCGTGGAAGCTGTCCTGTCTCTCCTGCGCATTGAGAGCCTCCCCGGTGTAAATATGATCCGAGATCGTGAACAGGGCAAGCGCTTTCTTGTGTTCGGCCATCGCCGTGAGATACAGTCCCGCCGATTCCATCTCGACCGCAAGATGTCCGAGATCTCTGGCTTTCTGATTTATGTTCTTGTCGGGATTATAGAAGTAATCAGATGTATAGACCGTTCCCACATGCGAACGCACGCCCAGCTCCTCTGCTGCTTTTACAGCCTCTTTCAGCATGCCGTAGGTCGCGGTCGGAGCGATCACGCCCTGCAGGCCGTAAGCCTTGCCCATCGCGGAATTCGTCGACGCCGACATCGCGATGACGACATCGCGGACATGGACGTCATCCTGGATCGCGCCGGCGGATCCGATGCGGATGATCGCCTCCACGCCGAAGAACGTGAACAGTTCATAGGCATAAATCGTGAAGGAAGGCATTCCCATGCCCGAGCCCATAACCGACACTTCCTTGCCTTCGTACGTTCCGGTATAACCCAGCATGTTGCGGACATCATTGAACAGGACCGGATTCTCGAGATAGTGCTCCGCTACATATTTCGCGCGGAGCGGATCACCCGGCATAAGGACCACTTTCGCGATGTGTGTGCCTTCTTTTAACTGAATGCTTGCTGACGGTGAACTGGTAACCATGATTTCTCCTCCATATGGCGACTATAATTGAAACTTTTGTTAAAACAGATTCGGTAATCCGGAGAGCAGCAGCTGTGAACTGATTATTCAAATATCTTCTTCAGATTCTCCTCAAACGGCGGATACACGATCCCGCGGTCCGTGACGATCGCGGTCAGCAGCTCGTGATCCGTGACATCGAATGCGGGATTATAGCATTTGACATCGGCGGGAGCCATCGGTTCCCTGTACCACATTTCCCGGATCTCGTCCGGATTTCTCTGTTCGATCTTAATGTCTGCCCCCGTCGGGCAGCTCATGTCGATCGTCGACGTTGGTCCGAGCGTATAGAACGGAATCCCGTAGTGCTTCGCAAGGATCGCGACGCCGGACGTGCCGATCTTATTGGCAAAGTCACCGTTGGCGGCGATGCGGTCGCATCCCACGAAACAGGCCTGCACCCATCCGTTCTTCATCACGAGGGATGCCATGTTGTCGCAGATCAGGGTGACATCGACGCCCGCTTTCTGCAGTTCATAGGAGGTCAGTCTCGCACCCTGCAGAAGAGGTCTCGTCTCATCGGCAAAGACGTGGAATTCGATCCCTTTCTCTTTTCCGAGAAGCATCGGTCCGATCGCCGTTCCGTACCTTGACGTCGCCAGCGGGCCCGCATTGCAGTGCGTCAGGATCCCGTCGCCGTCTTTGACGAGAGAAAGCCCGTACTCGGAAATGCGGCGGCACATTTCTATATCCTCGTCCTGGATGGCATAGCATTCGTCATGAAGCAGGGAAACGATCTCCGGAACCGTTTTGTCCCCGTTTCCGTCCACAACGCCGAGCATGCGCTTTACGGCCCAGCTCAGGTTGACGGCGGTCGGTCTCGAAGAGATCAGATACTCTCCGTCCTCGTGCATTTCTTTACGAAAAGCAGCATAATCTTCTGTCTGTTTTTTCAAGGCAAGAACGTACATGCCGTATCCGGCGCAGATGCCGATTGCGGGTGCTCCGCGCACCGCGAGCACTTTAATGGCGTCGTAGATCTCCTCCGCCGTTTCCAGAGTGAGATACACCTGCCGGTTCGGCAGCTGCGTCTGATCGAGAATGATCACGCTTTTCTCATCCCCGGACAGGTGCACACTGCATCCCATTCGTTCTTCTTTTGTTATGACCATGTCATTTGCCTCCTTCTCAGGCTCCCCTGTCCCGGGGTTCCGGTTTTCTTCCTGCCGCTGTCTCTTCAGGCCCGTTCCCTTTCTTCAAGGATGTGGAGCGCCTCCGCGCCGACCAGGCACGCCCGGGCTTCCGCTTCCGGATCCTCCAGCCATTCTCCCGTCAGACGGTGTGCCACGACGGAAGCGCACATTCCGGCGCGCTTGCCGAAGATTCTCGCCAGCGTAAAGATCGTGGCGCCTTCCATCTCAAAATTCAGTACTTTTGCCTGTCTTAAGTCATCAAACAGCCGGTCCGCGCCCGACGGGCGGTATCCGCCGATCGTGGTCCTGCACTGACCGGTATAAAAAGACGCACAGGTGCAGCCGGTACCTACGTGATAGCGGAAACCGAGCTTTTCACAGGCTTCCACGAGTGCTGCCGTGACAAGGTAATTTGCAGCCGCGGGGTAACCTTTCAGCACATACAGGTCCGAAGTCCCGTCCATCCGGACGCAGGCGTCATTGATGACGATATCGCCCACTTTAACATGTTCCTGGATCGAGCCGGTCGTCCCGACGCGGATAAACGTATCCGCCCCGCGGGCTACCAGATCCGTCAGATAGATCTCGACGCTCCCGCCTCCCATTCCGGTGTCGCAGGCTCCAATCGGACTTCCCTTGTAGGTTCCGACAGCCGCTCTCTCCCTCCGGGCAAGGTCATAGCTTGTCACGCCCGGATCCCACTGCGCCGACATGACGTCAACGCGGTCCGGGTCGCCGGGAAGCAGACAGTACCTCGGAAATATTTCCGGCAGGTTCTTTTCCACATGCCCGATCTCGGACGCTTTCTGTTCCTGTCTTTTGAATTCTTCGCCCATGTTTTTTCCTTTCCCGTTTTCCGGTCCTTACCGCTTTTTGCGGTTCCTGTATAAAGCCATCAGCGGTTCTTTATCTTCCTCCCTGAGGGCGCCCTTTTCACCGATGAGACGCGCCTGAATGCCGATCATCGCAAGTTTTTCGGCAGATTCCGCCTTGCTGTATGCATCCGCAAGCGTTTTTCCGGCTGTCACGATGCCGTGATTTGCCAGAAGGACGGCATCTTTGTCCTCTTCGACGAAGTATTTCGGAAAATCCGCGCAGATCGCCTCGGTTCCCGGCGTGCCGTAGGAGCAGACCGGGATCTCTCCTCCGAAGAACATGTAGAGCTCGGCCATATTGCCGCGGACCGGTTCCCGCGCCACGGCATAGGAAGTGGCATAAGCACTGTGGGTATGCACTATGGCGTTCACATCCTCACGCAGACGGTAAAGCATCAGATGCATCTTATACTCCGACGACGGCTTTGCTGGCGGATCGTTCAGGATATTTCCGTCGAGATCCATCTCAATGATCATCTCCGGAGTGATCTTGTCCTTTTCCTTCTGAGAAGGCGTAACAAGAACACAGTCCGGTGTCCTGACGGTAATATTTCCCTCAAACATATTGATCATTCCGCTCTCATACAGCCTCAGAAAACGGGCGATCATTTCCTCTTTTTCACTCTGATAACGCATTCACGCTCCTCCATTTTCGGCTTATGCGGATTGCATTTATTATATCATTTTGCAATAATAAAGTATAGAGAAGCAGACCCTTCCACAAAGAAAAAGGAGTGCGGAAAATGGACGCTTTAAAAGGAAGAATTCTCCGGGAAGGCAGGGTCCGTCCCGGCAATATCCTCAAGGTAGACAGCTTTCTCAACCATCAGATCGACGTTGCATTTCTGCAGGAGATCGGCGAAGAATTCCACCGGATTTTCAGCGGCCGCCCGATCACGAAGATCCTGACGATCGAGTCTTCCGGGATCGCGGTGGCGTGCATGACGGCACAGAGTTTCGGCGTACCCGTGGTGTTCGCCAAAAAAGCACAGACCAAAAACCTGGACGGCTCTTTGTACCGCTCGATCGTCCGCTCTTATACCTACGGCAAGATCTACGACGTGGTGCTTTCCAGAAGATTTCTCGGACCGGAGGATCATGTGCTGATCGTGGATGATTTCCTCGCCAACGGCTGCGCGGCGGAAGGTCTCATCGACATCATCGGCCAGGCAGGCGCATCGCTCGAGGGAGTCGGAATCGTTATTGAAAAGGGTTTTCAGGAAGGCGGAAAAATGCTGCGGGAGAAAGGAGTCAACCTGCATTCCCTGGCCATTATCGAATCCATGACAGACAATACCGTCGTTTTCAGGGAGGAATAATAAGATCCCGGCCGAAAATGCCGGGATCTTCTTTTGTTTTAATATAAAGATTATCAAAGGCGTTATGCCAGCTCGTAATCACCGATCTTGGATCCGTCCGGAATCTTGTATCCGCATTTTTCACAGATCGCATCATCTCTTGTGCGGCCTGCGTCATCTCCCGTGCCGCCCTGTCTTACGAATACTTCGATGATCTCACCGCACTCCGGGCAGATCAGTTCCGTGAGTTTCGGGGTCTGTTTGCCTTCCTGACATCCGCTCAATACTGCCATAATATAGCCTCCCTTTCAATCGTTTTCACTCTGGTTCGTTTCAAGGCCTGTTCGTCTTAAAACTTTGGAAATATTGTACCACACAATATGTGTGTACGCCAGCCGTTTTAGATATTATTACCCGAAGCTGCTTTTTCCTGATACTCTTTGATCACTTCGTCAAGCCGGTCAAAGTACTTCTCGTAGTTCTCCCCGAAAGCCCTGAGATATTCCGGATCGTTGGAGTGGTGCAGATTATCGATGTACTGATGCTCCCTTCCGTTGATACGGTCGTCGCTTCGGCCGAGCAGGTAGACCGCGAGGTCGGAACACTGATCCGAAACACGTTCCAGATTAAGAAGGATATTCTGGAATTCAATCCCGCTGAAGACTTCGCACTGCCCGTTCACCATTCTCTTCGTGTGCTTGTCCCGCATTTTCGCGATCAGTTCATCGATGACCTCTTCCAGCGGCTCCACTTTTTTCGCAAGAGAAATGCTGTTGCTCACATAGGCATCCGAGGCGAGGGCAAGAACATCCCCGACCGCACCGGTGATCACCTTGAGCTCCGCGTGGGCCATATCCGAGAAGGAATATCCGGAATCCCGCAGTGCTTTCAGATTGTTCCGGATGTTGACCGCAAGGTCTCCGATCCTCTCAAAACAGGTCAGCGCCTTATACTGGAAACTCTGGTTCCGCTGGTCTCTTTCCAGCGAAATGTAAGGAGAAATCGCCACAATATATTTATTGGACGCGTCCGCCATCCGGTCAAGGAGGTCCTCCCTTTCCTCGATCCTCTTTTCTCTGGCTTCTTCAAATGTGAATATCTGCTGCACAGCAGCTGTATAGTTGTGGATCGCCACCTCCGACATGCGGCCGATCAGTTCCTCACTCTCGCTGAGGGCGAGTGTGGGGTTCTGGATCAGTCTCACATCCAGTTCGCGCAGATACTGTTCGTAAACAGAGTCTTCGTTTTCCTCAACCTTCTCGGGCACGATCTTCTCCGCGAGGTTCGCGAACAGTCCGGAAAACGGAAGAAGCACTACGGCAGGCACAAGACGGAACAGTCCGTGCACATTCGCTACGCCGCCGGAGCGCAGCGTGGCAAACCAGATTTCATCGCCGAGAAGCCCTGAAGCCCTTGTAATCCCGACGACCGCAAAGATCAATACGGCTGCGCACACATTGTAAATGATATGAATGAGAGTGGTCCGGATCTGATCCGTTTTCGCTCCGAGCCGGCAGACAAGAAATGTTGTCATGCAGTCCCCGATGTTGACGCCGATGATGACGGCAAAGATCGCACAGAACCGCACGCCGACGGAGCTCGCCACGGACTGGATGATACCGACGACGGCGGAGGAACTTTGAATAATTCCCGTCACAAGCACGCCGGACAGAAATCCGAGGAAATAGTTGCCTTCAAAAGAGGTGAGGAGCGCGCTCAGGGAATCTCCCATCGTGCTGACGGCACTGCTCATGTTCATAAGTCCGACGAACAGAATACCGAATCCCATACTGATCGTTCCTACCGTCCCCGACGATTTGGTATGGATGAACATGATCATCACGATACCGAGGATCAGGGCCATCGGAGCGAGGTTGTCCGATTTAAAGAAATAAAGAACACTGCCGCTGCCGGCCTGAACGTCCATAAGACGGATGATCTGCGCCGTGATCGCCGTTCCGACATTTGCCCCGAGGACAATGCCGATCGACTGGCGGAAATTCAGAAATCCGGCACCCACAAGACCTACCGTGAGGACGATGGTGGCCGTGGAGCTCTGGATCATGCAGGTCACCAGCATCCCGAGAAGGAAACCCTTTACCGGTTTGTCGGTTACTTTTGCAAGCACTGCTTTCAACGCGCCGCCGGAACTGCTTTTCAGCCCGTCCCCCATGATCCGCATGCCGTACAGGAACAGCGCGAGACCACCCAGCATAGAGACAATTCTGTAAAACGTATCCATAGCACATAACCTCTAACGAAAAATCTGTCTGTTGATAATGCCAATGGCAAACAAACTATAAGAAATTCTTTTATAATTATAAGCTGTTCTTATCCCTTGTGCAACCAGAATTCATTTTTCGTAAGTAGTCTCGATCTCGCGGATCCTTCGGTAGAGGAAATCTGCCGCCGGCACCTCGATCCCGTGTTTTGCGGCAAGCCTCCGAACCGTCCCCGCAAAGATCTCCACCTCTGTTTTCTTCTTCCGGATCCGGTCCTGTTCCATGGAGGGCATGGCATCCGGCTGCAGCGTCCTCATGAGAGCCAGATACTCGGCGACATCCTCTTCCCCGAGATCGACACCTTCCAGCCGTGCTAGAACGACCACCTCTCTCATCGCAGCCGTCATGGCCATAAATGCTTCGCTGGCCGGTTCCATCATTCCGCCGTACCCGGTGTCCCAGACCATGCATACCTGGTTGCACCCGCAGTTCAGCATGAATTTGCTCCACTGCCGGCGGATGATATCGTCTTCCACCTGATAAGGAATGCCCGTCCGGTCGAAGAACTCCGTCAGAGAGTCCAGTTTTTCCCTCATGCCGTTTATTCTTGCGGCTTTTTCCGGTGGAATCCCCACACACAGCCTGCCGGGCCTCACATAGGTCAGCGCATTGTCAAAACAGACCGCGTCCATTCCCTGCGCGACGGTGTGGATCACTTTTTCTTCTCCGTACCGTTCCGAGACGATCTCTTCACTCGTGATGCCGTTGAGGATTGAAATAATGATCGTCTCTTCCCCCACCGCGCGTTCCATGGATACCAGCGCGTCCGCAAGCCCGGTCGCCTTCGCGGCGATCATGATCAGATCCGCGGGCTCCGCTTCCGATGCGCGGACCATCCGGAACGGCCGCGGGACTCCGTTAACAGTGGGAACCGTCCCGCAGTTCCTTTCATACCTTTCGTCATCCATGAGAAAGGCAGCGTGCCCGGAGCCGATCCGGTCCTCAATAAGACCCCCGAACAGCATTCCGAGCGCGCCCATACCTATAATATAAACATTTTCGATCTTTTTCTTATGTTCCATTGCCTGTCCGACTGTCTTTCCCCGATCTTCTTTCTTTCCTTCCGGCACATCCGCTGCAGCTGTCATCGAAGATGAAAGTGCCTGACACGGATCCTGACGCTTCCGTCCGCGTGAAAAGAGATGCCGTCCGCCCCAAGATCCGTATACATGGTAGCCGTCAGGACCTTCTCGCCGTCATTGACAAAGACCTCCACACTAAACCGGTCAATCAGGAGACGCAGTTTAAGCCTGCCGCGGTCATGCCGCACTTCGGCGCGCCGCTGATGAATGATCGCCCTTCTCGATCCCGAGAATTTCCGGTCGATCTTCAGAGAGCTCTCATGCGGCCGGAAACTGACGCCCGTGTGATACTCCTCATTTTCGGCAAAACGGACGGCAAATTTCTGATACAGCCGCTCCGGATCCGCCGCTTCCACTTCCAGTTCCATGTCGACCGTGCGGCCGAAAATACCCGGAAGCGTGATTCCCCGGTCCTCGATCAGGATATTTTCATGTACGGTCTCCGCGCCGCGGAGCCTTTCCAGTTCTTTCACCGGCGTCTGATACAGGATCCCGTTCCGGACATGCAGTTCCCTCGGAATGCTCATCTGTCCGAACCAGGGC
>DBVZ01000071.1:7721-7846 GCA_002308255.1 Lachnospiraceae bacterium UBA1251 | reverse complement strand
CCGAACATATAAAACGTTCCGTTCCCGTTATGGTATTCCAGCCCCTTCGGCAGCATATCCTGAGAACTGCCGAGGAGGACATACTGACCGTCGAGAATAAAGAAGTCGGGGCACTCCCACATTTT
>DBVZ01000071.1:989-7697 GCA_002308255.1 Lachnospiraceae bacterium UBA1251 | reverse complement strand
GCCGGCATTGCGGGCAAATACCTTCACGAAAGACCAGTGCAGCGCATCATCGCTCCGGAAAAGGAGCATCTGTCCCCCTCCGTCCGCATTGTCGTTGGCCGCAAGAGCTCTGTAAGATCCGTCCTCCGCCGTCCAGACCCGGGGATCCCGGAAAGCGAACGGACTGCCCCCTTCCGGGAGATCCCTGTCCGTAAGAACCGGATTTCCCTCATATTTCCGATAGGAAATGCCGTCGCCGAACGCCAGGTTCTGCGTCTGCCGGAGGATGGTATCCGCGAGCCACTCTCCTTCTTTCACGACGCCGGTATACATCAGCATATGCCGGCCGTCCGGACNNCGATGGCACTGCCGGAAAAGCAGCCGTCCTGATCCGGCTCCGTATCCGGAGCCATTGCACAGGGAAGATACTCCCAGTGGATCAGGTCTTCCGTAACCGCGTGCCCCCAGTGCATCGGTCCCCAGTGGGAATCATACGGATGGTACTGGTAGAACAGGTGATATTTCCCGTTATAAAAGGAAAACCCGTTCGGATCGTTCATCCATCCCACTCTCGCGGACAAATGATAATACGGTCTTTCTTCGGCGCGGATCAGGGACTCCTTTTCCTTCTCATAATCTCTTGCGGTGCGCAGCTCCGGTGTCATCGGGTCTCCCCCTGCATGCTGTCCTCCAGCGCGTCCACGATGGTATCCACGACTTTCGTCGCCTTCTGCTGAACAATTTCCGGTGCATACGGGAAAGTATAGGATATATCCGATGCTTCGAGCAGCGGCAGGTCATTGATCGAGTCGCCGATCCCGTAAAGCAGGATGTCCCCGTACTCTTTTTTCATCCAGCTGCGGAGGAAATCCACTCCCTCTCCTTTGGAACATCCTTTCGGCGCGATATCGACCTCTATCACGTTCTGGAACGCGTTGACATATTCTCCGAAGCGCTCGTTGATCATACGGCTTACCGCCGCGGCATCCTCGAGACTCTCCGTATGAATGCTCACCTGATGGATCAGTCCTTCCGGGGCGTCATCCACCCCGCTGATCACATAATATTTTCCCGGGTAGTCCATCGGCTTAAAAACGCAGATATCTCCCTCCACATCAAGTGTCAGTCGGTAGCGGTCCGGATCCATGAGCCGGATGATCGCGTCGGCCGTATTCCGGTCCACGCCTTTCTTCCGGATCTCCCTGTAGTCCTTATCCACAATATTGGCACCGCTGCTGGTAATAAAGAAATCCGGTTCCACATAGCCGGTAATGAACGGCGTGAGTCCTCCGACCTGACGGCCTGTGCACAGTCCGAAAAGATTTCCGGCTGCCTGATACTCTCTGATTTTTACGACCGATTCCGGCGGCAGTTTGACTTCTGCCTTATAAAAATAGAGAGTTCCGTCAAAATCACTCGCAAATACTTTCTTCATGTTTTTCTCCCTGTTTCGACTTCGGGGGTCCATGCCCCCGGTTTCCGAATCACGCAGGCGTCTCAAACGACAAAGTTGTCCTCCACCGACGCCTTAAGCTGCCAGATCGTCGTTCCGATCTCTCCGGCTGTCCGGAACCACCGTTCCCGCTCCGTCGGATAGAGATGCGTTGTAAAGGTCTCCTCCCCGTCGTTGGCAAACAGCTCGACGGAACTCCTGTCGATAAAGATCCGCAGCTTCTTTAAGGGAGTGCGGAGAGGCATTGTGAGCACTTCGCCGACTTTTTCGTTAAAACGTTTGTCCATGCCGCTCCGGTCGATCGTGCAGATTCTTTCCTCCGCGTCATAGGAGAACGTCAGCCCGCCGCTGCCGTCTTCCCTCGCAAACAGGGAAAATGCGGCATCCTTCCCGTCAAAGAAAAGTTCCATCTCCCCGAAAGCGGGCAGCTCCAGCGCGTCAGAAGCATTTTCGGAAATGGTGCCGTCCGCACAGGCGTCCGTTTTTTCGTCATATTCCGGGACGTCCGTATAGAGAATACCGTCGCGGAGCGTGCGCATTTCCGGGAGAGGCGTCTGATACAGGATCCCGTCCCGGATCCGGAGCTCTCTCGGCAGCGACATACTGCCCTCCCACTCTTCCGGCTCCGTCGGATAGTGATTGTCCGGCAGACCGATCCATCCTATGATGATCTCCCGGTCCGGATCGTCGACGTTCGACGCAAGCTGCGCCGCATAGAAATCGAATCCGAAGTCGAGGTGCTGATACTCTCCGTCCGGTATAAAGGTGAGCGTGTCATAATCCATCCTGCCGATGATGTATACGTTGTGGTTTGTGCTCTCGCTCCGCCCCGGAAGTTTTGTGTACTGCGGCGAGAAAAGAAGGACATCCTTATCTCCGATCCTTCCGATACACGGGCACTCCCACATCCCGCCGAAGTCCTCGTATCCGGGCACATTCAGCTGACCGGCGAACGTCCATCCGGAGAGCAGCTCCCCGGACCGGTAGACCTGTACGCATCCTTTTTTATCGAGGGTCTGCGCGCCGATAAAGATGTAATACATCCTCTTCTCCGGGACATAGATCACCTTCGGATCGCGCTGATGTTCACTGTAATCGTCCCTCGGGCCGAAAAGCGGCTCCGGGAGCTTCACCGGGCTGCCGTCCTCGCCGAGATATGCCGCGCAGGTATACGGCGTGCGGACCCAGTTCTCGTCCCGGTGATTGCCGGTATAAAAGAAATACAGCGCCTCATCCGTGGAGATCGCGGAGCCGGAATGGCATCCCTTGTTGTCGTAATCCCTGTCCGGTTTCAGACCGACGCCCGCATTTTCCCAGCGGACCAGATCTTTTGAAGTGACGTGGTACCAGTACTTGAGACCGTGTACGGCTCCCCACGGGCACCACTGATAGAACAAATGCCAGGTGTCTTTATACTTTGTAAAGCCGTTCGGATCACTCGACAGGCCTGTCACCGGCTGCACATGATATTTCTGCCGGTAGACGGACTTTTTGATCCTCTCGTGAAGGTCCCTTATGTCTTCCGGGCTTTCGAGCACGCGATAGCGCTCTTCCAATGTCCATTCTTTCATAGTCCAACCCTACTGAAATCCGTAAAAAAACACAGTTTCCGGGATACGATGCGGTATCCCGGAAACCGAAACCAACGATTTATTTACTGAGATCCATCTCCCGGATCGCTTTCCGCAGCGGCAGAATGCTCTTCGCATTGACCGAAAGTTCATCGATGCCCATGCGGAGGAACGTCTCTGTGAGCGTGGGATCTGCGCCGAGTTCGCCGCAGATGCCGACCCATACATTGTGACGGTGTCCTGCGTCGATCGTCATCTGGATCAGTTTCAGGACCGCCGGATGATGCGTATCCGAAAACGGCTCGAGTTTCGCGTTCTGGCGGTCGATCGCGCAGGTGTACTGCGTGAGATCGTTCGTGCCGATCGAGAAGAAATCGACTTCTTCCGCGAGCTCATCCGCGCAGAGCGCGGCAGCCGGCGTTTCGATCATGATGCCGAGTTCCACATGACCGATCTTCGTTCCCGCTATCCGGAGCTCCTCTTTGCATTCCTCAAAGATCGCCTTGCAGTTGCGGACTTCGGAAAGAGAAGTGATCATCGGGAACATTACCCCGAGATTGCCGTAAGCCGATGCCCGCAGCAGCGCGCGGAGCTGTCTCTTAAAGAAGTCCTTTCTCGTAAGGCAGATCCGGATCGCGCGGTATCCGAGCGCGGGGTTTTCCTCCTTGTCGAGCTGCATGTAATCGATCGTCTTGTCGGCGCCGATATCACATGTGCGGATGATGATCAGTCTGGGTGAAAGCGCTTCGAGAACCTTCTTATAAGCCTCGAACTGCGCTTCTTCGGACGGATCCTCCGCGCTGTTGAGATACACGAATTCCGAGCGGAACAGGCCGACGCCCTCGGCATCGTTGTCCTTTACGGCCGAGATATCTTCCGGTCCGCCGATATTGGCGTACAGTTTCACTTTCCGGCCGTCTTTCGTCTCGCTTGCAAGCCCCTTCATCTCTTTGAGAAGCGCTTCCTTCCTGAGATCTTCCTCATGGACAGCCGTCAGCGCTGCGCGGCGTTCCGGAGTGGGATTGATATAGATCAGGCCGTTGTAGCCGTCGAGTATGGCGTCTTTTCCGTCCCAGTCGTCCGAAATATCCTTGCACTGGATGACGGTCGGTATATTCATGCTTCTTGCCAGGATCGCCGTATGGCTGTTCGAGCTGCCTTCTCTTGTCACGATTCCGAGAATCAGGGATTTATCGAGCCGAACCGTCTCCGACGGTGCAAGATCTTCCGCGATAAGGATCGACGGTTCCGTCCCCTGCAGGCTGTCCGTATCAAATCCGAGCAGAACATCCAGCATCGCATTTTTAAGATCTATGATATCCGCCGAACGCGCCTGGAAATACGGGTCGTCCATCTCCCGGAACATCTGCGCGACGCTGTCGAACCCCTCTCTGACCGCGTATTCCGCTGTATGCTGATCATCCTCCATGATCTCCTTGCACGCATCGATGATATCGTCGTCATCCAGCATCAGCTCGTGCGCCTCGAAGATGCCTGCGCTCTCTTCGCCGGCCTCAACCAGCGCTTTCTCATAGAGTGCGTGCTGCTGTGCCTGTACTTTCAGACGTGCCGACTCGAACCGCTCCAGCTCCGCTTCCGGATCGGAAGCCTCTCCCTCATTGATCTCATATACAGGAAGTTTATAGATATGGATTTTTCCGATAGCGACGCCGTTTACGATTTTCGTTCCTTTTCCTGTGATCATATGTATTTAACCTCATCGGGGCTGCCGCATTAAGCACTATACTTAGTGAGACAGCCCCCTTCATTGATTATTTGTCCGATTAAAATGGAATCACACGGATCGATCCGTGTCTTCGCTCCATCAGAAGTTCGCTTTAAAGAACTCTTCCAGCGTCGCTGCCGCAGCCTCTTCGTCCGGTCCTTCAACCTGCACGGTGACTTCATCGCCCTTGACAACGCCAAGGCCCATGAGCTTCGTCAGAGAAGTCGCCTTTGCGCTCTTTTCACCTTTGCAGATCATTACGGTGCTGCCGGTCGCCTTGACGGCCTTCACGAGCAGACCTGCCGGGCGGGCATGGATGCCGACTTCGTCAGTGATGACATATTTGAATTCTTTCATGATTTGTCTCCTTTCCTGACACTTTATAACTGGATGACCAGAGTTGGAGAGACGGCGCTTCCGCGCCTCTCTCCGATCTTTTTAATTATACCATATTACTCCTGACCGGTGAAAGTTACATTTTCATAATCATCGCTGTTGGTCAGCAGGAATACGACTGTATCCGGGTGGCCGGCCGCTTTGATCTTCTCACGGTCGAATTCAAGGATCTTCTGACCCTTCGTGACCTTGTCGCCTTCTTCCACGAACGGTTTGAAGCCGTCGCCTTTCATCTCGACCGTATCCACGCCGACATGGATCAGGATATCCATTTCTTCCGGTCCTTCGATGCCGATCGCGTGTCTGGAATCCGCAACGGAAGTGATCTCGCCGTCGCACGGCGCGTAAACAACGCCTTCTTCCGGCTCAACGCCGACGCCGATGCCCATGGTGCCCTGCGCGAACAGCGGATCCGGGAGCTGCGTGTACGGAATGACGTTTCCTTTGGTCACCTGTCCGAGTTCTCCTGCCGAGCAGCCGATCACGGTATTGGCAACGACATCACTCGTATCCGGATACTGGGGAAGCTCTGCTGCTTTCGCTTCAAGTGTCTCCGCTGCCGCCGGAGCTGCCGCTGCCGGAGCCGCCGCTGCAGCTGCGGGCTTCTCTTCTTCTTTCCAGATCACCCAGGTGATCACGAACGCAATGCCTGCGGAGACCAGGAGAAGGATCGTGTACGGGAACGGTTTGTCAATGATCAGATATCCCGGAAGACCGGTAACGCCGTAAGCTTTCGCTCCGAGTTTCATGATCGCTCCGAGCAGAGCGCCGACCGCACCGCCGATAGTGCCTGCGATCATGGGCTTCAGGAAGCGCATGTTGACACCGAAGATAGCCGGCTCTGTGATGCCGAGTGCGGCTGACAGGGAAGACGGGACCGCGACGACTTTCGTCTTGTTGTTCCTGGCTTTCAGACCGACAGCAAGGCAGGCGCCGAACTGTGCGATATTGGCTGCCGTAGCGATCGGCATCCAGGTATTGAGCGCGCCTTCCGCCAGCATGCCGGCTTCGATGACGTTGTACATGTGGTGAAGACCCATGACGACGGTCCAGGGATACAAAGCACCCATGATGCCCGCGCCGAACGGATTTCTGACAAGGACCTTCGCTCCGGCAAGGACCCAGGTCTCAAGCTGCGCGAAGATCGGGCCTATAATCGTAAAGGTAAGGAACGTGGTCGCAAGGACCGTGCAGAGCGGAACGATGAACAGATCGAGCATTTCCGGCACATGCTTATGCAGCCATTTCTCGATCTGACACATCAGCCAGACGGCGATTACTACCGGAATAACGTGTCCCTGGTACCCCACCTTACGGACATTGAAGAACAGAAGGCGCCAGTACTCGATTTCCGCAGAGCCTACGGACCATGCATTAAGCAGCGCCGAATGGATCATCGCAAGACCGACGACAGCGCCGAGGAAAATGTTGCCGCCGAACACACGTGCGGCGGAGATCGCCACGATGACCGGCAGGTACGCGAATGCCGTATTGGCGATCATATCAAGGAATCCGTACCAGTCTGTCGCCGCGAAATTCGGGATCGCTTTACCGAGTGCTTCGACAAGACCCATCATAAGACC
>DBVZ01000071.1:0-834 GCA_002308255.1 Lachnospiraceae bacterium UBA1251 | reverse complement strand
CCGGCATTGTCGAACATGCCTTTGACACCGTCGATATCTTCCAGTGCCGCTTTGTTGAGTTTGTTGTTGTCCTTGATTACAAGACGGAGTCTTGTTGCGCAGTGCGCTGCCGAAACGACATTTTCCCTGCCGCCGATATTGGCAACGATCTCTTCCGCGCATTTACGATAATCAAGCGCCATTTGGTTTCCTCCTTTTCTCCTTTGGGAGCCCTCATTTGTTTTGAAATCTTATTTTGAAAAGAATGAAAACGATTTCAAAATACAATTTCATTTTATTTTTTACACTCGGCACTGTCAATGTTGCACAATCCCGATTTTTAACATGTTTTTTTGTAGATAATTGCTTTCCGGCCTGTTTTTCCGCGCCGGTCCCTCCTCAGTGCGATCCTCTCCAGGAGATAGAGTATCCGAGCATGATCTGCTGTTCCTTCGGCGACGGATGCGGTTCCTCCCCGCTGATCCGCTCTTCCCTCTCCCCGGAGGAAGTACCGTTCTCTCTGCTTTCCGGACTCTCCGACCCGCTCCGGATGCGCTCCATGAGAAGGCGTGCCGCCTCCCTGCCGCATTCTTCATAGAAGAACCGTACGGATGTCAGCGCCGGATCCGTGAAGGAAGCTGCCCAGATATCCCCGCAGCCCGCAACGGCAATGTCTTCCGGCACCCTTTTTCCGGTTTCCCGGATCACGGACATCACTCCGAAGGCGGCAAAGTCACTGGCGCACAGAACGGCATCCGTTTCCGGATGCGCCTTCAGCAGTTCCGATGCGGCTCTGGCGCCGTCTTCCGTCGTAAATTCGGCGATCAGACCGGGAACCTTTTCGGGATCGAATCC
>DBVZ01000091.1:5944-6752 GCA_002308255.1 Lachnospiraceae bacterium UBA1251 | reverse complement strand
AAAGGCGGTCTGAAGGCCATGCATCTGCCCGGATTTCTGGTCAGTCTTGCCTCTTTCTGGGCAGCGGTCCTGCGGAAATATTCTTTCCGGAAAATGCGGCCGATCGATTCCCTTCCGGAAAATGAGATCCCGATCCTTTTCATTCACGGCGGGAAGGACGATTTCATAATTCCGCAGCACAGTTTCAATATGAGCAAAGCGACAAAAGGGTACAGCGAAGTGTGCATCATTCCCGGGGCGGAGCACGCAAATTCCGTGCTGACGGCGCCGGAGGATTATAAAAACCATGTGGAAGCATTTCTGAAGAAGACCGGGTCTTTGTAAGGAGGCAAGTGATGTACAGGATCAAACACCATGTTGACAAACACAGGACGCTCATCGAAGACGCGTTCCGGTATATCTGGACACATCCCGAAACCGGCTACCGCGAGTGGCAGACACACGCCTATCTTGCGGAGCAGTTCCGAAAACTCGGGTACGAGTTGACGGAGGCGGGAGATATTCCCGGTTTTTACACGGATCTTGATACCGGCCGGCCCGGGCCGACGCTCCTCATCATGGGGGAACTGGACGCGCTGATCTGTCCGAATCATCCGGAAAATGTAAACGGAAACGCTCACGCCTGCGGACATGCGGCCCAGTGCGCGGCGCTCCTCGGGCTCGCGGCGGCGCTGAAGGAAAAAGGCGCTGTTGACAAGCTGTCCGGGAAAATCAGACTGATGGCGGTGCCCGCGGAGGAGCTGATCGAGATCGATTACCGGGAAGGACTCCGGAAAGAAGGAAAGATCCATTCCTTCGGCGGAAAAGT
>DBVZ01000091.1:5686-5862 GCA_002308255.1 Lachnospiraceae bacterium UBA1251 | reverse complement strand
CACGGGCAGGCGTCCCATGCCGGCGGCTCTCCCGATCAGGGGATCAATGCCCTCTATGCGGCGACACAGGCCCTGTCGGCCTGCAATGCTGTCCGGGAGACTTTCCCGGATGAGGAGACGATCCGGTTCCATCCGATCATGACGGAGGGCGGGGCTTCCGTCAATATCATTCCCGC
>DBVZ01000091.1:0-5660 GCA_002308255.1 Lachnospiraceae bacterium UBA1251 | reverse complement strand
GGAGGCCAACCGGCGGCTGAAGAGGGCCGCGGCGGGATCGGCTGCTTCCATCGGAGCCGGTCTGACGATTATCAACCGTCCCGGCTATCATCCCGCAAAGTATGACGAGGGCATGATGCTGGCTATGAAAGAAGCCATGGAGGACGTGCTCGAGGAAGTCTATTACCGGCCGGATTTCTACGGCAGGGGAAGTACGGACAACGGCGATCTGTCTGCCGTGATGCCCACCATTCACCCGCACATCGGCGGCGCGGAGGGGCACAGCCACGGGGACGACTACCGGATCGTCAGCGTGGATTCCGCATGTGTTGACTCCGCGAAAGTACAGGCCTCCTTTGTCGAGATCCTCCTCGGACGGGGAGCGGAGCGCGCGGAACAGATCGTCGCGGATTTCAGGCCGCAGTTCCCGAGCATCAGGGCATACTTCGAATTTATGGACGGCCTCGTGAAGGATATCGAAGCGGTAGAGTACTGTGAGGACGGAACGATCAGGCTGACGCTCGAGTGAACCGGATTCTGTTGACAGGGTATCTTCAAAAATCTATAATAAAAATGCGAAGCACCGCGACAGACGGTTGGCTTCAGATAAAGGCTATCTTTTCAGACGACCGTTCACTTTGCCGAGTGGCGGTCGTCGCTTTTTCTCTTGACACGGATTGTGATGGTAATACCAAACACATGCAATGTCAAAGTAATCGGCATGCAATCACCTCCTTTCGGAAATGATTGCCAACCGCCTGCCGTCGGAACTGCAGTGCTTCTCCCTCAAATTTGAGGTAACATTGATATTAGTGAGGATGATTTCTTCTGTCAATGGATTTCAAAGAAGTCGGAATATTCAGATTTTTTTGTGGGGAGAGGACAATTTTCGCCGGTTCGGGACAGGGCTCGAAGTAAAATGCTGCTGTAGGAAAACAAGGAGGAAAAGATCCGGATATGAGTGAAGATTTTACAGCGAAAAAGATTGGTGATTCCCTGACCGAGGTGACGCACATTCTGTTTCCGCGGTCGCTGAACGATATGGGAAGGCTGTATGGCGGACAGCTCCTGGAATGGCTGGATGAGCTGGCGGGCATCGTCGCGAGAAGGCACTGCGGAGGGAGCGTGGTGACCGCCTCCATCGACCGTATGGATTTCAAGGAAGGCGCGAAGCAGGGGGATATGGTCTGTATGCGCGGCTATCTTACCTATGTCGGAAATACATCCATGGAGGTCCGAATGGACAGCTACGTGGAAAATGTCAGCGACGGCACACGGCATCTCATCAACACCGCCTTTTTTGTGATGGTGGCTGTCGATGAGAACGGCTCCCCGGCAAAAGTCCCGCCTCTCGTTGTTGAAAGCCTGCGCGAACAGGCGGAATGGGAAGCGGCCGAAAGAAGGATGGAATTCCGTAAAATGCGCAGGAAAGAAGGGCTCTGATCCGCCATGAAAAAAGAGATTATTCTGTTTGACGGCCCGAACGGCATTCCGCTCTGGAAGAAGGCGGAAAAGAAAGGTTATGAAAAGGTCCCGGTGTGGCGTTACAGCATCGAACATCCGGAGATCGTTGAAGAACTGAACAAAGAATATATCGAAGCCGGGGCGGAGATCATGCTTGCAAATACTTTCACCGCTAACCGGATGGCGGTCACGCAGTCGTCGCCCTATACGACGCCGGAGGTCGTGAAAGCATCGCTCGGGATCACGAAAAAGGCGGCGGCAGGAACCGGCGTGAAGGTCGGTATGGCGGTCGGCCCTCTGACGATGATGATGGAGCCCTTCGGACCGGTGAAGGAATCCACCGTGCGGGATATATATGAAGAAATGATCGGCGCGGGAGCGGATAACGGAGCGGAGTTCTATTATGTACAGACATTCATGGATCTCCGGATGCTGAAGATCGTCTCGGAGATCGCGGTGCGCACAGGGGTGCCGGTGCTTTCCTCCATGACATTTCAGAAATCCGGCCGCACGCTGTTCGGCAACACCCCGGAGGAGATCGTCCGGGAAATGGAACCGGTCGGCATAACGGCGATCGGCCTCAACTGCGAACTCGGCCCGGATCAGATGCTGCCGATTCTGAAAGAATACGCCGCAGTGACGGACATGCCGCTGGTTATCAAGGCAAATGCCGGCGTCCCGAAAGAGCAGGGAGGCACCGGCATCGGATGCGATCCTGTCTCCTACGCGGACGCGGCGGAGAAATTCTTTGGGTATGCGACTTATATCGGCGGCTGCTGCGGATGTGATCCGGATTTTATTGCAGAAGTGCACATAAGGCTGAGGAAAACCGGTCGATTTTTAACAAAAGTGCATAAAAATAAATGGAATTAAGCTCTTGCATAGTCTATAATAGACAAGAGGGAAGACGCCGGACGGTCAGTGCTCCGGCGTCTTATTGTTTTTTGTAAGGGAGGTGTTTACCCGGTATGAGCAAAAAATACGATATTGTAGTGGTCGGCGCGGGAAATGCAGGGCTGTCCGCCGCATTGCACTGCGCCAAGGAAGGAAAGAAGGTCTTGCTGATCGAACAGCACAACCTCCCCGGAGGCTGTGCGACAAGCTTTGTCCGGGGACGTTTTGAATTCGAACCGTCGCTCCATGAGCTGTGCGATATCGGTCCCGAGAACGATCCGGCCGAGATCCGGGAGATGATGAATGAATACGGTGTGAAGATCGACTGGAAAATGGTGCCGGACTGCTTCCGCATCATTACCAAATACAGTGACGGAACGCCGATGGACGTCACCATGCCGTCCGGCAAGCAGCCGTTTATCGACAAGATGGAATATTATGTACCGGGCTGCAAGGCAAAAATGGAGGAGTACTTCGAGCTCCTCGAAGAGACGATGGCGGGCACGGCCTATATCAGCGCGTCCAACGGACACGCGGATTCGAACGTCCTGAAGTCCAAATACCCGAACCTTCTCCGCACCGGTTCCTATCCGGTCAAGAAGGTATGGAACGCCATGAAGATCCCGCAGAAATGTCAGGATATCCTCTCTACCTACTGGGGATATCTCGGCATCGACATGGAGCACATGGCATTTATCCATTACTGCAACATGTTCATGAAATACGTCACCAGAGCAGCCTATATTCCGGCACACACGTCTCACGAGATCAGCTGCAAGATGGTCGAGAGACTCCGCGAACTGGGCGGCGACGTGTGGTTCAACTGCCGGGCGGAGGAATTCCTGTTCTCGGGCGACCGGCTCTGCGGCGTAAAGACGTCGTCCGGCGTCGTGGACTGCGACTATGTGCTGGCGAACATCAATCCGGACATCATTTACGCGAAGATGATGCCGAAAGATCTCATTCCCGAACGGGAAAAGAAACTTTCCACGGCCAGAAACCACAATTACAGCGCGAGAATGTTCACGGTCTACGTCGGGCTGAACAAGACGGCGGAAGAGCTGGGGATCAAGGACTACTGCATTTTCATGGCGGATACGTCCGATTCCGCGCAGGAGTATAAGAACATCCTCGGCGGATATGAGAAGAACAACTTTACCATTTTCCTCTGCAACAATATTACCAATCCGGAAGCCTCGCCGGAAGGCACGTCGATCGGTTTCTTTACCTCGATGGGCAACCGCGAGGAGTGGGGCAATCTTTCCGAGGAGGATTATGTCGCGTACAAGAACAAATACGCGAAGAAGTTTATTAAAGAACTGAAGGATAAGGCCGGCATCGACATCGCGCCGTACATCGAAGAGATCTGCGTGGCGACGCCGTGGACATTTGCGAGGTATCTGGGCACGCCGGAAGGCAGTGTTTACGGGTATGAGACAAAAGACTGGGACGGCATGATGGCCCGCATGATGATGCTCTCGTCCGATTATCCGATCAAGGGACTCCGCCCGATCGGCGCGGCCGGACCGAGAGGCGACGGCTACAGCTCCGCGTATGTCTGCGGGAAACTGATGGCGCGGCTCGCACTGAAGGATCTCAAGGAGGAAGCTCCGGGCGACCCCGCGGCAAATAAGGAAGGAGGTGCGCAGTAATGGCAGTCAACGTAAAAATCGGGCTGATCGGCGCCCTCGATATGCTGAAATTCAAAAACATGGCAAAAGTCCGTGAAAATGCCATTCAGGCAGCTCCCGCAAAGGAAATCACGGCGGACTACGCCATCAACAACAACGCGAAAGCGCTCCATCCGGATTACGTGAAACTGGTCGTATCGGAAGTCATTGACCATCCCGGCGCGGCGTCAAAGACGATCGTGTTCAAGGCTGCGGACGGCGGAAAACTTCCGTATTTCAGGGCAGGGCAGTATCTGTCTCTCAAGATGAAGATCGGGGACAGCGTTATTTCCAGACCGTATTCGATCAGCTCCGCTCCGAAAGAAGCGCTGGAAGGAAAATATGAACTGACGGTCCGCACCAACCCGGGCGGATTCGCCGCGGAATATCTGCTTTCGGATGTCAAAGAGGGGGATTCTTTTACGGCATCTTCACCGCAGGGCAATTTCTATTATGAGGAGCTGCGTGATCCGGCGCATATCGTAGCGCTGGCGGGCGGCAGCGGCATCACGCCGTTCCTGTCCATGGCTAAGGCGATCGCGGACGGCACGGAGGACTTTAAACTGACGATCCTCTTCGGCAGCCGCACGGAGGAACAGATCCTCTTCAAGGACGAACTTGAAAAGCTTGCGGAAAATGAAAAGATCGAGGTCGTCCACGTCCTTTCCGACGAGGAGAAGGACGGGTATGAGAACGGGTTCATTACCGCGGAACTGATTCGGAAGTATGCCGGCGATGACTACAGCGTTTTTATCTGCGGACCGGAGGCGATGTACCGCTTCCTCGAAGGAGAACTGGCAAAGCTTGGTCTTGAGCGGAAAAATATCCGGCGCGAGGCGCTTGGCGTCACAAAGAAAGTTGCTGCTCTCCCAGATTTCCCGGAAGCAGCGAAGGGAAAGACCTTCACGCTGAAGATCCGCCAGGGGGCCGCGGAATGCGAGATCCCGGCAAGCGCCGAAGAACCGATCCTGGTGGCCGTCGAACGCGCAGGAATAACAGCTCCGTCGAGATGCCGGAGCGGCGAGTGCGGCTGGTGCCGTTCCAAAGTGTTATCCGGCACATATTTTGCTCCTGCTGAGAATGAGAACAGGAGATGGGCGGATATCAAATGGGACTACATCCATCCGTGCGCGACCTTCCCTACATCAGACATGGTGATAGAAGTACCTGCTGAATACACGCCGAAATAGAAAGTAAAAATCATAACGGGACCTCCGGAATCAGTTCCGGAGGCCGTTTTTATGTTAGAATGGTATTTGATTCAGTAAGAACTCTGCCACAAGGCAGAAAAAATTTTTTGCTTCCGCAGTGGAATAATGATGACAGATCCGTCAGCTGTCTCGGAGGGGGATAAGACACTTTGAAAAAAGGCATAGACAGGACCATACAGAAATACGCGTTGATCATGCTCTCGGGCATACTCTGGGGAACGATAGGGCTTTTCGTGAAGGTGCTCGACGCAAAGGGGTCGACCTCGGAATATACTACGTTCATGAGGATGTTTTTCGCATTCCTGCTTCTGCTTGCGATCACCCTTATAAAAGAGGGTACTGCGGCATTCAGGATAGGGAAGCGGACGATGCTTTCGTGCGCCCTGCTTGGATTCGTGTCGATGTCGCTCAATAACCTGTGCTACACCAACGCGGTGAACAG
>DBVZ01000144.1 GCA_002308255.1 Lachnospiraceae bacterium UBA1251 | reverse complement strand
TCTGATGTATGTATAATTAAGTGCCTTTAGGTATGGAGCTGTATCGAAGCTGTCATAACGAGGCGGTCTTGAAAACCGTTTGTCCGCAAGGGCGCATGGGTTCGAATCCCATCCTCTCCGCTGAAAGATATTTCGCACAGACATCAGCCATGGAGAAGTACCCAAGTGGTTGANNTCTACTTGACGGGTAGCACACCATTTTACAGTGCTTTCGGCTTTTTTGTTCTTAAATGAAACTACAGCGGAATGAGTCAGCAGATACGTCCCCCGACTCATTTGACTCAGCGAGTCAGCAGATACGTCCCCTGACTCATGAAGATGCCATTCTGATGCCGATCCGATCACACACTGCTGTTGCAGGCAGTCATAATCAGCCCGTAACCGGACAAAGCGGCCTCTTCGCGGCCGCAGAACAAACAGAATTGAACATCGAAAGGATCAGAAAAATGAAAAGATATGCATCCATTGTCATTGCGCTCCTGCTTACTGCATCCCTTTCCGCCTGCGGAGCGGAAAAGGATACCGCATCCGTCCCGGCAGCAGCGGAAAAAACAGGAAGTACGGCGGAAGTCATAAAAGAATCGTCCGCTCCCGCAGAAATGCCGAAAGAGGCAGCAGAAACCGTATCGAACGAAAAGACCACGGAGTCGGAATCCGCAGAGGAGATCCCGGATGAGGCAGGCGTCGAAGCAGAACCGGAATCACCGGAAGCATGCGAAGAAGCCCGGGAGATGCTGAAAAATGAAGAAGAACCGGCTGCAGAAGGGGAAGAAGTAATGGAAGCTGCGGATGCGGCTCCCGAAAACGGCTTTGAAGTCGCAGGCACTTACTCGCTGGCCGCCATGGAAGAAAACGGCGAGATAACATATGCCGACACCCCTGAACTGCGTTCGAAAATGTTCCTGAAGGAAGACGGCACCGGTACCCTGACGTTCAATGAAGACACCGCCGCTATCGAGAAATGGGCCGTTGACGGAACACAGTTCGCAATGTTTTATGACGAACACGGCGCGGCGGACGGAACCATCGATAACGGCATCATCATCCTTGATCCCGTAGATAACGAAGACATTCTCTTCTTCTATGCGCAGGAAGGTGCTGATATAACAGAAGTGCTTGCCGCCAGCCCGGAAAACTACATCCTGGAGGATTGACGGATTCCTGCCGGTACCGGAACAAAAAACAGGAAAACACCCCTGCCCGCGGAACAGACAGTTCCGGGATGACAGGGGTGTTTTTCAATTCCTGATACAGGGAAGAGGACGGTTTACTCAAGAAGGATCAGTTCGTCGCCTTCGCTCTTCGGAGCTGCGGTCTGTATGGCTTCGATGACCTGATCAAGCGGGGACGCGCCGGTTCCGCCCTGGGCTGCGCCTGCGTCCGCCGGGCCGCTCTTGAGCAGTTTCCCGAAAATGTTCTGGAGCACCGAATTGACCGCATTTCCGGAACCGGAAGAAGAGGAAGAGGAACCGGTGCTTTCCGAACTGCCTTTCGCCGCGATCAGGATCGAGGTGATGTCTTCCAGCCCCATTTTTCCGCTCAGGAGATTCAGAGCGGCTTTTTTCGTGCTGCTGTTTGCGCCGCGGTAAGCTTCCACCAGCTTCTTCTCGGTCGCCGTCAGTTTAACGGAGGTTCCGCTCGCACTTGAGGAAGAGGTCTTTTTCGCGGTGCCTGTTTTGCCGGAGGTCTTAGCAGCCGGTTTTTTTGCTGCCGATGCTTTTGCGGTACCGGTTTTGGCGGCAGTGCCGGTTTTTGATGCTGTTGTTTTGGCCGAACTTGTCTTGGCAGTACCGGTTTTGGCGGATGCCGGCAGCGCATTGACGAGGGAAATCTGTGTCACGCCGAGCGGTTTTGCCATCTGTTTTACCTGTGCGGCGGTCGGGATCTTTTCTCCGCGTTCGATTTTTCCGATATCCGCGGCGCTCAGTCCGTCAACGGCATCGGCAAGCTGGGCCTGTGTGATTCCTTTTTTGGTACGTGCTTCTTTAATGATGGTACCGATCTTTTTAGCTGCCATGAGTTCGACCTCCTTCTTTCCTGATTTATTTATCAGATCTGTATAAGAATGAAGCAAGCTGCGTTTCCGTTTTCTATATTATACATGATATCGGAGATGTTTTTCATCACAAATTAGTATATAATAACTGCGGGGAAACAAATCCCCCGTCAGTTTGTGCTCCTTAAGAAAAAACTGCATTTCCCGAAAGGAGAAACGCATGGGCATTGTTGTTGTCGGCACCATTTTTGTGGACATTAAAGGATTTCCGTTTGATGAATATATCCCCACGGGGCGCAATGCGGGCAGCGTTGAGTTTTTCCACGGCGGAGTCGGTCACAATGTGGCGAAGGACATTGCCAGTACCGGAATGCCGTCCACTCTGCTCACCCTCGTGGACAAAAGCGGGACCGGCCAGCAGGTGATTCAGACGCTTCGGGATCATGATGTAAATGCAGACTACATCCGCAAAGAACCGAACGGGATGGGAATCTGGCTGGCGGTATTTGACGAGCGCGGAGATCTGGCGGGATCCATTTCCAAGCGGCCGGAAATGGATCCGCTCATAGAGATCCTTGATGAGCAGGGGGATGAGATTTTCAGGGATGCGGAAAGCGTCGTGATCGAGTTCGACATCGGCAGGGAGATCGCCGAGCGCGTCTTCTCCCTTGCGAAGAAATATAATAAGAAAGTATACGCCCTTGTTTCCAACATGAACATTGCTGTCCGGATGCGCGATCTGCTGAAATCACTCGACTGCTTCGTGTGCAACGGAGAAGAAGCGGGGATCCTGTTCGGAGAGGACTTCAGTCTGACGGACAGAACACCGGAGCTCCTTGCTGAGGATCTTGCTTCTATTATTAAGAAAGAGGGGATCGCCTCCATGGTGGTCACACTGGGAGAGAAAGGATCAATCTACGCGTCCGCAAGCGGGGATTGCGGCTTCTGTCCGACAAAAAAAGTGACCGTGCGGGATACAACGGGAGCAGGAGACGCTTTCTGCGCCGGACTCGCGATCGGCCTCACGAACGGAAGGAGACTTCGGGAGTCCGTAAAGATCGGAACCCATCTTGCAACGGTAGTTATCACGATCCCGGAGAGCACCTGCCCGAAGCTTCCTCTCAAGGATTTTAATTTATGAGATGATTAGTACTTTTAGAGATATGAGAACAGGATTTCCCGGGATATGCCCGGGAAATTGTATTTTCGGGGTATTCGCGGGACGCTTCAAATTGACAGTCCACGACCCCTGTGATAATCTGTAAGACAGCGATTTCAGGAGGAAAGATTCTTTCCTTTAAAATATACCATATCAGTTCACAGAAAACAGACACAGGAAAAAAGAATGATTTGCCGGAATATATTAGAAGCAGTAGGCCGGACGCCGGTCGTCCGCCTGAACCGTATGCCGAAGAAAGGCAGTGCGGAGGTGCTGGTCAAATTTGAAGCCCTCAATGTCGGCGGTTCCATCAAAACGAGAACAGCCCTGAACATGATCAATGAAGCGGAGAGAAAGGGACTGATCGGCCCTGATTCCATCATCGTGGAGCCGACGAGCGGCAACCAGGGGATCGGTCTCGCCCTGGTCGGTGCGGTGAAGGGGTACCGCACGATCATCATCATGCCGGATTCCGTAAGCATCGAACGCAGCAAGCTTGTCCGGCAGTACGGCGCGGAAGTGATCTTCGTCCATGACGCGGGCGATATCGGCGAGTGCATCAAGGAATGCGTCGATACGGCAATGCGCATGCAGGCGGAAGATCCGAGAGTGTTCGTGCCGCAGCAGTTCGAAAATCCGGACAATCTGATGGCACACAAAAATCATACGGCACTGGAGATCATGGAGCAGGTGGCGGGACCCATTCACGGCTTCTGCTCGGGCATCGGCACCGGCGGCACGATCACCGGGATCGGGGAAGTGCTGAAGGCGCAGTATCCTGATCTTGAGATCTGGGCGGTAGAGCCGGAAAATGCAGCCATCCTCGCCGGCGGAAATGTCGGCACCCATCTGCAGATGGGGATCGGCGACGGCATTATCCCGGAAATATTGAATACACAGATCTACGATGATATTTACGTCGTCACCGACGACGAAGCTCTGGAGACGTCGCGCCGTCTTGCGAGAGAGGAAGGCCTTCTGTGCGGCATCTCGAGCGGAACCAATGTCGCAGCGGCACTGAAGCTCGCTGAAAAACTCGGAGAAGGGAAAACGGTCGTCACGGTTCTTCCGGACACCGCGGAGCGCTATTTCTCCACACCTTTGTTTGATGTATGAGATTTATTTGTAATAAATAATGCACAAACAATGTAAATTTTTGGCAACCGCATTTATGTTAACTTAATTAATTTGTAACAATTTGCAATAAAATCTTGATAAATACTCCTCATCCTGTTATGATACTAGGCAGAGTGAGGAGTATTATTATGAAAAATAAAAAACTTATCTGCTTAATCATGACCGTTTTCATGGCTGCGAACGCAGCCGTTCCGGCGTTTGCCGATACAGAATCCGATATCCGCGAACAGCGTTCCATCGCGAAAGAAGCGCTCTCCGAAACAAAGGGCGCGATCAGCGAGCTGAAGGAGCAGCAGCAGGCGATCCAGCAGGAGATCGACGGAATCGACGCCGACATCGTCGACCTCATGATCCAGATCGACCAGGCGAAGCAGGACATCGAGACCACACAGGGCCAGATCGAAGAAAAACAGTCCGAGATCGAGGACACGACCGCGCAGATCGAGGCGAAAGAAGCCGAGATCGTAAAGACGGAAGGCGAGATCGAGGTCACCGAGCAGGAACTCGAAGCCGCGAACGAGAGAAAAGACAAGCAGTACGCCGATATGAAGAAGCGTATTCAGTTCATTTATGAAAATGGCGGCGATATCGGCTGGGCGACACTGATCCTGAATGAAGATGATATTACCAGTTTCTTCAATAAAGCCGAATATACACAGCAGCTGCACGAGTACGACAGAGAAAAACTCGAAGAATACATCAACACGATTCACGAGATCGAAGATCTGAAAGCGCAGCTCGAGAGCCAGAAAGCTGCTCTGGAAGGACAGAAAGCGGACCTGGAACATGAGAAAGCTGTTCTGGAAGCGCACAAAAAGGCGCTGGAAGAGCAGAAAGAGATCTATGAGATCCAGAAAGCGGGTCTGGAAGAAAATGAACAGATCCTGGAACAGAGGCTCGCAGAGGCAGAAGCTAAAAAAGACAACTACAGCTACATGATCGCACAGGCAAGAGAACGCGCGTCAAGGATCGAGTCGCTGATCTCTGAGTACAATTCTCAGCTGCAGCGGATCCAGGAGATCAAAGAAGCCCAGAGACGTGCGGCGGAAGAAGCGGCGCGCAGGGAAGCGGAGCGCAGAGCTGCGGAACAGGCGGCGAGAGAAGCCGCGCAGCGCGAGAGCGCATCGCAGAGTTCAAGTTCTTCTTCGAGCAGTTCCGGCAGTTCGAGTTCGAGCAGCTCGGGTTCCGGAAGTTCCGGTTCGAGCAGTTCCGGCAGTTCATCGTCGGGCAAAAAGAGCGGCAGCGATATTGTTGATTATGCGGATCAGTATGTCGGCAACCCGTACGTATGGGGCGGCAACTCTCTGACGGGCGGCATCGACTGCTCACACTTCGTCACAGCGGTCCTCCGTAATACCGGAAATTATTCGGGAGACTACAGAACCTCCGGCGAGTGGCTGTCGGCAGGCGAAAAGGTAAACTCTCTGTCGGAAGCGAAAGCCGGCGACGTCATCTGCTATTCCGGCCACGTGGCCATCTATGACGGAAACGGCGGTATCGTCGAAGCCAAGGGCAGCAAGTGGGGCATCACCCATGACCGTACGGCAGATCACACGACGATCCTCGGCATCCGGAGAGTGAACTGACCGGCTGCAAGTGAATAACGAGAAAAACAACCGGGCGGCGGAAGCTGCCCGGTTTTGCATTGTCAATCAATACTGTTTCTCAGCTCACTGGTGATCGCCGGAAAGATGCGGCTGCTCTTTCCGCTCTCCGATATCATCAAAAGAAAACTCATGCCTCCGCGCTTCGTCCGCGACCATATCTTCATATCCGGTCAGCGCCTTGTAGGAGCCAAACTGTGCGGCGCGGTCGTACAGGCTCATATGCGGCCTGTCCGGCGACTGCCGGTGGGGCAGGCTGATGATGTCGGCATAAGTTTTTTCAGAGACGGGATCCGGGGCCTGTTTCGGAACGGAAGGAACAGCAGGAGGAGAAACCGGATCGGGAGACGGGGCGGACAGCTCTGCATGCGATGATCCGGAGGAATCCGTTTCGCCGGCGCGGTGTCCGCCGATCGTCCGGTTCCGCTCAATTGTCTTGCCGCCCTCCATCAGATTCATTCCTTTTAAAACCGCATTTTTGCCGTACTTCTGCTGAAGCAGAAGCGTGGCTTTCTGCATTCTCTTTTCTTTCTCTTCCGCGGCGCGGGCTTTGGCGCGTTCCTTCTCCAAAGCCTCGTAATCTGTAAACAGAGTCAGCTGCTCCGGCATTTCCGGAGGGATCTGATCCTCCGGAATGATGTTATTCGCGGAAACTTTTACGCGGCGGATCGTCAGATCCGGATCGGTGATGCGGTCGTACAGCGTCATCATTGCCTCTGCAAGGAGACGGGCGGACGATGTGTAATGATCGAGATTCTCTGTGCCGTGAGCGTACCTCGGACAGGGGCGGCCGTAATAATCCGTGCTGACCGTACCGGCATATTTTTTGCCTGTTTTGGCGACGATATATTTGCCTGCTTTTGCAGAACGACCGGAGCCGGAGGATCTTCCCGTGCTTAAGAGTTCCGGCGAATCTGCCGGGAGGATGGACGTCCTGTCATAGTTGACCGTCAGCGATACCTGCTTTGTCACGACTCCTTTGCGAACCAGATCCAGAGCGAGGAGCTCTGTCATTTCCCGGACAATAAGTTTTCCGCTTTCCCATTCATACGGTTCCGGCAGCACCTGCCCGGACGAGACGGACTGATTTTCGGGACGGTAGGATTTGATCGTCGCGATATCCGTCGGTTCCCAGCCCCAGGCATGGTCGATCAGGAGTTCGGCATTTACGCCGAAAGCGTTGTAGAGCCGGGATTCATCGTGCAGGGACAGGCGGGCAACATCTCCCATCGTGAAACA
>DBVZ01000043.1:3836-4678 GCA_002308255.1 Lachnospiraceae bacterium UBA1251 | reverse complement strand
TTATCGTAAGTGCTATCACAGCTATAAAGCTCGCTAAGGCATTCGGCAAGGGAACAGGCTTTGCAGTAGGTATCTTCTTCATCCCGATCGTCTTTGAAGGAATCCTTGCATTCGGCGACGCTAAATACGAAGGCGTACCGGCGTAAATAACAGAATATAAATCAGCGGACAGTGCTGTTGCAATAGATGGTTGCTGCAGCCTGCCGAAAAAATAGAAAATCCGGCCATAACGGCCGGATTTTTCGTATTTCAATCCTGCATTCTGTAGGGATCCGACATGCCGCAGACGTCTGCTAAAGCCATTTAGTGCGGCAGCCCCGCCTACCCAAAAAAGACACCGCCCCATCTACTCCAAAAAGAGACATAAAAAAGAAGGTGCCCATCGGACACCCTCTTCCATTCGCGTATTAATTTAATTACAGATTAGCCTTCAGGAAAGCTTCCAGAGCTGCTGCGTTGTCAGCCTCTGCTCCGCCGGTAACCTGAACTTCGATCTCGTTGCCCTGCTTTACGCCGAGGGACATGAGGTTCATAAGCTTCTTTCCGTCTGCAGACTTGCCGTTTGCAAGAACCTTAACGTCAGAATCATACTTCTTGATTTCCTTAACAAGAGCGCCTGCCGGACGAGCATGGATACCAACCGGATCTGTGATTACATACTTGAATGATGTCATTTTACCTGTTCTCCTTTACATTTTGTTGCGGCCCGACCAACCTTACACCGACCCAATGCCGATATACTCACAAGCCGCTTGTTACGAGTTATTATAGCATATATCTTCGTCTGTGTGACTAGTTAATCTCTATTTTTTTATGTTTCTTTTGTGTACTTTTATCACTGC
>DBVZ01000043.1:3001-3661 GCA_002308255.1 Lachnospiraceae bacterium UBA1251 | reverse complement strand
GTCGAAATACCGAAACCGATCGCACACGGAATATCCGTATTCTCGCGGACCACCTTCACGATCGACGCAAGATCCGTCTTGATCTCGCTCCTCACACCCGTTACGCCGAGACTCGAGACAATATAGAGGAACCCTTCCGCTGCCTGCGCGATCTGCGCAATCCTGTCCCGGGATGTCGGCGCGATCAGAGAAATCAGATCCACCCCGTACGCATGGCACCCGGGCAGGAACTCCTCCTTCTCCTCGAACGGCAGATCCGGCAGGATCAGCCCGTCGATTCCGATCTCCGCGCAGGTCCGGATGAAGCGGTCCGCGCCATAGGAAAATACAACATTTGCATAAGTCATGAACACGAGCGGGACCGTCACGTCGCGCCGCAGATCCCTGACCAGGTCGAATACCTTATCGGTCGTCACGCCGCCCGTCAGCGCGCGGAGATTTGCCCCCTGGATGACCGGTCCCTCCGCCGTCGGATCCGAAAAAGGAATGCCGAGCTCCACAAGATCCGCCCCGGCGGCAACCGCAGCCCTGACAACGGCCGCCGTGGTCTCAAGATCCGGATCCCCGCAGGTAATAAAAGGAATAAAAGCCTTCCCGTTCTCAAATGCCTCCCTGATCTTACTCATGGATATCCTCCCCTCTGTACCTCGCAATGGCCGC
>DBVZ01000043.1:2294-2968 GCA_002308255.1 Lachnospiraceae bacterium UBA1251 | reverse complement strand
CCCATCGTCGGTGCGATCTTCATGGCATGGGAGACCGCATGAGCCGACTCGATGGCCGGGATGATTCCCTCCGTTCTCGCAAGATATTCAAATGCCTCCACCGCCTCATCATCCGTCACCGGCACATATTCCGCCCGGCCGGTATCGTGCAGATAAGCGTGCTCCGGACCGATTCCCGGATAATCAAGACCTGCTGAAATCGAGTAGACCGGCGCGATCTGACCGTCGCTGTTCTGGCAGAAATAAGACTTCATGCCGTGGAAAATGCCCAGCCTGCCGGTCGCGATCGTAGCCGCTGTTTCAAATGTATCCACCCCTCTACCCGCTGCCTCGCAGCCGATGAGGCGGACATTCCGGTCCTCAATAAAGTGATAAAAACTTCCGATTGCATTGGAACCGCCGCCCACACAGGCAATGACCGCATCGGGCAGTTTTCCTTCCTTTTCCAGAAGTTGTTCCCTGATTTCCTTAGAGATCACAGCCTGAAAATCACGGACGATCGTCGGGAACGGATGCGGTCCCATGACGGAACCTAAACAATAATGCGTATCCGCGATCCTGGACGTCCACTCGCGCATGGCCTCGGATACGGCATCCTTGAGCGTCGCGGTTCCGGTCGTGACCGGGATGACCTCCGCGCCGAGAAGTCTCATGCGGTACACGTTGAGAGCCTG
>DBVZ01000043.1:504-2220 GCA_002308255.1 Lachnospiraceae bacterium UBA1251 | reverse complement strand
CCGGCTCCCGTCTCGGCGATCAATCGGGTCTTTCCCATCTTTTTTGCCAGAAGGGCCTGCCCGAGCACGTTATTGATCTTGTGGGCTCCTGTGTGGTTCAGGTCCTCCCGCTTTAAATAAATCCTGGCGCCGCCCAGATCCTTCGTCATTTTCTCCGCGAAGTAGAGCCTTGACGGTCTTCCCGCATACTCGTTGAAGAGCGTAGTCAGTTCTTTGTTGAAATCCGGGTCATTCTTATAAAAATTATATGCTTCTTCCAGTTCAATGACTGCATTCATCAGCGTCTCCGGAATGTACTGTCCGCCGTGAATACCGAAGCGTCCGTTCGGATTGGTCATGCGTTCACATCCTTTCTGGCAGCTTCGACAAATGCCGCCATCTTTTCACGATCTTTATATCCCTCCGTCTCAATGCCGGAGCTCACATCCACCGCATACGGGTGCAGATGCCTGACTGCCTCTTCCACATTGTCGGCGCTGAGTCCGCCGGCCAGAAAATACGGCCGTTCAACATTCTCGATCAGCTTCCAGTCGAAAGATTTTCCGCATCCGGCGCCGGCATCGAGCAGCACATAATCGGCGCAGCTCGCCTCGGCTGCCATCACATCCCGCTCGTTTCTTATGCGGAAAGCCCGGATGACCGGCCGGCCGGTGATTTCCCTGAGTTTCGCGATGTATTCCTCGTCTTCGTCCCCGTGCAGCTGAGCGATGTCAATTACTCCCTGTCTGAGCAGTTCCGCTGCCGTTTCGAGATTTTCGTTTACAAATACCCCCACCGCCAGAATATCCGTCTCCAGCCTGTCTTTCAGAGCGGCTGCCCTGATCCCGGACACATACCGTCTGCTCTTCGGAGCAAATACAAATCCCACATATTCGGGCTTCAGGCTATTTGCATACTCTACATCACACATGCGGGTCAGCCCGCAGAGCTTGATCTTCGTCACGTCTGTCCTCCTCTAAGTTCCGCCAGGCGTTCTCCCTTGTCCTCCGCTCTCATGAGAGCCTCCCCGATCAGGACCGCGTCCGCTCCGATCTCCCGAAGAGATGCGATGTCCCCGGCATTTTTGACGCCGCTTTCCGAGACGAAGAGCACATTTGCCGGAATCATCTCCCGGAGCCGCCTGCTGTTCCCGGTATCCACCGTAAAATCCTTCAGGTTCCGGTTATTGACGCCGATCATTCTCGCGCCGGCCTCAAGTGCCATCCTCACTTCGGCCTCGTCATGAGTCTCCACCAGAGCCGACAGGCCCAGGCTGTCCGCGATTCCCATGAAGGATCGGAGCTGCTCTTTCGTCAGGATCCGGCAGATGAGAAGTACGGCCTGGGCACCGAGGAGCTTTGCCTCGTAAATCATATATTCGTCCACCGTGAAATCCTTGCGCAGGCAGGGAATCGAGACGCTCTCCGCGATCTCCCGAAGATAAACGTCACTGCCGAGGAACCATTTGGGCTCGGTCAGAACGGATATACAGTCAGCCCCTGCCGCCTCGTACTCCTTCGCGATCTGCAGATACGGAAAATCCGGGGCGATCAATCCTTTGGAGGGGGAGGCCTTCTTACATTCACAGATAAACGAAATGTCCGGACCTTTCAGCGCGTTTTCAAAACGGAAGTCCCCTTTCGGCAGCGCCAGTGCCCGACGCTTCATCTCTTCAGGGGAGACGGCTTTCATTTTTTCCGCCACCCGCACTTTGGCGTGGGCGGCAAGTTCATCGAG
>DBVZ01000043.1:0-423 GCA_002308255.1 Lachnospiraceae bacterium UBA1251 | reverse complement strand
GCGGTCAGGCTGCATCCTCCGGCCGGTTGCTGACCTCGATCATTTTCTGAAGAGTCTCATAGGCTTTTCCGGAATCGATGAGCTCGGCGGCAAGTGCGATCCCGTCTTTCATGCTGGCCGCCTTGCCCGCGATATAGAGAGAAGCTCCTGCGTTCATGAGCACGGCGTCTCTCTTGCAGCCCTTATCGCCTTTCAGGATACCGATCGTGATCTCCGCGTTCTCCTCCGGCGTCCCGCCTTTCAGCTCCTCCTTCGAGCACCGCTTGAATCCGAAGTCTTCCGGTTTAATTACGGTGGTCCTGAACCATCCGTTCTGGATCTCGCAGACCTTCGTCGGTGCGCTCATGGAAATCTCATCCAGCTTATCCATCCCGTACACGACCATGCCGCGGGTGACTCCGAGATTGACAAGGACCTGCGCCA
>DBVZ01000077.1:1104-12437 GCA_002308255.1 Lachnospiraceae bacterium UBA1251 | reverse complement strand
CCGGTATCGCCGTCCGGAACCGGAAATACATTCAGTTCGTTGATGTGTTCCTTTTCTGCAGAAAGATAATGAGCGCCTGCCGTAAACATATCTTTAAGCAGAACGGCATCAATTGATTGCTGTGCCACCTTGGTATCCTCCTTCAGTCGATTTCCCGGACGCCTTCGACAAGAAGGTTGATATTGGCTACTTTCAGCCCGGTAAACTGTTCCACTTTGTATTTTACGTTTTCAAATAGATTGTCGGCGATCGTCAGAATACTGACGCCGTAAGCCACGATAACGTGGAATGTAAGATAGATCTCATTATCCTGGATCTTTACGCCTATGCCGTGTTTCAGGGAACTTCTTTTGAGCAGCTTTACAATGCCGTCCTTGACACTGATGGCAGCCATGCCGATGATACCGAAGCATTCTACTGCTACGGAACCCGCATAAATAGCGATCACATCCGGATCGATCACGATCTCGCCGAGATCTGAATTAACGCGTCCATCCATAAATTGACCCTTCCTTTCAAAAAATGATCAGTTAGATTATATCGAATTAGGACATAAAATAAAATATGAAATTGTTTATCTTTTTTGCTTGCATATTCGATTCTTTTCTGTTAAAATTTCCAATGTTGCAGATTCGTAGGGTCTGCTCAAATGAGAATTTTGTAAGGAGGTGCTTGAACATGGCAAAATGTGCAGTGTGTGGAAAAGGCGCTCATTTCGGTTGCAATGTCAGTCATTCACATAAAAAGACCAACAGAATGTGGAAGTCCAACATCAAACGCGTCAAAGTCAAAGTTGACGGCGTACCGCAGCACGCATACGTTTGCACTTCCTGCCTGCGCTCCGGTGCGGTAGAACGTGCTTGACAATTCGTGAGAACGCAGATATTTCCACCGCTCCTGCTTCATGCAGGAGCTTTTTTTATGCCTTCGTATCTTCGCTTTCTTCTTCCGCCGTCTCCGTGAATTCCGATGACCTGCAGATTTCCTGTTCTTCTGTCCCTTCAGAAGCCGCAGGAACACGGTCCGTTTTCTTACCGGTTTTTTTCATGAGACGGACGGCGGTGTCTCCCAGGATATAGAGCAAAGAAATCAGGAGTGCTGCAAAAGAAGCAAGTATTCCCGTTTTTTTGCCCGGTGTTTCATAGTCAAATCGGATCTCATTTCTGCCTTCTTCGACCGGCACAGCCATAAATCCGTTGATCTCAAGTATTTCCGCTTCCTTACCGTTTACTTTCGCGGTCCATCCGTCGTCATTGGGAATACTGAAAAAAGCGTATTTGGGAGCGTCAGAAGTAATTATGCTTCTGAAATAATAAGGCGTCTTTTCAAAATTCTCGGATGCTTCCAGAGAGCGGATCATACCCAGATAGGAAATATCCTTTCGGGACAAAGGCGTCTCGGAAGATTTCAGGAAATGTGACAGATAACGTGCCGCTTTCTCCTCATCCTCGTCCCGGACGACGAGTGTCCGCAGCATATAAGGGATCTTCTCCTCTTCCGACAGACGGTCAAATTCCGAGCGGGTCATATAAGAATCATATGTGAATCCGATCGGCGGAATATTTTCCGTCTCGTATTCGGTATAGGTATGAAAACGTCCCTCGAATACACCGGCGACCGTTCTGCCCTCCTCATCCGTATACGGAAAATCCGTCCGGGCTGAGGAAGCAGCCTCTTCGGACACGGCTGCTTTCTTCCGGTCTTCGGTCTCTTCCGTCTCGATGCGGTATTTTGCGGAAACAAGCGTATGGAGTCCGTCCGGGGGATCCGGACTTTTGACATCTCTGCGGAGGCCGATCGCTTCGTAGAACCGGAAAATGGACCCTGAGACCGTGCTGCAGAAATTACCGGCAGCGGCGTAGCCGTGGGAAAGCGTGATCTGATTGTCATTGGAGGCGATCCGGTAGGCAGGATCGGTCACAAATCCCTCCGATGTGACGATCTCGTCGTACAGATCATTCGAAAATTTTCCGTGTTCACACTGATAAGACAGAACATTTCCCGCAGTCGTAAGAACCGCGAATATGATAAGGATCACACGGAAAGCCGCAAATCCGTGCCTTCGGTTCATGCAGATGAGGTACATTGTCAGAAAAGCGCCCAAAAGCGCAGTGCCGGAGAAAACGCCGAACAGGACTGGCCGGTAGATCAGGGACGGTTCATTTTCACTCCACTTTACAAGGGTAAGAAATCCCACAAAGAACAGAATCATCCCCAGCGTGATGAAAAAAGCTTTCCGGACAGAACGGATGGCTTCGGGATCCGGTTCTTCTTCGAACACTTCATCCAGCATAACGGCAGAAGCGGCAGACATCAGTAGGATCGGCATATAGTACCAGCGGCAGTAAAGACCCGCGAATGCGGAAAACGCCGCGTTCAGGATCGGAACGCATGCAATAACAAGGCTTACCCGGAGCACTCCTGTAAGCCAGTCTTTCTTTTTATATATAAAATACGCGATTACGAGAAGAATTCCCGTCAAAGGCAGATAAGCGGCGCAGGAGGAGAAATTCCTTTCTATGACGGCCGTATGGTCCGACATGACTTCCGCCGGGAAAAGAAGTCCCTTCAGGATGAACAGGTAGCGCTGCGCGTTGTATACAAGCGAGTTGGAGCCCGTGTAGTCATTCTTTACGCGCGGGTTCTGAATCACGAAAAGAAACGCCGGCCAAAGAAGGATCATGCTCATAACGCCGCCGAGAATCCCCTCGAAGAGAACGTTCCAGAGCGTCTTTCCGTATTGCTTGAAGGCAGGAATAAACCAGCGGATCAGATAGTAAAGAACAAGGAAAATAACTTCGCCGACAAGGAAATAATAATTTACGAGCGCATTGATGCAGACTGCAAATATAAACGGTCCTCTTCTTTTCTTCTCCACGAGATCGTCCAGTGTGATCAAAAGGAGCGGGAAAAGCATGACGACGTCATGAAAATGATAAAACAGCAGGTTTTCGTTCATGAAACCCGAAAAAGCATAGAGCACAGAACCCGCGAGAGCGGACTGCGGTTTTTTTACGAAACGGCTGATATAGATATAGGACGTGAGTCCGGCGGCTGCATATTTCAGGACGTACAGCCAGCCGACGATATACATGTAATACCGGGACGGAAACAGCTGTGCGATCCAGAAGCCGGGCGTTCCGAGAAGATAAAAAGCCATGGAACCGACAAATCCGGAACCGAGATCAACAGCATAATCAAATCCCCAGAAGCCTCCCTCATGCAGCATGTCGGAAGCATGCATGACAAAGGGGATCTGCTGGGAATTGAAATCTCCTGCCAGAGAAAAAAGGCCGCCCTGTCCGAGAATCGTCCAGGCAAATGCGGCCGCAGCGATCAATAAATTGACAAGAAAAGCGTATGCACAGCTTTTTTTATTCCACGGATCGTTTTTGAGATTTTTCATATCGGTTGCGAAGATTGTCGACAATTGTCACGAGATCGAGCCACAAAGACCAGTTCTGCGCATAAAGTATATCCGGTTCAATGGATGAGCCGTCCGAGAAAGGACTTTCGGAAACCGGCACGGAACCCGGGGGACAGATTAGCCCCGGCTTGCACCAGAGGCATTTCCGATAGCTGTGTTCACGTCCTTTGTATTCTTCTTCGGTAATGGTGTTGACGCCGACGACACTCATATCACCTTTCAGGATCGAAAAGAATTTCGGAAGTCCTGTCAGACGCAGAGTCCCGATGATCTTGCCGACGCGTGTTTTTGACGGCTCCGTATCCTCCGCCTCTTCTCCGCCGAAAGCACTGTTCCTTTTCGAAAGAAGCGTTTTCTTAAGCTCGGGGCCGGTATAATCCGTCCGGAAAGTGAGTCTGGTAAAGTGAACGCCGTCCCTGCCGATGCATACGACTCTTTCATACAGGGGACCTTTGGATCCGAATTTGATGAACGGAGCGATGAGAGCGGAAACGATGCCCGCGATCACGGAACCCGCAAGACCGATCACAATGTCGATGATCCTTTTGATAAACTGCGTTCTTTCACGCTGCCGCAGCGAGTTCAGGAAAAGGAAATTCTTCCGGTTGACTTTTCCGTAACGTCCTCCTGTGTCCAGCGCGTCGGATGCTTCCTGCTGTGCACGGAGGATCACCCCGATCCCGTCTTCCCGTATCAGATCGATCTCCGGCTTCATCTTTTTCATCTGGGTGCGGGAGATGTCGAAAATGACATAACCCACCGGTTCCGTTCGGACAAAGTCTTCCAGATCGTCTGGCTGAATGAGCGGAACAGGCTTAAAGCCGGGGACGGGAATGCCGTCCTTCCATTTTTCCGCATCCGTATCCGCCGGATCCGTTATCAGAATGCCGGCCAGATGCATCTGAAAAGCATCGATTGAAGAAAAGGTTTCGAGGGAGGCGGAAAGATGTCTTCTTTCCGTAACGAGCACGGTAAGGGTCCCGAAGCCCCTGCTCCGGTAAATACGGATGATGATCTGCTTGTAAAGAAGACGAATAAAAAGGATCAGCACAAAGGAAAAGGCGGCGATGAAAAGAGCAAGCAGCGACCTTTTCGGAGATTCACCCGTAAACAAAACAAAGAAAAACAAAGAAATCAGGAGAAAGATCTGCTTCCAAAGAATATTCCTGACGCCGTATTTCATGGATTCATCGGACGGCAGGGCCGTATTGATATTCCAGAAAAACGCCGCGGAATAGAACAGGCAGGACGCGTAAACGAGCGTCCTCTCCCATTCTGCGTATGCCTTGGTATCCGGAACCATGTGAAACAGTCTCACTGCCAGAATACATGCCAGCGTGACAGCGATCAGGTCAAGGAACCATAATACAATTGTCTGAAAATGCAGATCTTCCTGTTTCATATTTTAATTCCCCGTCACTGACCGTTCAGCCCGTGCGCATGTTCGTAATTCATGATGGTTTTTAAATTCTGGCGTTCCACATCGCTCAGCATGGAGTCGGTGAAGCTGTCGGGTGATACGGTCCCGTTATACCACGGCTGGCTCTCGAAATAATCGCGAAGCGCCTGATCCTTGAACTGGCGTCCGTGTCTTGCATAGATCTCATTGCGCGCCACTTTGAGTTCCCATTCAGAAAGACCTTCCAGGGAAGAAGGATCGATCGAGGAACTGCTGCTGCCCGGAAGAACATAAGTACCACCTGTCTGAGGCGGTGCTTCCGTGGGCGTCTCCGTGGGGGTGGGTGTCTCCGTCGGCGTGGGCGTCGGCGTCTCCGTGGGGGTCGGTGTAAACAGCGGCGTGGAAGTCGCGTTCGGTATTTCTGTGGGCATCGGCGTCGGTGTCTGCGTGATCACAGGCGGCATCGTCTCGGCGGGGGCCGTTTCCGTCGGCGCGGCAGTGACCGTCTGCGTGGGAAGAAAAGTGATCGTTTCTTCCGAAGAGGCCTGTTCGGCTGCCTGTTTCGCTTCTTCTTCCGCCTTCGCTTTTGCCTCCGCTTCCGCAGCTTCGCGTTCAGCTCTCATTCCGCTGACGACTTTAGCGCCCACATACCAGATCACACCGATCAGAAGGATCGCGATCAGGGAAAGGATAAGGGTCATCAGAGGATTCTTTCCGTTCCCTTTGTTTCCGGAACCGGACCGGTGTCCGCTCTCCCTCGGAACAGAATGTATTTTCTTTTTCTTACCGGCAGAAGCTGCCGTGGAAGTTCTGATTCCTTCTTCCACTTCTTTTGAAAAATCCGAACCGTAGACTCTGGTATTTCCGGAGGATTCCTCTTCGAGATCCTTCAGAGCCCGGACATCGTCTTCATAGACTGCATAGCCGCATTCAGGACAGAATACGGCCTCATCCGGTATCTGTTTTCCGCAGTTGCTGCAATACATATGTTTTCTCCTTTAGTACCTGGTAAAGTTATCTTTGATCCTTCCGCCGCCGGGTGTCCCGTCGAGCGCATACGGGGTCGTCTGGTACACATAATAATTCAGCCAGTTCGTATACAGATTGTTGGCATGGGAGCGCCATGTAAGGACCGGCTCCTTCTCCGGGTCGTCACCCGGGAAATAATTATACGGGATATCGGGATTTAACCCTTTCCCGACGTCTCTGATATATTCTTTGCGAAGCGTTGTTCTGCCGTATTCCGGGTGTCCGGATACGAATATTTTTCTTCCGTTTTCCGCCATGGAGAGGAATACGCCGGCTTTTTCGGAATAAGCAAGGACCGTCAGCTTCCCGCACTTCTGAATGAGATCGGCAGGTGTCTCCGTGTAGCGGGAATGCGGTGCGAGGAAGATGTCGTCAAATCCTCGTACGAGCGGTACTTTCCGGTTGAACACGTGATGATCGTAGATCCCTACCAGCTTCTGCGGTAGATGGACTTTCGGAAGTCCGTAAAAATGATACAGAGCCGCCTGTGCCGCCCAGCACAGGAAGATCGTGGATGTCACATGGTCATCGCACCAGTCGAAGATCTCCGTGAGTTCCTCCCAGTAATCCACTTCCTCAAATTCGAGTTCCTCGACAGGGGCACCCGTAATGATCATACCGTCAAAATTCCGATGCTTCAGTTCGGAAAAAGAATAATAGAAGGAATCAAGATGGCTCCGCGAGACGTTTTTGGACTCATGGCTTCCCGATCTCATAAATGTCACGTTGATCTGCAGAGGCGTATTCGACAGCTCGCGCAGGATCTGCAGCTCCGTATCTTCCTTAAGAGGCATGAGATTCAGGATCGCGATCTCGATCGCGCGGATATCCTGATGTTCAGCCCTGTTCTCGTCCATGACGAATATATTTTCATGCTCCAGTCTTTCCTTGACCGGAAGATCGTTTTTCACACGAATCGGCATAAGTCAGTTCCTTTCTGCAAGCGATAAGAATTCGTCTTCGGAGATGACAGGTATTCCCAATTCTTTCGCTTTCTTATTCTTTCCTGATGTACTGGCCGTATTGTTGTTGATCAGATAATCTGTTTTAGCGGATACGGAGGATGCGGTTTTTCCTCCCAGCTGCTCAATCAGCCCGACCAGTTCGCTGCGGTTTGAAAAATGATGGAGCGATCCGGTAATAACAAATGTTTTTCCGGACAGCGCGGTGCCCTCTTCCCGTTCCGCCTGCTTTTCCACGTAAAGCGCATCAAGCAGACGGTCCAGCATTCGCATATTCTCCTTATCGGCAAACCATGCAAGTATCCCCGCCGCGACGACAGGACCGACCGTATCAACGGCAAGCAGCTCTTCCTCACTGGCAGCGGCTGCCGCACGTACATCGTCCGAAAACGCGGCTGCGATCAGTTTGGCAGTCTGCACGCCTACGCCGGGAATCCCGAGACCGTACAGAAGTTTTGCCGCGGTCGTATGACGGGCCTGTTCTATGCTCGCAGTCATTTTTTCAAATGAACGGGCTCCGAACCCTTCCATTTTTTCTATTATATCACGATGTTTCGAAAGCTCAAAAATATCGGCGTTTTCATGGATCAGGCCTTCCGCGATCAGCTTTTCAAGCGTCGCTTCCGACATACCGTCTATTCCGAGCGCGTCCCGGCTCACGAGATGCGCGAAAGAAAGTACTTTTTTTGCCGGACAGTCAGGATTCGTACAATACAGTGTCTCGACAGATTCATCCGGGGTATTTTCCGAAATGTCTTTTTGAATCCTGGTCGGCTGCCCGCAGACCGGGCATGTATCCGGGATCATCAGGGTTCCGGATCCCGTAAGGTTCTCCGCGATCTGAGGAATGATCATATTCGCCTTGTATACGGTCACACGGTCTCCGATCCCGAGTTTCAGCTCTTTTACAATACTTACGTTATGGACGCTTGCCCGGCTGACGGTCGTTCCTTCGAGCTCCACGGGATCAAAAACCGCCACCGGATTGATGCGTCCTGTTCGGGAAGCGCTCCATTCCACCTCCCGCAGCGTGGTCTCGGCCAGTTCGTCCTGCCATTTGAAAGCGATGGCATTTCTGGGAAATTTTGCTGTCGTCCCGAGAGATGCCCCGTATGCGATCCCGTCGTACATCGCTACAAGACCGTCGGACGGAAAGTCATTGTGTTCGATCTTCTTTTCGAACCGTTTCACGGCTTCTTCCGCCGTGGATCCGTCGATGATCTCGTATTCCACAACATCAAAACCGAGGGATGCAAGAAAACGGAATTCTTCGGCATGGGAATCGGAAAAGGACATTTCGTCCGCACTCACAAGAGCGAAAGCATAAAAGTAGACATTCCTTTTCGCGGTAATGCTGCTGTCAAGCTGTCTGACAGAACCGGAACAAAGATTCCGGGGGTTTTTATAAGGACGCTCTCCTTCCGGAAGAGCCTGATTGATCTTTTCGAAATCGGAATAGCGGATGACCGCTTCTCCGCGGAGAACGAGTTCTCCCTTAAAGGGGACTGTAAGAGGAACATTTTTAAAGGCTTTCACGTTGGGAGTGATCACTTCCCCGACGATACCGTTTCCTCTCGTAACGCCTTTCTCCAGTTTTCCTTCCCGGTAGGTAAGAACGATCGTCAGTCCGTCCATCTTCCAGGACAGGATCGTTTTTCTTTCTCCGGCGAAAGCAGCGAGTGCGGCCGGGTCTTTTGTCTTGTCAAGAGAGAGCATCGGCTGCGCATGAGCTTCTTTCGGCAGGGAATCAACAGATTCATATCCCACTCTGGCAGTCGGAGAATCCGCCATCACGATGCCGCTCTCCGATTCCAGACGTACGAGCTCGTCATAGAGACGGTCATATTCCAGATTGCTCATGATCTCCCGGTCTTCGGCATAATAAGCCTTTCCCGCTTCATTCAGCACTCTGATCAGTTCTCGCATGCGTTCGCTGCAGTCTTTAGCCATAACTCTCTTCCCGACAGTCCTTCTCTTCCATTCCGCAGGATCTTCGAAGATCCGTTATTTCCTTCGATGTCAGAAATCTCCATTCCCCTTCCGGCAGATCTCCGAGATACAGATTCTGGATCCGGATCCTTTTCAGAGAAACAACAGAGTATCCCAGATATCCGCACATCCTCCGGATCTGTCTGTTCAGCCCCTGTGTGAGGACGATTGAAAACTTTCTTGCCGAGATCTTACGGACGATGCACGGCCTCGTCACGGTATCCAGAACAGGAACGCCTTCCCTCATCCTGCGGAGAAAATCTTCATTAATATCCCTGCCGACTTCGCAGATATACTCTTTTTCATGCCGGTTCACGGCTTTTGCGATCGTATTGTTGAGTTCCCCGTCGTCTGTCAGAAGAACGAGTCCGGTGGAATCCTTATCGAGCCTTCCCGCGTAGGTAATATACCCGTCATATCCGACGGCCTGTATGATATTGTCCGGATCGGACGTCTGACGGGTGCAGACAATTCCTTTCGGTTTATTGTAGATGAGATAGACTCTTTCTTTTTTGGGAGTCACCGGGATGCCGTCCAGAAAAACACGGTCGGAGAGACCGACTTTCGTACCGGGATCTGCCTTGCGCGTAATACCGTCCGTCTCAATAAAAACGCGTCCTTCGGCAATCCGACGGTCTGCTTCTCTCCGCGAGCAGACGCCGGCATCGCTTATGTATTTATTGATCCTCACGTCCCGCCGTCTCCTGTTTATAAACAAACGGGCGGATTCTTTCGATCCGCCCACTCATCATTCCTTATTCTAAAAATGTTGATCCGACATAACCGTCAAATCCGCCGCCCTGAATGTGCGTCCATCCCTTTCCGCGCTCTCCGACGATGGTCACTTCCGTTCCTGCCGGTATCACGCCGATGGAATTGTAGTTGTAACCTGCTCCGGCCCGCACATTGCAGTCCTGAAGGATCCTTGACGTTCCGCCTTCTCCCGTTCCGGCTTCCGAAGATTCCGCTTCCCCCCCGGACGATTCTTCACCTGCCGCCGCCTGTGCGCTTTCCGAAGCCGTGCGTGCCGTATCGAATTCAGTCTGTACCTGCGTGATCAGTGCCTGAATATCAGGATCTGTGCCTGCTTCATTGAGATAGGCTTCTTCCTGGGGTGTCAGCTGCTCCGTTTTGATCACGAAACTTCCGGAGGCGTTCTTCGTCAGATATAAAGAGCTGAGTCCCGGCAGTACCTGGTCGGTACCCTCTTCCAGATAATGATAATAAACATATGCGATGCTGGAAGAAGCATCAGGTCCAGGCTTCACATAAGCTTTAATGTCCGAATACGTGATCGGAACGCTTGTCGTCAGCTTGGCGGCATCATCATCCGAAAGAAAGTCCAGAGTGTTCCGCAGAGCTGCGACGTCCTGCGCCGACAGGGCACTGTAATACTGATTGATCAGAGCAACTACTTCTTCCGATGGATCCGCATCGAGCGTTCTCTCTTCCGGCGATGCCGGAGCTGCTGTCGGCAGCGTTTCCGCAGACTGTGACGGTTCCGCCTCTGATACGGCTGTTTCCGGCTCCGCATCCGGCGCCATACTGCTTCTCGTTCTCAGGAACCGGATCCCGAAAAACGCGAGAAGGGCGACAGCCAGGATTGCCAGAAGCAGAAGGATATAACGAAGATTATCCGAAAGCCATTCTCTGAAATTATCCACTTTTTTCCTCCCCTTATTTTTGCCTTTACAGACATTCTGCGCGGCACACTCCCCAGTAGTCCGCACATTTATTTATAGTCCCCCGTTCCGAAAAACAAAGTGTTTTCGGAAAACACGACTGAAGGGAATCGAACCCCCGCACCTGGAACCGGAGTCCAGTGCTCTATCCACTGAGCTACAGTCGTATCTTTCGGAAAGTACGTTTTGCACTTCCCCGAAAAAGCCGATTCGTTTCCGAATCGGCAATAAGTATAGCATATTGTTTGGTAATAATCAACGAATCCGTCAAAGATATTTTATACGTTATTTCTTTCCGGGCCCGTCGGCAGACATTCTGACAGGCCCGTAAGAAAATATAAGATACTCTTTTAAGCTTCGTCGGCAATAGCAGCCTGCGCTGCAGCGAGACGCGCGATCGGTACGCGGAACGGGCTGCAGGAGACGTAGTCGAGTCCGATCTTGTGGCAGAATTCCACGGAGGACGGATCGCCGCCGTGTTCGCCGCAGATACCGAAATGAAGATTCGGATTCACGGGCTTCGCGAGATCGATCGCCATCTTCATCAGTCTTCCGACACCGTCCTGGTCAAGCTTCGCGAACGGGTCATTTTCAAAGATCTTCTCATCGTAGTACGCGCCGAGGAACTTGTTGGCATCGTCACGGGAGAAACCGTAGGTCATCTGCGTCAGGTCGTTCGTTCCGAAGCAGAAGAAATCGGCTTCCAGCGCGATGCGCTCGGCTCTGATGCAGGCACGCGGAACTTCGATCATTGTACCGATCTGATAGTCCAGTTTCTTTCCGGAAGCGGCGATCTCAGCGTCCGCGACTTCCTTGACGATCTCTCTTACGAAATGAAGCTCTCT
>DBVZ01000077.1:0-1064 GCA_002308255.1 Lachnospiraceae bacterium UBA1251 | reverse complement strand
GCGGCACGGATGACCGCTTTGGTCTGCATCTTCGTGATCTCCGGGAAGGTGACCGCAAGGCGAAGTCCTCTGTGACCCATCATCGGATTGAATTCATGCAGAGATTCGATCATGGCGCGGACTTCCTCGACCGGTTTGTTCTTGATCAGGGCAAGTTTCGCGATATCCATCTCTTCCGTCGGAACAAATTCATGCAGAGGCGGATCCAGGAAGCGGATCGTGACCGGGCTTCCCTTCAGAGCCTCGAACAGCTGTTCGAAATCGCTCTGCTGATAAGGAAGGATCTTATCAAGTGCGGCTTCTCTCTCTTCCGTCGTTTCGGAGACGATCATCTCGCGGAATGCCTCGATTCTCTCGCTGTCGAAGAACATGTGCTCCGTGCGGCACAGACCGATGCCTTCCGCACCCAGGGATTTCGCTCTTTTCGCGTCTTCGGGCGTATCGGCGTTCGTGCGGATCTTAAGAGTTCTGTATTTATCGGCCCAGGTCATGATCCTCTCAAATTCTCCGGCGATCGAGGCGTCTACGGTCGGGATGACGCCGTCGTAGACATTTCCGGTCGTTCCGTCAATAGAGATATAGTCGCCTTCATGGATCTCTTTTCCGCCGAGCGTGAAGCGCTTGTTCGCTTCATCCATGACAATGTCGCCGCAGCCGGAGACACAGCATTCGCCCATGCCGCGCGCAACAACGGCAGCGTGGGAAGTCATGCCGCCTCGTACGGTAAGGATGCCTTCCGCGGACTTCATGCCGGTGATATCTTCCGGTGAAGTTTCAAGACGGACAAGGATGACTTTTTCGCCGCGGCCGAACCATTCCACGGCATCTTCCGCTGTGAAGACAACTTTTCCGCAGGCGGCGCCGGGGGAAGCACCGAGGCCTTTTCCGAGCGGAACTGCTTTCTTAAGCTCTTTCTGATCAAACTGCGGATGAAGCAGCGTGTCAAGGTTTCTCGGATCGATCATGGCGACGGCTTCTTTTTCCGTGCGCATTCCTTCGTCCACGAGGTCACAGGCGATCTTCAGGGCAGCCTGAGCGGTTCTTTTTCCGTTTCTTGTCTGCAG
>DBVZ01000135.1:10845-15979 GCA_002308255.1 Lachnospiraceae bacterium UBA1251 | reverse complement strand
CAACGCGTTTTGTCCTATAACTCCTTAAAGAAGGCACCGCAGGGAAAGCGGTGCCTTTGAAGTTGCGGGATCAGCGGGACCGGATCCCGTTGGTCCCATGGATAAAAATGTTTGCCGTTGTCAGGCTTTTTTTCGGAATGAGTAATGGTTCACTTACCACAATTCTATCATCGGAAAAGCACATAAACAATGTCATATTTAACAATTGAAAAAAAAAACATTGTCATACGCGACGAAATTAGTGTATCCTGTTTTGGTGAGGACATTTATTGCATGCCTTTGATTCAAAAAAACAGTTTGTCATAGCCAAAGAGGGAAAGATGAAAAGTTTTACCGATTTTTATGAGACTGCGATCAGAGATATTGCGAAGGGAACAACGCCGGATGAATTTGCGAAATCTTTTTTTGATTATTTCGGGATTCCGATCATCATTGTCGATGAAGCTTACAAGCTGCTGGCTTATGCCAATAACGGCTCATTTGAGGATCCTTACTGGGAGGATATCGTAAAATACGGCGCTGCGCGGTCGGAGACGATCATAAGCCATTATATGAAAGCCGGCTATCTGGACTCAATTATCGGCGCGAATCGTGCGATCTATGTGGACTGGGGCGTGTCGAAGGATTATCCGCAAAGCTGCGGTCCGGTCTATGTCGGGAAGGAACTGGAGGGATTCATCAGTCTCCTGTTTATGGATAAATCACTGAAAACAGAGGCGTGCCGTCTGAATACGATCGTATGTTCTCTGTTCGGAATACTGCTGCAGACTTCGGATTATAAGAGAAAGACGATGCGGAATCCGGTCCGCCAGGTGTTCGCGAGGCGGTTCTTTGATCCGGAAAACTTCTCCGAACCGCTCAACGCAGACGGCTATCGCCCGCATGTCGATATCCGCCCGGATTACCAGATCGTCGTGATCGGTCCTCTTCCGGGAGATGATTCCATAAAAGAACTTTTCCGGGGAAGGATGCACGCGATCTATCCCAATGTTATTTATCAGTTCCGTAAAGACAGTCTGTTCCTGCTCCTGGAAAGCCGCAGCGAACTGAAAGAAAGCGTCTTGCGGGTCCGTCTCCGGGAAGTCCTGAGGGAATATAAGATGCATGCCGGTCTCAGCCGGCATTTCCGGAATATTGATGATCGGATCTACTATATAGAACAGGCTGTCGAAGCACTGCATGCCGGCATGGCGTCCTGTGCGGAAGAAGAAGTCTATTGCTTTACGGAATATTATCCGCAGATCTTTTTCCAGAAGGCAAAGACATCCCTTTCCGAAGTCAACCGCGTCCCCGGGGAACTTGCGGCTTTGAGGGAATACGACAGTAAGCACGGAACGGATTACGCCGACACTCTGTACGGCTATTTGTATGAGCGGAATGATCTCAACCGCGCGGCCGCCTATCTTCACATTCACCGGAATACTCTCCGGTACAGGCTGGAAAAGATCCGGCAGATCTCCGGAGCGGATCCGGACGATCCGGAGACGGCCCTGCGGCTCACCATCGGATACGGCGTCTCCTGAGACGGTAAGAGGAGAAGGTTCTTATGCCAGACAAAGTATATGATCCGGAGAAGAGCAGCGCATCCGGAAAGACCGCCCTTATCATGGAAGGCGGTGCCATGCGCGGCATGTTTACCTGCGGCGTGATCGACGTGCTGATGGAAAACGGGATCGATTTCGAAGCGGCTGCCGGCATTTCCGCCGGGGCGGTATTCGGCTGCAATATCAAATCAAGGCAGATCGGAAGACCGATCCGATATAATAAAAAATACAGCAGGGATCCCCGCTACTGCAGCCTGCGCTCGCTGCTGAAAACCGGCGACCTCTACGGGGCGGACTTCTGCTACCGGGAACTGCCGGACGNNGCCGGATGTTCTGGATGTCTTTGACCGGAAAGCGTTCGAAGAAAATCCGATGAAATTTTACATCGGTGCCGCGGATGTCACTACGGGGAAAGCGGTCTTTCACAGGTGTACGGACGGCGGGAAGAGAGACCTTAAATGGATGCAGGCTTCCGCTTCCATGCCGCTGGTTTCCCGGATCGTGGAAGTCGACGGATTCCGTCTGCTTGACGGCGGGATCGCGGATTCGGTTCCGTACCGGTACATGGAAGGTCTCGGATATACGAAGAATGTTATGATCCTGACCCGGCCGAAAGGGTACCGGAAGAAGAAAAATGCGGCTATGCCGCTGTTCCGTGCCGCGCTGCGGAAATATCCGGCAATTGTGGACGCGCTCGCAAAAAGACATATCGTCTATAATCGGCAGATGACGGAAATTAACAAAAGAGAAGCGGAAGGCAGGGCGTTTGTGATCCGGCCGCCGAAAGCGCTCGGGATCGGGCGGACGGAAAAAGATCCGGAAAAACTGGAAAAGGTCTATCAGGCGGGAAGAAGCGAGGCGCTGCGTCGGCTGCCGGCGCTGCGGGAGTTCCTTGAGTGACAAAGACGGAATAACAGCTTGAAATCATAAACAGCATGATCGCAGGATCATGCTGTTTTGCTTTCAAAACAGGAGTTATGCCTTCCTGCTGCGTACCGCGTAAGAGCGTCCGCGGAGAAGGAAGAAGCACAGGAGATGCACGGCTGCCGTGATCCCCCAGGTCACGGGATAAGATGCATAAAGGACGGGGAGCGTGTGAAATGCCGCGAAGACGGTATAGATCCAGACGATACGGAGCAGACAGGCACCGACGAGGGAGACGATCATGGGCAGAACTTCATAGCCGATCCCGCGCATGACGCCGCAGGCGGCGTTCATCCAGCCGCCGATGAAGTGAGGAAGGCACATAAAGAGCATACGGACGAGTCCGGCTTCGACCGCACCCTGATCCGTCGTGTAAATGCCGAGGAACTGCCGGCCGAAGATCGTGGCTGGAACTCCGAGCAGCAGGCTGAGCAGTGTCGTCACGATGAGGGAAGTGACAAGGACGCGGTTGATCCGGTCAAATTTTCTCGCCCCGTAGTTCTGGGAGGCAAATGTTGTTGCGGCATGCCCGGTTGACTGGGACGCCGTATTGACAAAGGTGCCGATGCTCTGTGCGGCGGAATTGCCGGCGATGACCGTCACGCCGAAAGAATTGATCGAGGACTGGATGAGGACGTTCGAAAGGGAAAACAGTGCGGTCTGAAAACCGGCCGGAATTCCGACATGGATGATTTTCCGGAGCGTAAACAGATCCAACCCCATCTGCCGCACGGAAAAATGATAGCTCTCTTCCGAACGGACAAGGGAACCGATGACGAGACCGGCGGAAACACACTGAGAGAGTGTTGTGGCCAGTGCCACGCCCGCGACGTCAAGATGAAGGACTACGACGAAGAACAGGTTCATGATCACGTTCAGGATACCGGCGGTCAGGAGATAAAGCATCGGCCGTCTGGTATCGCCGACGGCACGGAGAACGCCGCTGCCGAAATTATAAAGAGAGAGGACCGGAAGACCCGCAAAGTAGATCCGGATATAAAGGAGCGCCAGCGGGAGGACCTCAGCGGGCGTTCCCATTTTCACGAGGATCGGCCGCGAGATCAGAATGCCCAGAAGCCCGAGCCCGGTGCCGAGGAGCAGACTGAACGTAATGGAGGTGTGGACCGACCGGCTGACCATTTTCGGCTTCCGGGCACCGATATGTTCGGCGACGACGACATTGGTGCCGACCGAACAGCCGGTGACCAGGGCTATGACGAGGTTGATGACCGAGAGCGTACTGCCGATCGCGCTGATGGAGGCGGCGCCGTTCGGGGAATACCTTCCGGCAATGATCATGTCCGCCGCGTTGAAGATGAGCTGCAGAAGGGCGGTGATCATCAGAGGAAACGTGAACAGCATCATTTTCCCGAACAGGGGACCGTTCGTCATATCGATCTCGTGGCGGCTGCCGCGGGGTTTTCGGCTTTCGGGGAAATCTGCTTTGGGGTTCATTTTTTAATGACTTTCCCTTCTGCGGCGGATCGCGATCACTTTCTTTTTACAGACGAAATAGCAGACGAGGTGAGCGGTTCCCGTCAGGATCCAGGAGATCGGATAGGAGACGTACAGCACCTGCAGGGTCGGAAAGGCATGGAAGATCACACTGACCCAGAACACGCGGAATCCGCACGCGCCGATCAGGGAGACGATCATCGGCAGAAATTCGTATCCGATGCCGCGGACCGCGCCGCAGATGACTTCCATGACGCCGCACAGAAGATACGGGACCCCGAAGTAGACAAACCGGATCATGCCGGCGGAGATGGCGTCGGGATCCGTCGTGTAGATCCTGAGAAGCTGATTTCCGAAAAAGTGCGTCGAGCCGCCGAGAATGCCGCCGATCAGAGTGACGACAAGCACGCAGTTGAGAAGGACCCTGTTCAGTCTTTCATATTTGGCTGCTCCGAAATTCTGCGAGGTGAAAGTGATGCTCGCCTGGGTCACGGAGTTCATGGCGGTATAGACAAAACCGCTGATGTTGTTTGCTGCGGCGTGGCCGGCCATAACCGCCGAACCGAAAGAGTTGACGGACGACTGGATCTGCATGTTGGAAATGGAAAATACGGCCGACTGCAGACTTGCGGGCAGTCCGATATGGACGATCTCCTTCAGCGCTCTCGTGTTGATGCCGATCCGCCTCAGATCAAAACGGTAAATGTCTTCGCTCTTTACGAGGCACCGGATGACGAGAAAGGCGGACAGCGCTTCGGAAAGGACCGTGGCGAGGCCGACGCCCGCGACATTCATGCGGAACACGATCACAAAGACCAGGTTAAGCAGCACATTCAATACGCCGGAGACGGTCAGGTAGATCATGGGACGGAATGTGTCGCCGATCCCGCGGAGCACGGCTGCGCCGAAATTGTAGAGAAACAGCACCGGAAGTCCCGCGAGGTAAATGCGCATATACAGGAGGGAAAGGGAAATGACGTCGTCCGGCGTCCCGAGGAGCCGCAGGAGGCCGCGGGAGGCGAGAAGCCCGACCAGCATCATGAAAGTGCCCGCAATGACGGAAAATGTGATCGACGTATGCACCGTTATGCCGACGGTCTCTTTTTTCCGTGCTCCGTAAAACTGGGCGACCAGTACATTCGTGCCGACGGTAAATCCGATGCAGACACAGACGATCAGATTAATGGTGGAAGCCGTTGCGCCAACGGCGG
>DBVZ01000135.1:10306-10839 GCA_002308255.1 Lachnospiraceae bacterium UBA1251 | reverse complement strand
GGCCGACCACGATGATGTCGGCGGCGTTGAAGAGAAGCTGCAGCATACCGGAAAACATGAGCGGGACAGCAAAAAGAACGATCTTACTGAAAAGAGGACCGTTCAACATATCGATTTCATGTGATTTAGTTGTCTTTTTCATAAAAATATGCGCGGGTGCTGTGTCCCGCGGCGCGCTGGTTTTAAAATGCAGGCCGGTGCGCCCGGAGCGCTCAGGTCAGTGCCTGCGGTGGTGTGCGTGCAGGTCGCCGTCTGCAGGGAATGCGCCGTTTTCTTCTGAATGCCGGCTCAGGCATCCCTGCTCTTTAAGAAAATGCGCAGAAACCGTATTCCGGCACGGTCTCAGCGCCCGGATACCCCGGATTTCAGGAGGGATGCCTCTCATCCCACGCGCGGCGGACGGCGGAGATCATCTCATCGACCATCGCGGCACGGTCCTGCGCTTTGCAGACCGCGGAGGAGGTTCCGGTCGCGTCCGCGCCGGAGCGGATCATATTGTAGACGTCGCTGCCGTTTGAGATGCCGGCGGCTAT
>DBVZ01000135.1:0-10178 GCA_002308255.1 Lachnospiraceae bacterium UBA1251 | reverse complement strand
ACGGAGGAGTCCGCGCAGACGATCGTCGTAAGGCCGGTTTCTTCGGCGCGGGCGATCGTTTCTTTCAGCACGGATACGCTGACCTGTTTTTCAACGTGATTGAGCATAACGCCCTCCGCACCCGCAGCGGCGAGGGATTCCGGAAGAATCTCGGCAAGGCCGCGTCCCGGGCGGAGAGGATCCATATGGGGAGCGAAAACATGAATGTGTTTCGTGGCCCGTTTCACATCGGCGATCGAGACGACCGGAGTCGTAAAGATGATATCGACGCCGTATTTTTCGGACGCCTTGTCGGCCGCGAGCGCAAGATCGATGATGTCCTGCCCGTAGAGATACGACTTGGGACCGATCTCAAAGAACGGCGCTCTGATAGTATTCTTCGGATTCATATTCTGCCCTCCTCATACCGCAGCACTCTGCTGCCATGCGGTCTTTCCCTTTTCCCTTACTATAACAGTTTGAAAAAGGGTGTCAACGAAAATAAGGCACTTTTTTGCGAAAGTTTTACGAAACAAAACGGCTTTTCAGGCTAACGGGATCGGGTCCTGGATCCTTTGCGGCTCGCAAATTAGAAATATTTCGGAACCGTTTCGAAACGTTTTCGATTGACCGGTCTCCTGACCGGCGGTAAGATAAAAATACGGATGCGGATGCCGTTCCGGAAAGACACCCTGTCTCTCCGGAACGGTTGATGATGTCTTTTATAAGCAGAGAAAAGAATGTTCATGGAGGAAAAGACATGGAGCGCGCGAAGGTATATGAGACGATTCGGAATACCGCGGAAGAGATCACGCCGAAGCTGATCGAATACCGGCATGATTTCCATAAATATGCCGAAGGCGGATGGCTGGAGATCCGGACCGGGTCCCTGATCGCGAGACGTCTGTTCGAGATGGGGTACGACGTACTTGTCGGCGGGGCGGTCATGAAGCCGGAAGCCCGGATGAATCTGTATACGGAAGAATTCTTTGAAAAAGAGTATCAGAGGGCGGTCCGGCAGGGCGCCGATCCGGAATTTGCCCCGTATATGAAAAACGGCATGACAGGTGTGATCGGAATCCTCCGCTGCGGGAACGGGGAAGAGCCGCATCCGCCGGCGCGGGTCCTTACGACAGCGGAAGAAGCGCACCGGGATACGGAAAATGACGCCGCCCCGGTCATCGGCATGCGTTTTGACATCGACGCGCTGGGCATTCCGGAGTCGGAGGACCCGGAACATCAGCCCGTGAAATGCGGATATGCATCCGTAAATAACGGATTTATGCATGCCTGCGGCCACGATTCCCATGCGTGCATCGGCCTCGGCACCGCGGAGATCCTGATGAAGATCCGAAAGGAACTGAAGGGGACGATCAAGCTGATCTTCCAGCCGCACGAAGAGGGCGTCGCCGGCGCTGCGGAGGCGATCGTCGCGAACGGCCATCTCGATAAGGCGATGTATCTCATCAGTTCCCACTCGACCAAACAGACAGACGAATCGGACGAAGAGGCGCTTTATCCGGGTATGCACGGCATGCTGGCGACCTCGAAGTGGGGTGTTGTGATGCACGGCAGATCCGCGCACGCGGGAGGTTCTCCCGAAAAAGGCCATGACGCGCTGCTGGCTGCGGCGACCTGCATCCTGGAACTGAACGCGATCCCGCGCCACAGCGGCGGCATTTCCAGGATCGGCATCGGAAAGGTCCGCGACGACAGCGTGATCAACGCGATCTCGGACGAAGTGCATTTCGATTTTGAGGTCCGCGGGCAGACGAACGAGATCTGTCAGTATATGGAGAGAAAGGCAAAACTTGTGCTGGATCACGCTTCCGCCATGCATGAGTGCACTTACGATCTTGTCCGGAAGGGAGGCGCCGAGAATTTCGCGAGTTCGGAAGGACTCATGAAGAGGGTCCGCCGGGTATGCGAACAGGATCTCGGAATGAAACTTCCGGAGACCGACAGTATGAAAGGAAGCGGCAGCGAGGACGTTTCCTATATGATTAATAAAGTGATCGCAAACGGGGGCGAGGGGACATTTATGAGGATCCTCACGAATGTAGAGGACATCGCCCACAGCCGCTCCTATAATATCAATGACGAAAAGATCCTGACGAACGGGGCGAAGGCATTTGCCGGCGTCGTTTACGACATCTGTTCGGAGAAATGAGGTGCCCGGATGAAAAAGAACAAGACGACGATCATTGCTGCGGGCGACCTGTTCATGACGAGACGGATCCCCGAAGACGGATATGACGGTTTTGAAGAACTGCAGGCGCTGATCCGGAAACACGACGCCCGGTTTGTCAATCTTGAGATGACTTTCCATGACGCCGAAGGGTTCCCGGCGGCGGAATCCGGCGGTACCTGGGCGATGGCGGATCCGGTCATGCTGGACGACGTAAAGAGGATGGGGTTTAACCTGTTCAATACGGCGAACAATCATTCCGGTGATTACGGCGAGGGCGGCGTTCTCGCCACCATCCGGCACCTTAAGGAGCGGAATATGGTGTTCTCCGGGACCGGACGGAATCTCGCCGGGGCGAACGCCGCATGCTATCTGGAGACACCCGGCGCGAGGATCGCGCTGATCTCCTGCTGCTCGTCTTTTTCCGCCGCGTCCCGCGCGGGCGGGCAGTCGGAACTTCTTGCAGGCCGTCCCGGCCTCAATCCGGTGCGGTTCAAAACTTATTATCACGTCGATCCGGAACACTACGCGATGGCGGAAGAACTCGCCCGCGTCACGCGGTGCAACGACAGGAAAAATTATTCGGTCAGCATGGGATACAGCAATCCCTTTGAAAAAGATACGCTGCCCTTCGGAAAAGAAGGGATCTTTGTTCTGGACACGGAAAACAAGGTCGTCACCGTTCCCGAAAAAGAGGACCTCGAGCGCATTGCCGCCGAGATCCGGGAAGCACGCCGGCAGGCGGATCTCGTGATCGTCAGTTATCACAGCCATGAATACCGGGACGGGGACCATGCCCTGCCGGCCCGTTTCACGGAAACATTCGCGAGAGCGTGCGTCGACGCCGGCGCGCAGATCTTTATGGGACACGGGCCGCATGAGATGCAGGGGATCGAAGTTTATGGGGAAGGAGTCATTTTCTACAGTATCGGCAATTTCCTCTTTGAGACGGAAACGGTCGGCCTGCAGCCTTACGACGCTTATATCAACCGGAAAATGCCGGTTGACACCAAAGTCGGCGCTTACATGGATGACCGCAGCAAAAACGGCACCGCCGGATACGGCACACTGGAGAATATCTGGCGCGCGGTGCTGCCTTCTTTGGAATGCGAAGACGGCAGGGTGCGCCGCGTGACGCTGTATCCCGTATCGCTGCAGCAGCACGAGAGAAGATCCGTAAAAGGGATCCCCGTTCTCTCTCATGATGAAAAGACACTGGAATACCTTGCGGAGCTCTCGGCCCCTTACGGGACGGCGCTCCGGATCCAGGGAGGAGAGGCGGAAGTGGTGCTCTCATAGATCCGAAGGGGAAGCCAAACGGAAACACAGCAGGATATCACCATAGAAGGGAGAACGATATGGACAGCAGATTGCTGAAGAAGCTTGGAAACATCGATCAGATCGCCGGCATCCGCAATGCGGAGATCATCGGGGGCAGGGGCGAGGACATCCGGATCGCCGAGTTCTATAACGCGGCGGGCCTCCGGTTCACGGTCGTGCCGGATCTCGGGATGGATCTGTTTGAGTTGTCTTATAAAGGAGTCAATTTTTCCTTCCAGTCGAAGAACGGCATGACGTCTCCGCAGGCATTCAACGCCATGAACGGGGAATTTGCGGAGCAGTGGCCCGGCGGCATGATGGTGACCTGCGGCCTGGACAACGTGGGCGGACATACGTCGGAAGGCGGCATTTTCCCGACGCACGGCAGGATCGGCTATGTACCGGCAAAGCACTTCGGAACGGAGGCGTACTGGGACGGGGACCGGTACATCCTGTGCGCGCATGGTCAGATTCATCAGACGAAAATGTACAGCCGGCATCTTGAGATCAGGAGGACGATCACGACGGAGATGAACAGCCGGACGATCCGCATTCACGATATCATTACCAATTACGAGGCGGAGGATGAACCGTACATGCTTCTTTATCACGTCAATTTCGGCTGGCCGCTCCTTGCGGCGGAGACCACCGTGGAGGTGCCGGACGGCGTCACGACGGTTCCGATGAACGAACTGTCCACGGATCATGTACACATGATGGAACCGGTCGACGGGAGAACGGAAGAACTGTATCTGCATACGGATTTCGGAAAGACGGGAGAAGGAAGGATCTGGAACGGGGCGCTCGGCCTTGGTGCTTACGTAAGATTCAATACGGATAATCTCCCGAATCTCATGGAATGGAAAAACATGAAATCCCATGATTACGTGCTTGCCCTCGAACCGTGCAACACCTTCAACATTGACCGGACGGAGGCTTCGAAACAGGGGAAGATCGCTGTGATCCCCGCTTATTCGAGCATTGAAAATGAACTCGAGATCGGGATCCTGGACGCTGCTGCGGAGGAATGAGATGCCCGGACCGCCGGGGATCATCTGCAGCGAATGCGAATACTTATTATTTTTTGATGATATGACACAATATATAAAACAAAATCATAAATATTCGATACGGATTTGTATTTACTGTCCGGGACGGACACCGTATTGTTTTCGGTAGAAACGGTAAAGACGGCGGGAAAAAACCGGATACGGACAAGGAGCTTGATCATGAAGGCGATCGTAAACACAAAACTCATTACAGAGCTCGGAATCATCTGGAAAGCGGCGGTTCTGTGGGACGGGGACCGGATCACGGCGGCCGGGAAGGCGGATGAGATCGCAATCCCGGAAGGGTGTGAGATCATCGATGCCGGAGGAAAATATACGGCGCCGGGGCTGATCGATATTCACAACCACGGCGGCGGCGACTGGAAATTTGTCGAGGATCCTGTCTACTGCTGCAAATGGTTTGTCACGCACGGCGAAACGACTATCCTGCCGACGCTCTATCACAACCTGAACAGGAAGCAGATGCTCGAGGGCGCACGGAGGATAAAGGAAGCGTCGGATAAGGGGATTGGAAAGATCATGCAGTACGGCCTATATCTGGAAGGCCCCTTCATGAATCTGCACGGCAGCTTTCAGAACGAGATCGCCTGGAGCGGGGAGATCAAAGAAGAGGAATACAGACCTCTCATTGACGGACTCGGCACGCAGGCAGCGGTCTACGCGATCGACCCGTCGAGAGAACACATCGAAGACGTCATGCTTTACGCAAAGAAGGTCAATCCGAATGTGATCTTTGCCTACGGCCACTCGAACGCGACTTCGGAACAGTGCCGGAGAGTGCGGAAATACGGCTGCAGAGTCCACACGCACCACGGCGACGCGGGAAAGGCGAAGGGACGGGCGCAGGGCACGCCCGGAGCCGGCTGCGACGAATACTCGCTGATCGAACCGGAGCTTTACTCGGAGCTCATCATGGATGAGAACGCGATCCACGTCGTGCCGGATCTCGCGAAATCCATCATTAAATGCAAGGGGCCGGAGCACATCATCCTGATCACGGATTCCATGCCGAAACAGAAGGACACCCTGAACAACGAGGAGGCGGGGATCTGGTACGGCCCGGATCTCAATTACGACGATATCGGGTATCTCGCCGGAAGCCGCATGACGCTTGACCACGGCGTGAAGAACACGATGACGCATACACCTTACGGACTCGTCCACGCGGTCTCGATGGCGACGATCAACCCGGCGAGGATGCTGGGGCTCGATGACGAGATCGGGAGTCTCGAACCCGGCAAAAAAGCGAATATCATCATCATCGACGACGAAGTCAATGTGGAAATGGTTTTCCTCGAAGGTGAACTTGCCGCCGAAAAAGGAAAAGTCGTGATGGAATGATCCGGCAGCGGAAAACCGCGCCGCGGTGAATCCGTGCCGCATCGGATATACAGCACAAAAACGTTACTGAGATGATCTGCGAAAGCAGCAGGAAGGAGGAGAAGATATGCCTTTATTGAGCGCATGGAAATTCGCGCCCGCTCCCTGGCTCACCGGATTTGACCGCAGCACGCTGGATACGGTGCTCGAGACGGATCTGCATGAAGCCGAGAAGAAGACTTTCGAAAACCCGGCGTTTTCGGTCAAATGCGTGTGGGACGCGAGAAACTATTTCGCGGCGGATCTGTTCGCGCGGATCTCTTTGTCCGACCGGGAGGATCAAAAGCTGAATCTTGTACTGCCGTCGCCTCACGACGCGGTATACGTCAGCGCCGCCGAGAATCTGAACAAGTTTAAAGTGAACCTCAGAAACGTCAATATTTTTTTCTTCGATGAATACGCGAACGAGAATAATGAAGTCGCGCCGCCGGACAGCCCGGTCAGCCGGAGCGGGCGGTTCATGAAGAATTTCTACGGCCGTCTTGCGCCGGAACTCCGCATGAAAGAGGAACAGATCTGTTTCTGGACCACGGAAAACGCCGCCGACTACTCCAAACTGCTCGAAGATGCGGGAGGAGCCGACGTCATTTATGCGGATACGACATGGACCGGCCTCCGTTACATCGATCCGGACGGATTTGCGGCGGATACGATGGACGGGTACCTTGCGCTGGGTTCGAGGATCGTTACGCCGGCGGAAGAACAGATGGCATTCGATTCCCTGAGAGGCATGTTCGGCAATTCCGGCGATATCGCAAATGTGCCGCCGCGTACGGCCACGATCGGCCCGAAAGACATTGCAGCCGCAAAGCTGACCCTCACGTATGAATATATGTCGGCTGCGCACGGCATGAACGTACTTCAGCAGCCGGCGCTGAAACTGGCTCTGTTCGGCCCTGTCGGACCGCAGAATCCGGGATCCCTGCTGCGCCTTTTCCCGGGCACCGTATACATTTCGGATACCGTCGCGTCCAACACGGTCTTCCGGCCCGATGTGCCGTGGCTGGAGGAAACCATTAACGAGATAAGAAAGCAGGAAGCGGAAAGGAGATAAAAATGGATCAAAAACAATTCGGTTACGCGCCTCCTGCATGGCTTCCGGTTCAGGATATGGAAGTCCTGGAACGCTGCCGCACGATAAAGCGCGAGGATATGGAATTTACCAATGAAAACGGCTATACGATCCGGATCGTGCCCCATCCCGAGAGCGCGATCGTGACGGAACTCTTCGAATGGATCCGCCGTTCGGATGCCGAGGACAAAAAGACGGTCATCATTTTCCCGAATTCTTGGAGGAATGTCTATACGGCTGCCGTTGAGATGTGCAATCTGTTCAATGTCAACGCGCGCAATCTCCACTGCTTCTGCATGGACGAATATGCCGACGAGGACGGCAACGTCGCCCCAATCACCTACGGCGATTCCCTGGGAGGGCATTTCCTCCGGGAATTCTTCCTGCCGTTCCGGGAGGACCTGCGGCCGCCGCTTTCACAGATCCATTATTATACGAATGAGAATATCGGCCACTACTCGGAACTGATCGAAGAGACGAGCGACGGCGGGGCGGATCTGATCATTTCCGCGACCGGCTGGATCGGCCACACGGCGTTCATTGATCCCGTCACCGAGAAATTCAAGGCGGACACGCTTGAAGAGTTCAAGCAGATCAAAGCCGGCTTTGTGGATAACCGCAGACTGACCGTGATCCAGAACTCGATGGGACGGAACGGCGATATCTGGCACACCCCGCGCTATTCGGTCTCCATAGGCCCGTACGACGTCGTTCACGCCAAGTGCCACCTCGAGCGCCACGACCTCGGTTTCTGCATGGGTTACGGCATGTACAGTTCCTGGGAGCGCATGATCTCCCGCCTGCAGCTGTACGGACCGGTCTGCAAAGAAGTGCCGGCTTCCCTTTTCCAGCTTTCGCCCGGCACGATCTACGTGTCCGAGATGATGGCGGCGCCGATCGAGCCGTCGGATCTGAAGGAATTCTGAAAACAACAGAAAAGGAGACAGGGAAGGCTCTCTGTCTCCTTTTTCAGGGAGACGTGATAAATGACCATCGAGCAGGTGACAGAAAATAAAAAACAATATATGGACCTTCTTTTTCTTGCCGATGAACAGGAGGAAATGATCGACCGGTATCTTGAAGAGGGAGACATGTTCGTTCTGAAGGATCCGGACGTGGTCGGGGAGTGCGTGGTCGTCGATCTGGGCAGCGGGGAATTTGAGATCAAAAATATCGCGACCGCGGAAGAAGTGCACGGCAAAGGATACGGCCGCGCGCTGATCGATTTCGTGAAGGAGCATTACCGCGGACGCTGCAGGCTTCTGCTTGTCGGCACCGGAGACAGTCCTCTGACGGTCCCGTTTTATCAAAAATGCGGATTTACCGAACATCACCGCGTGAAGGATTTCTTTACGGAAAATTATGACCACCCGATCTTTGAGGCGGGCGTGCAGCTGGTGGACATGGTTTATCTCGCGCAGGAACTGTAAAAAAGATACAAAGAAGAGATACAGTACAAAAAAGACCCGGAGGACGATCAGTCATCCGGGTCTTCTTTGCAGGTCCGCGCCGCCGCTTCTTCCGGCGTCATGAGCTCCAGGAACACGCGGCTCATCGGAATTGCGGCTAAATAAGCACAGAGCGCGTAATAGAGAAAAAAGAACAGGAAAGAGGCGGCGAGGAACAGTGCCGGGCTGATGAGTGAAAGCAATGCCGGAAGGAACCGCAGGAGCAGAAGGAACGATACAAGCGGATGCCGCAGCGAAAGGATCGCGGCATTTTTGAAAGTTCCTTTTGCGGTGTTGTCAAACTGTCCCGTAAGGGCGAGAACCCAGGAAGATACGACAAGAAAGACTGTCAGCAGAAGAAGGAAAAGCGGTACGAGAAACCGGCGCATCGGGAGCTCTCCGGTGAATGTGTACCAGACGTCGAACACGAGGACTCCGCCGATCAGCAGGGATAACAGATATCTGGGCGTCGCCTGCCGGAAACTGCTCTTAAAGAAACGGAAATACGCCCGCACGCCCGCGTCACGGCCGTACCGGCGGTCGAGCATCGTCCTGCACAGCGCGCCGGTCGCCGCCCCGATCGTGACAACGGGAATGCAGGTGATGAGATAGACAATATTCAGGACGATCAGTTCGGAAACGAGCGTCAGGAACCGGAAGACCGGACCTTCCATCGAAAAAAAACGCATGATTCGGAAATTCTCTTTCTTAACAGTTAATAATGACGCGTAAAATTATGTGCTTTTGCCGCGCTCCGCGAAACGGGACGGCGAAAGACCGGTACTCCGGGAAAAACAGCCGGAAAAATACTGCGGCGACGAGTAGCCGAGTGCGTCGGAGACCTCTGTTACGGAATACTGCCCGGTCAGGAGCATTTCCTTTGCGCGGGAAATGCGGGCGCTGACGATTGCCTGATTGAGACTGATCCCGGCGGTCTCCTTATAGATCGTGGAAAGCCTCGCCCGGCTGTAGTGAAAATGGGAAGCGATCTTCCCGACCGTGAGCGGTTCGGAAATGTGATCCTCGATATAGGAGCTGACCTGATCCGTCAGATACGCATACATCGCGGCTCGATAGTGCTTTGTGGGGACGACCTGTCCCTCCCCGGACATTGCGTTCCGGAACTGCAGGATCAGGATCTGTTCGAGAGAGCAGCAGATCATCTGTTCCGCGCCGAGAGGGGAATTTCCGCTGGGACGGAAGGTGAAAAGATGCAGCCATACGAAATCCTGCACGAACGCATTTTCGAGCTCCGTGATCATCATTTCGAACAGAAGACGCTGCGCGGGTGTTGATAAGGAAATGCGGTCGCGGATGAGATGCATGAATTCGCCGCTGCTGATCGTAAAGGATGTGACAAATGCTTTCGAGGAAGAATCCTTCGCCTCGATATCGTGAACGATCCCCGGCGCGATCAGCATGATCTCCCCCTCCCGGAGAGAGATCCGCTCTTCCCCCCTGCGCACCGTCAGGGTTCCGAGCACGCAGTAACACAGCTCCCACGCGTCCTGGTGCAGATGATCGAACCTCGCGGGATGCGGCCCGGTGAAATAGTCGGCAGAAACGATCTCCCGGACCCGGATGAGGTGCATCAGGCCGTATTTTGAATACTGGATCGGCTGCATGATTCCCCTTTCTTCCGGTAAACGCCGAATGATCCCGCCATTAGATATAACATGGGGCGCGGCCTGCGGTCAATTGAAACTTGGCGTTTCACAGAT
>DBVZ01000097.1:8365-12586 GCA_002308255.1 Lachnospiraceae bacterium UBA1251 | reverse complement strand
AGAACGGCGACATTGTCATGGAAGACGAATCTTCCGCGCTGCTCGCGAATCCGGATATCCGCGCCGCTTATCTCGGCGAGAAGAAACAATAGCAGGAAAGCGTTTTATGTTTATCACCGCGAAAGCACTGACCAATCGAATTATTACTCCCGGGTTTGGCCGCATCCTCCTTTCTGCTCCGCAAATCGCGGAGCAGGCCAAACCCGGCCAGTTTGTGATGCTGAAATACTGGCGCGGCATCGATCCGTTTTTCATGCGCCCGTTCAGCATCAACACTGTGGACCGCGCCGGCGGTACGCTGGGTATCCTGTATAAGGTCGTCGGCCAGGGCACGGAGATCCTCGCGGATCTTTCGGCTGATGCCGAGGTTGAGATCCTCGGCCCCCGCGGCAACGGTTTCCCGCTTGAAGACGGCATGACGCGGATCGCCGTGATCGGGCGGGGCGTAGGCGCGGCGCCGATGCGTTTCCTCGCGGAAAAAGCCCGCAGTATGGGGATCGGAGTCCGTGCCTATATTTCCGCGAATTCGGAGGAGCATCTGTTCGACAAAGCTGCTTATGAAGGAAGCGGCTGCACGTTTACCGGATGCACGGATCCCAACGTCAAGGTGACGGATTTCTTCGCGGAAGATTTGAAGAAAATGAAATTTGACGCAGCCTATGTCTGCGGGTCCAAACGGCTGATGAAGGCTGTTGCGGAGCTTTCCGATGAGTATGATTTTGCCGGTTATGTCTCGCTTGAAGAGCATATGGCCTGCGGGATCGGCGCGTGCAAGGGCTGTGCTGTCCGGGTCAATACGAAGGACGGCTCGGAGGCTTACGCACGCGTATGCAAAGAAGGGCCGGTCTTCCCGGTGAAAAGGATCGTGTGATATGGCTGGGATCGATACTTCTGTTGTCATCGGCAATCTGCGGATGAAGAATCCGGTCATGCCGGCTTCCGGCGCCTATGACTATTATGAGAATAACGCGGGACTTTTCCCGATGTCCGATCTCGGCGCGATCATGCTCAAAAGCATTCATCATGATATCCGTCCCGGGAATAAACCTCCCCGCATCGCCGAGACGCCGTCCGGCATGCTGAACGCGATCGGGCTCATGGGACCCGGCGTCGATACTTTTATAGAGGAAGACCTGCCGTTTCTGAAACAGTACGATACAAAGATCATCGTCAACGTCTGCGGCCACTGTGAGGAGGATTATCTCACCGTCGCCGAAAAGCTGGCGGATACGTGCGCGGATATGCTGGAGATCAACATCTCCTGTCCGAATGTAAAAGAAGGCGGCATCGCATTCGGGACCGATCCGAAAAAAGCGGAAGCGGTCACGGCAGCTGTCAGGAAGATCGCCCGGCAGCCGGTCATTGTCAAACTCTCCCCCAACGTCACGGACATCAGAGAGATTGCGAAGGCCGTGGAGAGCGGCGGCGCGGACGCGGTATCTCTGATTAATACGATCACCGGCATGAAGATCGATGTGCGGACGAGGAGATTTGTCCTTGCGAACAGGACCGGGGGACTGTCAGGTCCCGCGATCCATCCCGTCGCCGTGCGGATGGTCTATGAGGCGGCGCATGCCGTAAAGATCCCCGTGATCGGGATGGGAGGTATTACGAATGCGTATGACGCACTGGAAATGATCCTTGCCGGCGCGAGCGCGGTCGCGGTCGGCTCCGCGACATTCCGGAATCCTCTGGCTGCCGCGGAAACAGCGGAAGGGATCGAAATGTATCTCAGAGAAAATGAGATCGCGTCTGTGCGTTCGCTCATCGGGGCTGTGCAGGAATAAAAAACTGTGATAATATGAATAGCGCAGTCGAAAACAGGAGAGAGATCCATGGAAAAGTATAAACAGGAATTTATCGAATTTATGGTCGAATGCGGAGTGCTGCAGTTCGGCGATTTTATAACCAAAAGCGGACGCAGGACGCCTTTTTTCGTCAACACCGGTTTTTACCGTACCGGCAGCCAGCTCCGCCGTCTCGGACAATATTACGCGAAGGCGATCCACTCAAACTTCGGAGAGGATTTTGACGTTCTTTTCGGACCGGCCTATAAGGGCATCCCTCTGACGGTCGCGGCGACGATCGCGATCTCGGAGGAATACGGCGCGGATATCCGCTATACTTCCAACCGCAAAGAAGTGAAAGATCACGGAGATAAGGGCATTCTGCTCGGCAGTCCCGTCGCGGACGGAGACCGCGTCGTGATCATCGAGGATGTGACGACGGCGGGCACCTCGATCCAGGAGACCCTGCCGATCCTGAAGGCGCAGGGAGACGTCAGGGTTCTCGGACTCGTCGTTTCCGTGGACCGCATGGAACGGGGACAGGGGACAAAGAGCGCGCTTACGGAGATCTCGGAGACTTACGGGATGAAGACCGCGGCGATCGTCACGATGGAAGAAGTGACGGAGTACCTTTACGGCAGGGAGATCGGTGGACGCGTGCTGATCGACGACAGCATGAAAGAGGCTATTGACGCTTATTACGCGCAGTACGGCGCGGAGCGGTAAGACGGTGAGGGCGCGTTGAAAAGAACAGAGAGAAAAATACGGCTTACAGGCCGTCTTTTGTTTGCTGCCTATATCCTGCTCCTGATCTATTTCCTGTTTTTTGCGGAATGGTATCATCACGGGGTCGGGATCCGGGACGCGAGACGGTATAATTTCATTCCGTTCGCGGAGATCCGGCGGTTCATCGCGGCCAGGGATTCTCTCGGGTTTGACGCGGTGTTCCTGAATCTGGCAGGCAATATCATCGGGTTTGTCCCGATCGGTTTCATACTTCCCGTTATTGACCGGAAGTTTACAGGTTTTTTCAGTACCGTCGCTTCCGGGGTCGTACTCAGCGCGGCGGTGGAGGGGATCCAGTTCCTGTTTAAGCTGGGGATCTGCGATGTGGATGACCTGATCCTCAATACGTGCGGAACGGTGATCGGTTATATTTTCTTTATTATTATGAGAAAGGCCAGAAGAGACAGAATTTATGCGAAAAGGCCGTAAATACAGATTTTATGAGAAACCCCAGTCCCAGGGCGGCAGATTTGCCCTGATACTGGCCGGTATCTCCGCTGCTTTGTTCCTTGTCAGCGTGGCATTCTCGTTCCGCGCCGGAGGAAACGCAGGAGTGTCGGCGGGAGCGACGGCTTTGATCGGCATGCTGCTTTCTGTCTGTTCTTTTTTATTCGGGGTGCGTTCCTTTAAGGAAAAGGACACGGCTCCGGGCTTCAGTATCGTCGGCACGATGGCCGGCGGTCTTGTTATGCTGGGATGGCTCACGATCTTCCTGATGGGGATCGGCTGACGAAAGGAGAATCATTATGGCAAAAGTCAGTATCGTAATGGGCAGTGATTCCGACCTGCCGGTAATGGCAAAGGCAGCCGGGGTGCTGGAAGAGCTCGGCGTCGAATACGAGATGACGATCATCTCGGCGCACCGGGAACCGGATATTTTCTTTGAATACGCAAAAGGCGCGGAGGAGAGAGGGATTAAGGTTATTATCGCCGGAGCCGGTATGGCGGCTCATCTCCCGGGGATGTGCGCAGCGCTGTTCCCTCTTCCCGTCATCGGGATCCCGATGCATACGGCTTCGCTCGGCGGACGGGACAGCCTGTATTCGATCGTCCAGATGCCGGGAGGAATTCCTGTTGCGACGGTCGCGATCGACGGCGCGAAGAATGCCGGTATCCTTGCCGCGAAAATGCTCGCGATCAGTGATGACGATCTGTTGGCCCGCCTCAGGGAGTATACGGAGAACATGAAGAAAGAGGTGCAGGCGAAGGACGCCCGCCTCAAAGAAACCGGCTACAAAAACTACAAAAAGTAAAAAGCGAGGCTTCACCCGCGGAAACGGACCGCCGGGCGGAGCACACACAGGAGGACAGGGATGGACTATAAGAGCGCAGGCGTCGACATCGAGGCCGGTTACAGAAGCGTGGAACTGATCAAAAAACATGTCGCCAAGACCATGCGGGAAGAGGTGCTCGGAGGGATCGGAGGTTTTTCCGGCGCGTTTTCGCTTGAAAAGATCAAGAAGATGGAGAAACCCGTACTGGTGTCCGGTACCGACGGCGTCGGCACAAAGATACAGCTGGCATATCTTATGGACCGGCATGATACGGTAGGCATTGACTGTGTGGCAATGTGCGTCAACGACATCGCCTGCACGGGAGGTGAGCCGCTGTTTTTCCTTGACTATATTGCCTGCGGAAAGAACTATCC
>DBVZ01000097.1:0-8309 GCA_002308255.1 Lachnospiraceae bacterium UBA1251 | reverse complement strand
GGCGAGACGGCGGAGCATCCCGGCCTTATGCCGGAAGAGGAGTATGACCTCGCCGGATTTGCGGTCGGCGTCGTGGATGAGAAGGATATGATCACGGGAGATGCGATCGCGCCGGGCGATGTCCTGATCGGTCTTGCCTCCACGGGAGTGCACAGCAACGGATTCTCTCTCGTGAGAAAAGTGTTCGGCGTCTCAAAAGAAACGCTTTCCGAATATTACGAAGAACTGGGCGGAACACTGGGAGACGTTCTTCTTGCTCCGACCAAGATCTATGTCAAGGAACTGAAAGCGATCCGGCAGGCAGGCGTCCGCATCCACGGCGCGAGCCACATCACCGGCGGCGGTTTCTATGAAAACGTCCCCCGCATGCTTCCGGACGGAACGAGAGCGCTGATCGAAAAGGAGAGCTATCCGGTACCGCCCGTTTTCCGGCTCCTCGCGCAAAAAGGCGGCATCGAGGAGCACATGATGTACAATACCTATAACATGGGAATCGGCATGATCCTTGCGGTCGCTCCCGAAGACAGGGAGAAGACGCTTGACGCTGTCCGCGATGTCGGCTGGAAAGCGTATGTGATCGGTTCGGTCGGAGAGGGCGAAAAAGGAGTGGACGTATGCTGAAGACCGTAGTACTTGTTTCCGGCGGCGGAACGAACCTGCAGGCGATCCTGGATGCGATCGCGCAGGGAAAGATCACGGATACAGAGATCACAGCCGTTATCAGCAACAACCCGAACGCATATGCGCTCGAGCGGGCCCGGAAGGCCGGCGCCGAGGCAAAGGTCGTGCGCCCGGCGGATTTTGCGGACAGAGAGGCGTTTCATGAAGCGCTTCTTGCTGCCGTCAATGAATATGCCCCGGACCTGATCGTTCTTGCCGGATTTATGGTACAGGTTCCCCTGTGCCTTGTGAGGGCGTATCCGAATAAGATCATCAACATTCATCCCGCCCTCATTCCGTCGTTCTGCGGAAAGGGGTTTTACGGGCTGCATGTTCATGAAGCTGTTTTAAAGAGAGGCGTAAAGCTGACCGGAGCGACCGTGCATTTCGTAAATGAGGACCTCGACGAAGGCCCGATCATTCTGCAGAAAGCGGTCGCGGTCAAAGAGGGCGATACGCCGGAAATCCTGCAGCGGCGCGTGATGGAAGAAGCGGAGTGGAAGATCATGCCGGAAGCGATCCAGCTGATCGCGCACGGCAAAGTGAGGGTCAGGGACGGCCGCGCTGTCGTCTCGGAATCATAATAGGACGGAGGATATCAAATCATGAAGGTTTTAATCGTCGGCAGCGGCGGAAGAGAGCACGCGATCGCGTGGGCCGTGAAGAAAAATCCGCAGGTTGAGAAGATCTACTGCGCCCCCGGCAACGCCGGAATCGGGCAGATCGCGGAATGCATCCCCGTAAAGGCCATGGAATTCGAAAAACTGGTCTCCTTCGCAAAAGAAAATGCGATCGACCTCACGATCGTCGGCATGGATGATCCGCTGGTAGGGGGCATTGTCGACTGCTTTGAAGAAGCGGGACTGCGCGTCTTCGGACCGCGGAAAAACGCCGCGATCCTTGAGGGATCGAAGGCATTTTCAAAAGAACTGATGAAGAAATACGGGATTCCGACAGCCGCTTACGAGACGTTTGACGATCCCGAAAAAGCGCTTGAGTATCTCAGGACGGCACCGTTCCCGACAGTCCTCAAAGCGGACGGCCTGGCGCTCGGAAAAGGCGTGCTGATCTGCCAGGATTACGAAGAGGCGGCGGCAGGCGTCAAAGAGATCATGCAGGATAAGAAATTCGGCGACGCCGGCAACCGGATGGTCATTGAGGAATTCATGACCGGCAGGGAAGTATCGGTGCTTTCCTTCTGCGACGGGAAGACGATCCGGCCGATGACTTCCGCACAGGATCACAAGAGAGCCGGTGACGGAGATACCGGTCTCAACACGGGCGGCATGGGAACGTTCTCCCCCAGCCCGTTCTATACGGAGGAAGTGGACGCGTTCTGCAAGGCCAATATTTATCAGAAGACCGTCGATGCGATGGCCGCGGAGGGGAGACCGTTCGTCGGCATCATCTTCTTCGGTCTCATGCTGACGGCGGACGGCCCGAAGGTGCTGGAATACAACTGCCGTTTCGGCGATCCGGAAGCCCAGGTCGTCATTCCCCGGATGGAAAATGACCTCGTGGAAGTCTGCGAGGCCTGCATCGACGGGAAACTCGGCGATGTGGAACTGCGGTTTGCCGACAATGCCGCCGTCTGCGTCGTCCTGGCGTCCGCGGGATATCCGGTGAGCTATCAGAAAGGATTCCCGATTACCGGTCTTGAGAATTTCGAGGGCTCGGAGACGGAATTCGTGTTCCATGCGGGCACCGCGAAGAACGATAAAGGGGAGATCGTGTCGAACGGAGGACGTGTGCTCGGCGTTACGGCACTCGGGGATAATCTGAAAGCGGCCCGGGCCAATGCGTATGAGGCCGTGAAGAAAGTCACATTTGAAAATGCGTTCTGCCGGAGTGATATCGGAAAGGCTATCGATGAAGCGGACATGTGAATGCTGCTTCCGGGTCGATCCGGACTCGGATAAGGCGATCTATCTGCAGCTGCGGGACCATGTGATCAGCAGCATCGCGTGCGGAAAGCTCCGGGAGGGAGAGTGTCTCCCGTCGGTCCGGCAGCTGGCGGATCAGTTAAGCGTCAATATGCATACGGTCAACAAAGCTTATGCCCTTCTTGCAGAGGAGGGCTTTGTCAGCGTTGAGCGGTGCAAAGGGGCTGTGATCGTTATCGACGCCGACCGCGAGAGGGCGGTCGCGTCCCTGAAAGAGAAACTGCGCGTCACATTGGCGGAAGCAGTGTGCCGGAATATCACAAAAGAAGAAGTCTGCCTCCTGGTGGAAGAATACTATGAGCATCTGGGTGAATTCTGACACCTGAGCTTAAATCAGAAACAGGAAACAGGCCGGAGACGGCAGCACCCCCGCGGCGGGGCAGCGGCGGTCCCGGCAAAGAGGAAAAACTTAAATGCCGAAATCGTTTACAGATTCTGCGGTCCATGCTATGCAGCTTGCAGGCTGGGCCGCGCAGTCGTTTCACATGAACCGGATCGGAACGGAGCACCTGCTCGTCGGGCTGATCGACGCCGAGGAGGGAGCTGCTTCCGTTATTCTGCAGGGAGCCGGCGCCGACAGGATCAAACTGATCGGACTTATTTCGCGTTTCGTATCCCCGAAGGGGTCGCAGTCCGGAAGCATTCCCGAAAAAATGAGCGTCCGGGCGGAACTGGCCCGGGAGAGGGCGCTTTCCTACGCGGAGAGGCTTCACAGCCGGAAGGCAGGGACGGAGCATCTTCTGCTCGCTCTTCTTGCGGACCGGGAATGTGTCGCGACCCGTCTTCTTCACACCATGGAAGTGGACCTCAAAAAACTGCAGGACGAAGTGATTTCCGTACTGCATGCGGAGGGAGTCTTTTCGGATGAAGAAATGGCCGGTGCTGCGGAAGAAGGCGGCGGAGCAACGCCTGTACTGGACAAATACAGCAGGGATCTCACCGCTCTTGCAGCGGAGGGAAAGCTGGATCCCGTGATCGGCCGCGAAAATGAGATGAACCGCGTTATGCAGATCCTGAGCCGGCGGACAAAAAACAATCCGTGTCTCATCGGGGAGCCCGGCGTCGGAAAGACGGCGATCGTGGAAGGACTCGCACGAAGGATCGTCTCGGAGGACGTTCCGGAGACGATGAAGGGAAAGCGTCTGCTCATGCTCGATATGGCAGGCATGGTCGCGGGGACAAAATACCGGGGCGAGTTCGAGGAGAGGATCCGGGAAGTCGTCCGGGAAGCCGCCGGAAGCAGCGATATCCTTCTTTTTATCGATGAGCTGCACACGATCATCGGCGCCGGCGGGGCGGAAGGATCGCTCGACGCGGCCAATATTCTGAAACCTTCGCTCTCAAGGGGGGAGATCCGGGTCATCGGCGCGACGACGATCGATGAATACCGGAAGCATATCGAAAAAGACGCGGCGCTGGAGCGGCGTTTTCAGCCCGTGACGGTGGAGGAGCCGACGGCGGCGGAAGCCTGTGAGATCCTTGCCGGGCTTCGTCCGGCGCTGGAGGAGCATCACGGCGTTTTGATCTCCGATGAGGCGCTCCGTGCGGCAGTCACGCTTTCAGAACGTTACATGAATGACCGCAGGCTTCCGGACAAGGCGATCGACCTCGTCGATGAGGCGGCTTCCAAATGCAGGCTGGGCAGTTTTCGGAAAGAGAACGGCATTTCCGAGATGGAAAGCGACGTCCGGACAATGTCGGAAGCAAAGGAAGCTGCTATTATGAGCGGTGATTTTGACGCCGCGAGAGAATTGCAGGCGGAGCAGCAGCGCTGTATCAAAAAGATCGAGGCGCTGCGCAGAAAGAGCCGGGACGGGAGCGAAAGACCGTCTGTCGGTGAGGAAGAGATCGCTCAGGTGGTGGCGGAGACGACCGGAATCCCGGTAACGCGCCTTGCCGAGAGCGAGACGAAACGTCTTGCCGCGCTGGAAGAAACGCTTCATAAGAGAATCATCGGTCAGAACGAGGCTGTCCGGGCGGTTGCGAGTGCGGTAAAACGCGGACGTGTCGGTCTCAAGGATCCGCGCAGGCCGATCGGCAGTTTTCTGTTCCTCGGCCCCACAGGCGTCGGGAAAACGGAACTTTCCAAAGTGCTCGCGGACGCCGTGTTCGGCTCGGAACAGTCGATGATCCGTGTGGATATGTCGGAGTACATGGAAAAATACAGCGTTTCCCGCTTGATCGGATCTCCGCCCGGATATGTCGGCTATGAGGAAGGCGGCCAGCTCTCGGAGCAGGTGCGGAGGCATCCGTACAGCGTCCTTTTGTTCGATGAGATCGAGAAAGCGCATCCGGATGTTTTCAATATTCTTCTGCAGGTCCTCGATGAAGGCCATATCACGGACTCCCACGGAAGGAGAGTCGATTTTAAGAATACCGTTATCATTATGTCCTCCAATGCCGGGGCACAGTCCATTGTCTCGCCCAAGCGGCTTGGATTCGGGGCCGGAGAGGACAAGGTGCGGGAGTATAATGATATGAAGGAAAGCGTGATGGAGGAGGTCCGCAGGCTGTTCAAACCGGAATTCCTGAACAGGATCGATGACATTATCGTTTTCCATCAGCTGACGAGGGAAGAAATTGCCCGGATCGCGGAGCTGCAGCTGAAAGATCTGGAAAAGAGGGCGCTTGCCCAGATGGAGATCCGCCTGCATTTTACGGATTCCATAAAGAAATTCATAGCGGAGAGCGGTTATTCCGAAAAATACGGCGCCCGCCCGATCCGCCGCATGATCCAGGAAAGGATCGAGGATCCTCTTTCCGAGAAGATCCTGGCAGGAGAAGTGAAAAAAGGCGACAAGGTGCAGGTGCGGTACGCGAAGGATAAGACGGTGCGCTTCAAAGTTTGAGGATAAAGCATGGCAAAAGCAGTGAAATCCGTATTCTTCTGCCAGGAATGCGGTTACGAATCGGGAAAATGGATGGGCCAGTGCCCGTCCTGCCACGCATGGAATTCCTTCGTGGAAGAGAAGATCCGGCCGGCTGTCCCCGGAAGCAGAGGAGTGGGCGGCGGAGCACCCGGTGCGCGGCGTTCAGGGGCGAATGTTCCCAGGAAGCTTTCAGAAATCGAATTCCGCGAGGACGAGAGAGTCAGTGCCGGCATCGGTGAGCTCGACCGGGTCCTGGGCGGAGGGATCGTGAAGGGCTCGCTCGTACTCATCGGCGGAGATCCGGGGATCGGGAAATCGACCCTTCTGCTGCAGATGTGCCGCCATCTGACGGCGGACGGGCAGAAGATCCTTTACATTTCCGGCGAGGAATCTCTTCAGCAGATCAAGATGAGGGCGAACAGGCTCGGCGAAGGCGCCGGAGAGATGCTTCTCCTGTGCGAGACCGATCTTGACGTGATACAAGGGGAGATCGAAAAAGTAAAGCCGTCTCTGGTCGTTATTGATTCGATCCAGACCATGTATTCCGCGGAGCTGAATTCGGCTCCCGGCTCGGTCACCCAGGTCCGGGAGGCGACGGGCGTATTGCTGCGCATCGCGAAAAGTGAAGGGATCCCGGTCTTTATCGTCGGTCATGTCACAAAAGACGGTTCGGTCGCCGGCCCGAGAGTGCTGGAACACATGGTGGATACCGTCCTCTATTTTGAAGGGGAAAATCATGCGGCTTACCGCGTTCTGCGCGCTGTAAAGAACCGTTTTGGCTCCACAAACGAGATTGGCGTCTTTGAGATGGCGGGCGACGGCCTCAGGGAAGTCGGGAACCCGTCCGAATATATGCTCAGCGGAAAGCCGGAAGGTGCCTCCGGTGCCGCCGTCACCTGCCAGGTGGAGGGCTCGAGGCCGATCCTTCTGGAAATCCAGGCACTCGTCGCGCGCACGAGCTTCAATATCCCGCGCCGCACGGCGACGGGAATGGATTATAACCGGGTCAATCTTCTGATCGCGGTGCTGGAGAAGAGAGTCGGATGCGACCTTTCGTCCCATGATGTGTACGTCAATATCGCCGGCGGGATCCGGATCGGGGAGCCGTCAGCGGATCTGGCCGTGATCATGGCTGTACTGTCAAGTTATCTGGATAAAGAGATCGGTGACAGGGTGATGGTTTTCGGAGAAGTGGGACTCTCCGGGGAAGTCCGGGCCGTAACACACGCCGCGGCGCGTGTGCAGGAGGCGAAAAAGCTCGGTTTTGAGAAAGTGGTCCTTCCCGCGGCAAACAGGAAGAATATCAAAGAAGAGGGAATTGAGCTCGTCTTTGTAAAGACTGTCACGGACGCGGCGAGGGCGCTGCGGTTATGACGGCAGGAGCGGTGGAATCGGAAACCGGTTAAAAGGCGCTTCATCTGGCCGGCTGGGAGGCTTATATGGGGTATTTACGGATTAATTATGACGCGCTGAAGAATTTCTGCGAACATGTTTTTCAAGGGTACGGATTTCCGGAAGAGGAGAGCCGGATCATCACCGATGTCCTTTTGGCCGCCGATCTTGGCGGGATCGAATCCCACGGCGTGCAGCGTCTGATCCGGTATCACCGTGAGATCACGGAGGGGATGGTCGATATTAACGCGCAGCCCGAGATCGTGAAAGAGACGCCCCTCAGCGCGGTCATAGAGGGGAAAGACGCCATGGGCCAGACGCTCGGATACCGTGCAATGCGGATGGCGATCGAAAAGGCAAAGAAATGCGGCATCGGCATCGTGGCTGTCCGGAACAGCAATCACTACGGGATTGCGGGTTACTATGCGAAAATGGCGTCGGATGAGCACCTGATCGGCATCTGCATGACAAATACCGAAGCGATCATGGTGCCGACATTCGGAAAACAGGCAATGCTGGGAACGAATCCGATCGCATTTGCGATGCCTGCCGGAAAGGAAACATTTTTATTCGATGCGGCGACTACCGTAGTGCCAAGGGGCAAGCTGGAAGTATACGCAAAGAAGGACGGAACACTCAAACCCGGATGGGCGGTCGATGAGAACGGCCGTGAGAGTACGGACGCGGAACGCGTGCTGGGAAATATTATCGCCAAAACAGGAGGCGGGATTCTTCCTCTGGGCGGCGCAGGAGAAGAGACGTCCGGGTATAAAGGGTACGGATTCGGAATGATATGTGAGATCTGCACAGCCATCCTTTCTTCCGGAACGACTTCCAACTATATTTATAAAACGCCGCACCGCTCCAATATCTGCCAGTTCTATATGGCGGCAGACTATGGTATGTTCGGGGACAGGGAAGACCTGGAAGCACGTCTTGCAAAGCTGATGAAGGAGATCCGGGAATCCGACAAAGCGGAGGGACAGGAGAGAATCTACATCCATGGAGAGAAAGGTGAGATCTCGAAAGAAGAAGTTCTTCGGAACGGAGTGCCGGTTCAGGAAAAAACATACGAAGAAATGAGGATGATTGCTTCCTGTACGCATACGGAGCAGTATTTACCTCTCTGTGCAGAAAGCTGAATTCAATACGAAATTAATTATTCGTCATATTCATATACAAAGGAGAAATCACCAAGCCATCAAGCCTGCAAAAAGCTTTTCTTTTACAAATAATTGGTTTTCAATTTACTTTCAATTTATAAGAAAGCCTTTAGAAATACAAACTAATACCTCGTATTACAACTTAACTAATTTTTTTGAAAATAGTTGTTGACAATGCTGAATAGAGTGTGATAGTATACAGAAGCTGTCCGTTGGGACAGCTCGTTTTACCAGAAAAGAAAAGCGGTGAAACGGGAGCACATTGATAACTGAACAGTGAA
>DBVZ01000089.1 GCA_002308255.1 Lachnospiraceae bacterium UBA1251 | reverse complement strand
TGTCATTGAGAAATCGCGGAGCGCCTCTTTCCCTTTGCGAAGAAGGTCTTCGATCGTGTAATGACGGAAGTAGCCGAGATGCCTTTCTTCGGTCTCCGGATCCTTTCCGTAACAGATAATTCGATCACGGATAGCGTCGTAGCCGTACATATACTGGGTACTGCCGGATTCTTCCCAGGTGCTCAGGTCAATGAAGCTCAGTATTGTACGGACCGTGTCCTCCCGAGTGAGATACAGGGTGTTTTCACTGAACGTCCATCTGGTTTTTTCGATAAACGGTTCCGTCGTATAATGACGGATTACCGAACGACCGCGCACTATCCCTGTCTCGCTGCTGTAGCGGGTCAGATGTCCGCCGCTGTAGAGAACGACCAGATTATCCTCAAAGAAAGTGAAATTGACGACGTTCTCTCCCGCTTCGTTCAGTTTCGTGATCGGCGTTCCTTCCCCGTCAAGGAGAAATACACTGTATCCGTCCGTAAGCGCCATCCTGTCTTCTGCCGCGTCCCAGTCAGCCAGGCGGATAATATCCTGTGCGGCTATATCCAGTTCCGTCTGTTTCTCTGTCTCCGCATCTACCGTCAATACCTGATACCCGCTCTTCGAGGAAGCATTCTCTTTACTTACCACGATTGTCGAGCCGGAAGGATTGACAAAGAATCTCTGGTTCACTTCTCCTACCTGCACAGTGAAAACCGGTTCCGGTTTCTCCGTGTCCGCAGTGTCAAGAAGCGTCACCGTTTTTCGTGACATATACGACAGACGGCCATCCCTTTGCATCCGGAATGTCGCATAAGCACCGCCGGTCAGGGAGACAGGTGTGATCGCTCCGTCATTTACGGAAATGCAGATAAGGTCATTTTCAGACTCCGTTTTATCCTTCAGCCAGATAACCCCTTTTTCGTCATCTTTTCCGATATAATCGTATTTGTTGGTGTCTCCGGGCAGATCAATTACCCGGAGCGGTTCCGTCCCGTCAAGCTTCAGAAGATACAGGTTGGAATTCCTGTCCAGAAGAACCAGATGATCGTCTGCAATATCATTTCCGACAACCGACAGATCTTTCGGAAGAGTGGCATTTTCAAAACGGACGAACTCCTGATCGTATACGGTATCATACAGACGGACCGTATTTGCGTCAGTCCTTACAAGGAAACGGACGGTGGTATCCTCCTCAGACCGTTTCACACTCAGCATTCCGTAATTATCAAAAGTGAAATACGGAGACTCCCTGCTGATTCCCTTTTCCCCCGGATCATATACTCCTATTCCTCCGTTATCCAGATAGCAGACAACTTTTTCTTTCCCTGTTGTACCTCCGCGGACAATGGATCCCGTAAATTCGACCTCGTCCAGCTTTTCTCCGCTCTCGGGAGAAAAAACAGCGATTTTATTGGCGTACATGCAGGCGATTTTGACATCGGCATTTTCTTTATTGATAAAGGCAAAGCCGCTGCCTTCCGGCACATTGTTGATCTGGGGACTGGTGAAAGTACCATCACTTATGATTTCACCGGTTTCTGCATCGATACAGAATACATTGATCTTAAAATCCTGGATTTCTGTCATGAGATCCCTGACCGTGACAGAGCCGCCTCCGGAATATTCTGTATAGTCCGGGTATCCTGCAACAGCAAGATGCGTATCGTCATAGAATGCCATTTCATGGATTCCCGCAAACCGCTCCCCGGCGGGGATCTCCTGTATGGATCCGTCTTCTTTCCGGTAAAGGTAAATATTCCTGTATGAGAGATCTACCCGGTCAGGTCCTGCCTCAAAAGCGAGAATGGGACCTCCTTTGGCGACTGCACTCCCATGAATATATACAGCTTCTTCCCAGCCGGTCGCAATGCTGCCCTCGTTGAGAAGCTCCCCTGTCTCCGCGTTCAGCGCGGCGGCATGGAGGATGCTGGAACCTGCTTCTGTCTCACTGGCAGCGGTGTGTGTATTCCACACAATAAAGACGATTTTGCCGATCTGGCTCGCATCTAAGCGGGCATTGTACCAGTAAATTTCTTTATTCCGATAATGCCACAGCTCTTCTCCTGTCAGGAAGTTATAGGCATACACACCGGAGAAGGTCTTGACAGCAATCGTTTCGTCGGACAGCAGGAGATATTCCTGGATCCCTCCATAAGCGGATTTCACGCCAAGCTGATTCAAATCAGGGGTTTTATCGACAATACCTGCCGCAGATTCAGCAGCTTCCGCCAGATTTTCTGTGGCGTCAGTAAGCGCGCGAATCGAATCTTCCAGTTTATTACGGTCTTCGGGATCCAGTTCGTCGCCATGCTCCTCCAGAATTGCCTTCATTTGATTAAGAGCCCCTATTGCTCCCGATTCCTGTTCTGCCTCGGTATTTTCGGGATCTGCGGGATTTACAACGGGTTCGTTTTCTGTTCCGACCGAACGGATTTCATAAGCCAGCTCTGCGGAATCGATGTCCCATACATAAACTGTTCCATAAGAATCCAACGCGAGAAGGTATTTATTATTCTCCGTCGCATCCATCCTTATGATCGAACCGTCCGCGCGGTATTCGGCAATCTGCGTCATAGCGTTTTTGTGGTCCGGTGTTTCCGGCGGAAGGTAAGCATTCAGCGCAACAATAAGCGCCTCCTCCGCCTTCGGTGAGAGCGGGCGGTCATTCTTCTCCGAAGGCAGTGCTTCCATGGCAAGCTCGATCGCGCGGAGGCGGTCGCCGTCATCAAGAAGATCCCGGGATTCGCTGCTGAGATACTCCGACTGGTTGAGGAGCGCCTGGCCGTAGTTGCGCTGCGCCTCCTCATAATTATCCTGGGCAAGCTGGTAGTTTTTCTCCGAGAGCTCGTAGTTGTACTGCGCGAGATCGTAGTTTTTCTTGATCTCGGCGCGGCTCCAGATGAGATAGGTGAGCGCGATCGCCGCAAGTGTTCCTGTCGCCGCAAGGATAGCCGTGAGACGGCGGCGCTTGTACTGGCGCTCGCGCATTACAAGTTCGTCGTATTTGCAGCCGAGAAGCGCTGCGGCAAGACGCGGGATCTCTGTGCGGCGGGCGGATTTCATTCCGGTACGGAAATCGCAGGAAAGGGGCTCGTAGTTGATCGTCTCCTCGTAG
>DBVZ01000011.1:12675-12848 GCA_002308255.1 Lachnospiraceae bacterium UBA1251 | reverse complement strand
AGGCCGAGCACCGCGCCGGACATCATAAGGAACAGAACGTAGTAGAACTCAAGACTGCTGTCCTTTTCCATGTATTTAAAGGAATAAATGCAGGACAGAAGGATCGTTGAGACTACGAGCAGGGCAAAGAAGAGTCCGAGCTGGTCCACTTCGTAGCCGATGCCGATGGCGTT
>DBVZ01000011.1:12469-12615 GCA_002308255.1 Lachnospiraceae bacterium UBA1251 | reverse complement strand
TTGATCAAATAGACGATCATTGCAAATGCTCCCGCCGAGCCGATCAGCGCCAGGGCGTTCCGGAGTACTCTGCTGAGCCTTCCGAAGATCACGATCAGGAAAGCGGACAGAAACAGGAGCATCACAGCAAGAACCGGAAAATGAAC
>DBVZ01000011.1:9000-12415 GCA_002308255.1 Lachnospiraceae bacterium UBA1251 | reverse complement strand
TTGTAAAGCTTGATGCAAAGTGAAAGCGCCATTGCGTCCACACATGCGCCGATGACGATGGATGTCAGGGTGAGTGCCTGCGGGACCGGGTCCACGAAATGAGCCCCGGAAACGATCTCATTTATCGTAAAGATCGGGGCCGTGCCGCCCGGATTGAAGCCGACGCTGACGATAAACAGGTTGATGCCGTAATCCACGATGCCGGTACCGAGAACGATCTTAATAATATTTTTCTTGGTAACGATCGTGTACAGGCCNNAGGACCACCAATAGAACGGAGGCCACATAATTGACGATCATCATAATACGTTCCCTCCTACTCTTCCATCTGTTCTTCTTCGTCGGTGGACAGAAGGCTCATGAGAAGCATCAGGAGAAATCCGACACCCGTGAGTACTTTATAACCGACCGAGAAGCTCATAAAAGTTATCGTACCGGCGGAAATGAGATCGCCGATCTTGCCGTCCGCATAGAATACATTCTGGCAGAAACGCGCGCCGAAGAGAATGCCGCAGCACGCGAGCACGACGTAAAGTACGGCGCCAATGGATTCATTGACTTCAAGCACATGCATATTAATGCTCTTAGTGACCGTATCAAATCCGTACCCGAGATACAGGAGCAGGCAGGCCGANNCACGCCGCCCTGGAAACCGCCGCCCGGACTTACCGTGCCGAGCAGAATCACGCAAAGGCCGAATACCAGGGCGAAGGGAAGGAAGGAATCCGCTCCGCATTTCACGATAATGTTCTTTTCTTTAATGCCTTCTTTAAATTTCACAGCTTCACTCCTCCTCTCTCTTTTTGATCATGCGGATGATGACAAAGGATCCGGCGATCGCGGACAGGAGAATAAACGACTCGCCGATCGTATCAAATCCGCGGTAGTCGAATACGACAGATGCAACGTCGTTTACAGCCATGGTCTTCTCGAGGTTCGTATCAACGATGATCTCCGCGATACCGCCGGCTCCCTCCACATCGTAGTCTTCCGGATTCTCATAAAGTTCCGTTACGTCCGTTCCGGCGCCGTCATAAGTAGGCGCCGCCTCGTCATGTGTATAGACCATGACGGAAATGCCGGTCGCAAGAAGGACGAGCAGCGAAAAAACAGCAATCGTTTTCTTCATTCTTCCTCATCCTCCTTCTTTGTCGTTTTACGGATGGCGATCACGAACATTGCCGTGGAGAGCACGGCGCCTACCGCCGCCTCGGAGATCGCCACGTCCGGTGCATGGAGAAAGATAAACTCAAGAGCGACAAATCCTCCCGCGACACCGAGCGCTATGACGGACGTCAGGATCTTTTCTGATGTGACGGCGATCACTGCCGTGGCAAGAATTGCGATAATAACTAAAGTATTAAGGGAAAACAGTACATTCATGATTCCATATCCTCCCCATATTTGTCACAGACGGCTTTCTCCGACATTTTCACGCCGTGATGATAAGCGCCTTTTGCGATCGCATGACCGCAGATCGGAGACGAAGTGATATAAAAGACGCCCAGGATCACGATCTTGACGACCATTTCGGCGTTTCCGAGAAAACAGCCCGCGTAGAGAGCGCTGCCGATGATGACGCCCAGCACGCCGAATGTAGTAATATTGGTGCTGGACTGCATTCTGCAGTAGGAGTCCGGCATGCGCAGGATCCCCACCACTCCGGCAAACGCGAAAAACACGCTGATACCGATCAGAATATCGATTGCAATTCTCATAATTTGCCCTCCAGATATTTCGCGATCAGAGTCGATCCGATAAAACCGAGGATCGCGGTGACAAGCGCGACGTCGAGATACACGCTTCTTCCGGAATGAAGCGCGAAGAGGACGAGAGCCATATCGGCGAGAACATCCATGCAGTCCGCGCAGACTGCGCGGTCAGCAACGCTCGGGCCTTTGATGAACCGGATGAGCAGCATCAGAGCAAGGACGATAAAGCAGATGACAAAAAACAGCAGATCCGTCATTTCCATATCCTCCTTACTCCCCGCTCCAAGGTTCCCTTGATCGCCTCTCCGGCTTTTTCCGGGTCTTCATCCTTCACGTCGATCCAATGGATGTAGTACCAGGTCTTTTCGTCCTGCTCCGCGATATCCATGGTGATGGTGCCCGGCGTCAGTGTGATGGAATTGGCCAGCATAGATTCGCCGTACTCGCTCTTCAGTTCCACCGGCACCTTCACAATGCCCGGATTCACGCGAAGTTTCGGACTCAGAGCTCTTATTGCCACATCAACATTGGCTTTCGTGAGCTCGACCAGAAATATGAAAAAATATCCGATGAGCGAAATGAAGCGCACGGGATTAAACAGATAGAACGCTTTTTCATGAATGAAGAACCGGGCTGTAAAAAGCGCCACACCAATGCTCACGATGACGCCGGCGATCAGAAGCTGCGGTGCCGGTTCGCCTTTGATCAGGTCGACAAGCTGCCCGGTGAGAAGCAGCCAGAACACATAGCACACGATCGCTGTGGAGATGATCCCCGGCAGTGTTGCTTTTTTCAAGAGGTTTCCTCCTTTCTCAAAACACATCCTTTTTCAGCCTTGCTTTATCTGCACAGGCAGTGTTCCATACTCATTCCACTTTGAGGCTTTCCACAAAAAACTCTCTGCCTCCGGTGAGTGAAAAGGCGGCAGATCCGCACTTCGGACACGTATATGTGCCCCGGCTGATCACGCCTTCGTAGCCGCAGTTCCTGCAGGTGATGGTGGTGGGGATCTTCTCAAAGAAGATTTTTGCCCCTTCGGCTATGGTACCGCGGCTTGCAAGATCAAAATATTCCAGGATGCAGTCCGGAACGATCCCCGAGAGCTCTCCGATTCGGAGACGGATCTCCAGGATCTTTTCCGCGCCGTTTTTTTCCGCGGCCGGCACAGCCGCCTCAATAATGCTTTCCGTGATCGCAAGTTCGTGCATATTGAACACCTTCCGGATCCGCCGGTCAGCGGTCCATGCAGGAGAAACACGGGTCGATGCTTGCGATGATGAGACCGGCATCCGCCACGGAATTGCCTTTCAGCATCGTGGGTACAGTGGGCGCATTTTTGAAAGTGGGAACATGAATGCTTACGCGCTTGTTGAACTCACCGCCGTCGGATACCACCTTGTAGGTGAGCTGTCCTCTGGGAGCTTCGTGGCGTACCATGTATTCGCCTTCCGGGATCTTCGGGATCTTCGTTCCGAGGTTGATCTTGCCTTTGGGAAGCATCTCGAGAGCCTGGCGGATGATCTTGATGCTCTCGAAGTTCTCAAGCACACGGACCACCACGCGGGCAAATACGTCACAGGTCGGGAAAACGGCCTTTTCAAACTCAAAGTCGTCATAACTGCTGTAAGGGGCGTCGATCCGCACATCAACGGGAAGATTCGAAGCTCTCGCGTGAGGCCCGACCGCGCCGATGCGGATGGCGT
>DBVZ01000011.1:4596-8937 GCA_002308255.1 Lachnospiraceae bacterium UBA1251 | reverse complement strand
CCTCGATCTTGTCGAGCATCTCCAGAGTATTTTTTCTTGTCTCGTCGCTGATGTCTCTTCTTGCTCCGCCCACGGTGATCATGCCGTAGTTGACCCGGTTTCCGGTGATCTCTTCCAGAATATCCATGATCGCTTCGCGGTCATCCCANNTCCCAGGTATGCATGAACAGGCTGTCATGACCGATGATGTGAAGCGCTATGCCGAGCCACAGATAATGCGAATGCAGTCTCTCGAGCTCCGCGATGATCACGCGGATGTACTGGCCGCGCTTCGGCACTTCCATTTTCGCGATGCTCTCCAGGGCCATCGCGTAGGAAAATGCATGGGAGTGCGAACAGATACCGCAGACACGCTCCACAAGGACCAGCGTCTGAATGTAATTCTTCTGCGTACAGAGCTTTTCAATGCCTCGGTGGTTGTAACCGATAAAAACCTTTGCGTCGCTGATCTCTTCGCCGTCGGTGTAGAGCCTTGCGTGAACAGGCTCTTCGAGAGCCGGATGATAAGGTCCTATCGGAACGATATAACTCATCTCCTATTCCTCCTCTCCATGAGCTTTTTTGATCAGTTCGTCCATCGGGGTCACCAGGATCTGCCCCTGACCGTCCAGCATGTTGTCCGGCATGAACAGTCTCTCGGAGGTATCGCAGCCTTCAAACGTGATGTCCATGAGCTCCATGATCTCTCTCTCCGGCCACTCCGCTCCGAGGTCGTAAATGCCGGAGATCGAAGGCAGCACTTTTTCGCCGCGGACCGTGTAGGACGCGATCCCCCCACCGACGTCATACTCGTAGGAGACGTCCGGCGTCCCGTCGTCGTCGAGAAAGGCGTGGATCATGGCCAGATGCACCCCGTCTGCACGCATCTTCTGCGCCACCGGCACGACCTCCTCTTTTGTGATAATGATTTTCTCATACTTCTGCACTTTCCCACCTCACAATCATTAAAAACAATATATATAAAACTATATTATCAGCAGATTCTGGGAAGCTGTGATCCCGTCAGTTTTGACAGGATCCTTGCACCTCCGTACGGCGTCAATACCGTCACTTTGCCGGGATGCGCAGATGTCACCCGGCCGATCAGGGCAGCATTTTCTCCGCCTTTTGTTTCTCGAAGAAGCGCAAGAGCTTCTTCCGCACGCTCATAAGCAACCACCGCAAGCAGTTTTCCTTCATTGGCACAGTAAAGAGGATCGAGGCCGAGGATATCACAGGCCGCCTGAACGGCTGGCGATACAGGTATCTGTTTTTCCACAAGTTCGATCCCGTATCCCGGCACTCCCGCTTCTTTCTGCTCTGCCCTGAGACCGCACCGGTTCTGTTCGGCAAATTCGCAGAGGGTCGTCGCAACGCCTCCGCGGGTCGGATCGCGCATCACGCGGAGATCACTTCCGAGCGGACGGAGGGCTCTTGCAAGCCCGCTGATGTTGGCACAGTCGGAAAGGATCTCACCCTCCACAAGATTTTTATTCCTCGCCAGCATCACGGCTGCCCCGTGATCACCGACGGTCCCGGATACAAGCACCGCGTCGCCCTCCCGGATCTTTTCGGGAGAAAGCCCCTCATGGACCAGAAACCCGATTCCTGATGTATTGATGTAAATGCCGTCGCCCCGGCCGCGCTCCACCACCTTGGTGTCGCCGGTAACCACCTGCACGCCGGCCTTCCCGGAAGCTTCGGACGCGGACGCGATAATGTGTTCGAGATCCGCCTCCGGAAAACCTTCTTCTATAATGAGGGCGAGGCTAAGATATTTCGGATCTCCTCCGGATACCGCGATGTCATTTACCGTACCGCAGACGGCCAGTTTTCCGATATCGCCTCCCGGAAACAGATAGGGCGACACGACAAAGCTGTCCGTGGAAAATACCAGTCTTTTCTCTCCGGGGATGACGGCGCCGTCTCCGAGCTGCGAGAGAGTATCATTCCGAAATGCCGGCACGATGCAGTTTTCAATCAGGAAGGACGTCTTCTTTCCGCCGCTTCCGTAGTCCAGTGTAATGATCTTTTCCAAAATGTCAGTTTCCTTCATTCTTCTTCGGATCCGTATTTCATGGCGGCGGCACAGGCTCCTTCTCCGGAGACCATGCAGGGACCGACCGGATCGTCCGGCGTGCATGCTGTCCCGAAGAGCGGGCAGTGTGCAGGATCCAGCTTTCCCTGGATCACATCGCCGCAGCGGCAGGCTGTTTCCGGTTCCTGTTCCGGAAATACGATCTGAAAGCGTTTTACGGCGTTATATTCTTCATATTCGCTCCGGATCCCAAGGCCGCTGTCCGGAATAAGCCCGAGGCCTCTCCAGAGTGCATGACAGGGTTCCAGGCATTTCCTCATGACCGCAAGAGCTTTCGGATTTCCCTCCGGGGCGACCGCGCGTCTGTATTCATTCTCGAGACGGGGTTCGCCGTTCCGGATCTGCCGCATGAGATTCCTCACACTCAAAAGGATGTCTTCCGGCTCAAAACCGCTGATCACGGCCGGCATCCCGAATTCTTCTGGAAGATACCGGAATCCCTCTTCTCCGATAATGGACGCCACGTGTCCGGGACAGAGAAAGCCCTGCACATTAAATGCGGGATCGGCCATCAGTGTGCGGAGAGCCGGCTCCACCGTTTTCAGGAGCGGGAGGACCGTAAAATTTTTGAGTTTCCGCTCTTTCGCAAGCAGGACAGCCGCCGCCGTGCCGGGTGCTGTCGTCTCAAAGCCGATGCCGAGAAACACGATTTCCTTCGCGGGATTATTCTCCGCGATGGAAACAGCATCAACAGGTGAATAAACCACTACCACCTTTGCGCCGAGCGCTTTTCTGGCAGCGAGGGTATCTCCCCTTGCGGTTCCCGGTACGCGAAGCATATCGCCGTAGGTGGCAATTGTCACCTCTTCCCTTGAAGAAAGACGCAGCACTTCATCGATCACACCGGCCGGCGTCACACATACGGGACAGCCTGGCCCCGACAGAAGACGGATGTTTTTCGGCAGGATCCGTTTGATGCCGGCTTTGGCAATAGCCATCGTGTGCGTGCCGCATACTTCCATCAGGTTCACAGGCACATCTGAGCTTTGCATACCGGAGGACTGCCATTTCTTAATGTCAGCTGTACAGTTCTCTGAGAGCATCTTCCACTTCCCTTGCCGCTTCGAGATCCAGGAGCGCCTGTTCTTCATTGAGCCGCTCAATGGCAAAGCCCGCATGCACGATCACATATTCCCCGACTTTCGGGTCCTTCAGAAGATCGATGCGGATCTTCCTTCGCACGCCGTCTTTCTCTCCGACGGCATCCATGCCGTCAATAGACGTTATTTTCAGCGGTACCGCAAGACACATGTAATTCTTCTCCTGTCCGTTTTCTCTGAAGCGCAGCTGCCGCTGCGGTCTGACCAAGACTTATGCCTTCATCATTGCAGGACACCCTCCGGTGCCGGAAAACTTCAAAGCCGTCCGCACGCAGCCGCTTCGTCACTTTCTCCAGAAGGTAGAGATTCTGAAAACAGCCGCCCGAAAGGACTGCGCGGGAGATCCCCGTTTCTTCCCGGATCCTGCAGCAGATCTCTGACGTCATTGCCGCGAGCGTATTCATAAACATCGCAGCCGGCTGTGCTGTCTGCGCATTCTCCCGACAGCAGAGGATCATTTTTTCAAACATCGGGGTATAATCAAAACGCCAGATGCCTTCCTCGTCCTTTTCGACTTTGTAAGGAAAAATGTCCTCGCAGTTTTCGTCCGCAGCCGCCTGCAGAAGCACTGCCCCCTGTCCTTCGTAAGAGGACTCCTGTCTGATCCCCAGGATGGAGCATGCCCCGTCGAACAGGCGTCCCATGCTGGTCGTCAGGGGGCTTCCGATTCCGGAAGCGAGGATCTTTTTTACAAGCAGAAGCCTGTCTGCGAAAATACCGGTTTCCTCCGTAAGTCCGCACTCAGCAAGAAGCGAAGCGCCGACACGCCAGATCTCCTTTACGGCTCTGTCTCCGCCCGGAAGACGGAATGCCCGGAGACTTCCTCTTCTCTCAAATCCGGCATAATCTCCGGTGAGGAATTCTCCTCCCCACACGGTGCCGTCCGTCCCGAGACCGGTTCCGTCCCAGATGACGCCGATCACGCTTCCGGCAAGTTCGTTGTCTGCCATGCAGGAAGCCATATGCGCGAAATGATGCTGCACCCTCACAAGAGGCAGCCCTTCCTGTTTTGCGCGCTCTTCCGCATACTCTGCGGACAGATAATCCGGATGCAGATCACAGGCGATCATCTCCGGGACGATCGAGAACAGGTTTTCAAAATGGCTGATCTGCTGCTTATAGTGTTCCAGTGTCTCTATGTTTTTGAGATCTCCGATGTGCTGG
>DBVZ01000011.1:0-4424 GCA_002308255.1 Lachnospiraceae bacterium UBA1251 | reverse complement strand
GCGTCTGCAATGCCGGTCAGTTTTTCGAGCGCTTCTTCATTTTTGAAAATGATCGGCAGATCCGACAGGTTTGCGCTCGTCATCACAAAACTGTCAAGCCCTTCTTCAAAAAGCAGGAAATGCACAGGCGTATACCCGAGCATGACACCCACATAGCGGTTTTCGCTGATCTGCATAAGGCTTGCGGGATCCTTCTTCCGAAGAAGGACGATCGGCCTTGCCGGACTCTCAAGCAGCTTTTGTTCTTCCGGCGTGACGAGGCAGAAGCGGCGGGCCGTCTCCGTGTCTTTGCACATGACGGCAAAAGGTCTTTCATCCCTGTGCTTTCTCTTCCGCAGCTTTGCGGGTGTCTCTTCGTCATCGAAGAGACAGGCCAGATGAAACCCGCCTAATCCCTTTACAGCCAGGATCCGGTGATCCCTCAGCGTCTTTGCGGCGAGACGGATGCATTCGGCGTCAGACAGCCTTTCCCGGGAAATGTTCATATTGTCGGAACCTGACATTACCGAATCATTTGCCATTTCCTCATTTGCCGCTTCCGCATAGGAAAGGTGCGGTCCGCACTCCGGACAGCACACGGGCTCGGCATGATATCTTCTGTTTTCAATATCTGTATATTCTTCCCTGCATTCCTCACACATCGGAAATGCAGCCATTGTGGTGGACGCCCTGTCATAGGGAACGTCCCGGATAATGGTAAAGCGGGGACCGCAGTTTGTGCAGTTGATAAACGGGTAGCGGTACCTCCTGTCGGAAGGATCCAGCATCTCTTTAAGACAGTCTTCACAGACAGTAGCGTCCGGAGAAATAAGTGTGTTTCTTTTCGCAAAAGTCAGGCTTTCGGCAATGCTGAAGCCGCGGTATTCTCCTGTTGCGTCCTTGAGGGATGTCTCCACATGTTCGATCCGTGAGAGGAACGGCTGCTCCGCTCGGAGCGCTGCAGTAAAACCGTCAATATTTTCCGGCGTTCCTTCTGCTGTGATGCACGCGCCGTCCGAGGTATTATTTACCGTCCCCGCAATGTCATAGCGTTCTGCCAGGCGATGTACGAAAGGGCGGAATCCGACCCCCTGTACGACGCCCTTTACTTTGATCTCAGCACGGATTTTCTTCATAGTCTCCCAAAAACATAAAAAGCCCGCCGCACCCAGATGTATGCGCCTGACTTTTCACTCTCCGTCTGTATTTTACCATGTGATTCCATATGTTACAACACACCTGCTGATCAAGTACTTATAATTATACAAAAAAGATCCGTGAGCTGATACAACTCACGGATCTGTTAAGATTACAATCGCTGTTTCTGCTTTTTCTTTAACCGGCAGGACCGTTTCAGGATCAGATTCAGGATTTAAACTTGCTCTCGTAGATCGGGAATCTCTCGCAGAGCGCTTCCACCTTTGTCTGGATCTCTTTGCGCTTGCTGTCAAAGTCGAGAACCGCGTCGCAGATCAGTCTGCCGACTTCGCGCATCTCCTCTTCCTTGAATCCCCTGGATGTCACGGCCGGGCTTCCAAGTCTCACGCCGCTGGTCTCCGCCGGCGTTCTCGGATCATCCGGTACCATGTTCTTGTTGGCCGTGATGCCGATGCTGTCCAGACGGACCTCGAGTTCCTTGCCGCTGATCTCTTTGTTCTTGAGATCAAGGAGCATCAGGTGATTGTCCGTTCCGCCGGATACCAGTTCCATGCCGCCTTCAAGGAGCGTCTCCGCAAGCGCGGCAGCGTTGGCAACGATCTGGTGCTGATAGACTTTGAAATTCGGGTGCAGCGCCTCACCGAGCGCGACAGCCTTCGCCGCGATGATATGCATCAGCGGGCCGCCCTGTGTGCCGGGGAACATCGCGGAGTTGATCTTTTTAGCGATATCCGCGTCATTGGTAAGGATAATGCCGCCTCTCGGGCCGCGCATCGTCTTGTGAGTCGTCATCGTGACAACGTCCGCGTAAGGAACGGGGCTCTGATGTTCGCCCGCCGCCACGAGGCCGGCGATGTGAGCGATGTCGACCATGAGATACGCGCCGACTTCCTTGGCGATCTCGCCGAATTCCTTGAAATCAATGGCTCTCGGATAAGCGGAGGCTCCAGCGATGATCATTTTCGGGCGGCATTCCTTCGCGATCGCGCGGACCTGGTCGTAGTCGATGCGTCCGGTCGCCGGATCGACGCCGTAAGGAACGATATTGTAAGTCTTGCCGGAGAAATTGGCGCGGCTGCCGTGTGTGAGGTGTCCGCCCTGGTTGAGGTCCATCCCCATGACCGTATCGCCGGGTTTGCACAGAGCGAGATATACGCAGTAATTGGCCTGGGAGCCGCTGTGGGCCTGCACGTTCGCGTGCTTTGCATCGAAGATCATTTTCGCGCGTTCAATGCAGATGTTTTCCGCGAGGTCGACGTATTCGCATCCCCCGTAATAACGGTGTCCGGGATAACCTTCCGCGTATTTGTTCGTGAGAACGGATCCCATGCAGGCCATGACTTCCGGCGAAACCAGATTCTCCGAAGCGATCAGCTCGAGATGGGTGCGCTGGCGGTTCAGTTCCAGTTCGAGGACGCGTGCGATTTCCGGGTCGTATGCGTTGATGTATTTCATGCTCTGTTCGACCATTTGATGTTAACCTCCGTGAATGAGTGTTATAAAATAAAGAGTTTTAAAGTGAAGAGTTATAAAGTGTATAAAAATTTAATGCAAATGAATATTGTGTGCATTATAACACACAAAAAAGCCGGCCGTAAACGGCCGGAAATTCTTTCGTCCAAAATGCCGGAAAAAATAACCGGCGGTGCCGGTTATTCATTCATTTTGTCATCTTTTCGAGGTTCTTCGACAGATTTGGAATGTATTCCCGGGGAAGTGAGCCAGTCGAGCTTCTGCCCTTCCTCCGGTGTCTCAAACGATTCGCAGCTCAGGAATTTCCGGATCGCGAAAATACCGGCGATAGCAAGAATACATAAAACATTTTCAAGACCGTTGTCGTGATTGAGGACAAGATGGCGGGCGATCGCAAAGAGAAGCACCTCGAGAACGCTTCCCGGCGTATGCTTGATAAGCATTTTGACAAACTCGACCCCAACGACAAGCATCAGCGCGAATTCCAGGAATTCATGAAAGGCGTGTCCGCCCGCGCTTTCTTTCAACAGTCCCGGGATTTCCTGAATAAGAGAAATAAACGTGCACACAAACGCGATCATGACCGTGATCGCAAGAAGGATCTCCATGATATCGAGGATGTGTTCGACCCATATGGCTGTCCGGTAGGACAGGCTTTTCTTTTCGTTGTCGTGTTTTCCGCTCATTGAGGTTTATTCTTCGTTTCCTTTATAAAATTCGATCTCAGAAATGCAGCAGTCGCGGAAATAGGAATTGTACGTCTCGCCGATCGTAAAGGATACACTGTCCACGTCCGGCATCGGTTCCGAAAATACCACAAAGTGTTCCGTCATCTCATCCGGAAATTCAATCTCGTAGGCCTGTCCGCAAAGATCGATGCGGAGGATCTTCGGCCTTCCGTTGCGCTCGTAGGCTTCTTCGCTCTTCCAGTTGCCGAGGCAGAGCTTCATGCAGGCGACGGAGACCGGTTCATTGAAATGCGCCACGAGGATCTCTCCTTCTCCGTAGCCCTCGGCGCCTTCCTGCCAGGAGGAGGACACATCTCCGTCAAATGCCCGGATCGGGGAATTGTTGATGGTCTCATCCCGCTGTATGAGCTCTGACGAGGCCTCCGCACTGTCGACAAAAAGACGATAGGCATTATCGGTAAAATACTGTTCGGGAGCAGCCGCCGAATATCCTGCCTGAATGCGGGAAGGATCGACCGGCGTCGGTGTCGGCTCCGGCGTAGGTGTCGGCGTTTCGGTCGGTGTCGCTTCCGCGGTCTGTGAATCGCCGGACGCATCTTCTCCTTCTTTTCCGGATTCTTCAGCCGATTTTGGCGTGAATTTCGGAATACTGAAGAAAAGCGGCTGGTTTTTCGGCTTGATCAGAGTGATCAGCCCCATAAAAAGTGCTCCTGCACAAAGAAGGATCAAAAGAACGCCTAGGATCGGCGGTATTGTCTTCTTTCTTTTTCCGGCCATGTCAACAGATCCTTTCTTTTGGATAACTATAAATATTATTTATCATACTATCATTGTCGTTTCTTTGCAATGAATTGATTGGGGCTGATCCTAATTTCCTCTAAAATGCCGCAATGGCAGCACTCCTGTCTTGCGAAGAGATCTCTTTTCGTGTATATTGGTTTTACGAATAGATGAGGGTTTGGAGATATTATGAAAAGAGTCACTTATCACGACCAGAATGATCTGAAAAACACTGTCCGCCTGCGGGAAATGCTTCAGGAATTGCCGCCTTTTGCGGCAGATTATTTCCGCGGCATTCTCGGATCGACATCGACCAGAACAAGGCTGTCCTACGCCTATGACATC
>DBVZ01000070.1:4305-4598 GCA_002308255.1 Lachnospiraceae bacterium UBA1251 | reverse complement strand
GATGCGGGCGCGGACCGCTATCTGCTTCGGCATGAGACTGCCAATGCAGCCCATTACCGCCGCCTTCACCCCGCCGAACTGTCCATGGAAAATCGGATGCGCTGCCTTCGCGATCTGCGCGAGATCGGCTACCAGATCGGCGCCGGTTTTATGGTAGGCTCGCCCGGGCAGACAGATGCGTGCTATGCGGATGATCTTGCCTATCTGTATGATCTAAGGCCGCACATGATCGGCATCGGACCGTTCATTCCGCACCACGAGACTCCGTTCAGGGAGGAGCCGGCAGGTACGCT
>DBVZ01000070.1:2721-4153 GCA_002308255.1 Lachnospiraceae bacterium UBA1251 | reverse complement strand
AAGATCTGCACCGGGGATGAGGCTGCTGAGTGCCGGCACTGCATGGAGAGAAGAATGGCAGGTATCGGTTACAGGGTAGTGACAAGCCGCGGCGATCACGCAGGTTTTTTGAGAAAAGAGTAACGGTGGGCAGCCACCATTTGGGAGAATGTGATATGTATGACTTGCGTCATCAAAATGATATCGATATTAAAATAGCAGTGCGCGCCGGGGATGCGGCCTTTCCGGTCCCTTTTAAGGAAGGTCTCTTATACTCGTCGCCTGCCCGCGGCACATGGACGATCGCGCACACGTCGATGCTCATCCCGGGCAGCCACCAGATTTTTGTGTGTCCGAGCTGCTGCCTTCGCGGCGTTGTCCTGTCCGCGGAGGAGATGGGGGCTATGGACCGTTTCTCCATGCTGGAGTTCACGGACGACCACATCTTGCGCGGTGACCTCGAGGACATGATCATCGAGGGCGTCTCCGGAATACTTGATGAGATGCCGAAGAAGCCGACATGCGTGCTGCTCTATACGAGCTGCGTGCAGCATTTCCTGAATATCGATCTGAATCTCGTCTACCGGGAGTGCGCCAAAGCGCACCCGGAGGTGGATTTTATCGACTGCTACATGCTGCCGACGATGCGCAAGCATTTCTCGCCGGAAAAGATGCAGTGGAGGCAGCTCTACCGGGCGGTGAAAAAAATGCCGGAAGACAGGGGCCTTGCAAATGTCATCGGTGCTTTCTATGAAATCCAGCGGGACAGTGAACTCTTCGAGATCCTGAAGAGTGCCGGTATGAGGGTCAGTCAGTTGCCGACAATGGTCTCCTATGACGAGTATAAGTATATGGGAGCTGCGGTGATGAATCTTTACTTCCATCCGGTGGTCGATTTTGCCGCCAGAGATATGGAAAATAGACTTGGCCAGAGAGCTGTGTATATGCCGGTCAGCTTTAATTTCGAGGAAATCGAGCAAAGCGAGAGAAGGCTTGCGGAAATTCTTCGGGAGATTGTGCATATAGGTGAAGAGTCCTCCGGAGAGGATGCCCATGGCGGAGATATGCCATCTGCATGGCTGCCGGATTATGAAATTCTTCGGCGGGAAGCCGAGGAGGCTCTGGCCGGGGCACATGACGTGATCGGACAGACTAAGATTGCCCTGGACTTTTCCGCGGTCACGAGACCTCTCTCCCTTGCAAGGATGCTGCTAGAGCATGGATTCAATGTGCGGAGGATCTACGCGGATGCATTTGCACCCGAAGAAAAAGGGGATTTTGAAATAATCCGGGAGAGATTTCCGTATGTTCAGATTTATCCGATGACACAGCCCGGTATGAGGGTCGCGGAGAGAGACGGTTCAGATTTCCTTGCAATCGGACAGAAAGCAACGTATTTCACAGGGACGCGGCACTTTGTGAACCTGGTGGAAAATGGAGGGCTCTTTGGATT
>DBVZ01000070.1:2445-2647 GCA_002308255.1 Lachnospiraceae bacterium UBA1251 | reverse complement strand
AAAGCGCTCGGGTGCGCGGAGAACTGTGCAAGACTTGAGGATGCAGGCTGCAGAATCGGAGGAGGAGCGGTATGAGAATAGTGAAGAGAGTTCTTTCGACCTACTCCGCGGATAATTTCGGTGTCTGCTCTGCGCTGTACGAGCTCGGCGGCCTGGTCGTCATGCACGACGCGTCGGGCTGCAATTCCACCTACAACACCCA
>DBVZ01000070.1:2048-2372 GCA_002308255.1 Lachnospiraceae bacterium UBA1251 | reverse complement strand
GAATCTCTGTGAGACGGCGGAAAAACTGCATCCGAAGTTCGTGTGCATCTGCGGCGGTCCGCTTCCTCATATTATTGGTACGGATTTTAAGGCGGTCGCCAAGGCAGTCAGCCGGCGGACCGGGCTTCCCGCGTTCGGCATCCAGACGAACGGGATGGACGCCTACACGAGCGGAGCCGGGGAAGCCCTGGCCTGCCTTGTGGATCTGATGGGGGATGTGGAAAATAAAGTTTCGCGCACCTCTCATGCCGGCCCGAAAAAGCGGATCAACATCCTCGGCGCGACCCCGCTGGATTTTTCGCTGAACGGGAGCGTGCAGGCAAT
>DBVZ01000070.1:1026-1909 GCA_002308255.1 Lachnospiraceae bacterium UBA1251 | reverse complement strand
GGAATCCCCTATGTGATCGGCTGCCCGGTCGGCCTGGCAGCGACGGAAAGAATTTTGCGCGAACTCAAAGAAGTGTCTGCGGAGAAGGCAGAAGCCCCCGCGAACAATTCAGACCATGGCGCCACGGCGGCTGCTGAAGCCGGCAGAAAGGCCAGAGAAATCCTGCTCATCGGCGAGCCGGTCATGATGAAATCCATGGCCGAGACAATTTCTGCCGAATCTGCGCGGGCAGCGAAGGACGGCAAAACAGAAAGTTATTCCGTGAGAATTATCAGCCCCATGAGGGGACTGCCCCGCGAGATCGCGGACGGAACAGAGGAAATCGTGCTGGAGGATGCGCTCAGGGAAGCGTGCCGGAGGGCGGACCTTGTGATTGCCGATCCTCTGTACGCAAGGCTCCTGCCGGAGGAACCGGGCAAGTTCATAAAGCTGCCCCATGTCGCTTACTCCGGAAGATTTTACGAGAAAGAGATTCCGGTCCTGATCGGGGACAGGTTTGATATGTGGCTTTCAGAACATGCTCTGTGCCACTTATTCTGAAATACAGTGGAAAAGGATACTGCGGCGGGATAAAGCCTGCCGATGAGGAGATAGATATGAAGAAAATTGCAATTTACGGCAAGGGCGGCATAGGCAAGTCAACAATGACGGGCAACCTCTCAGCGGCATTTGCCGCGCTGGGCAAGCAGGTCCTGCAGATCGGCTGCGATCCCAAGGCGGATTCCACCATCAACCTGCTGGGCGGTGAGCCGCTCACACCGGTCATGGATTATTACAGGGATCACGATGAGGAACCGGATTTCGACCACATCGGTCGGAGGGGATTCGGCAACGTTTTCTGCATCGAGACCGGCGGTCCGACCCCGGGCCTTGGGTGTGCGGG
>DBVZ01000070.1:0-884 GCA_002308255.1 Lachnospiraceae bacterium UBA1251 | reverse complement strand
TACGCGGAGGATGTGCTGATTGTCACTTCCGGCGAGAAGATGGCTCTCTATGCTGCAAATAATATTGCGACCGCGGTCAAGAATTTCGAGGACCGCGGCTACGCGACGGTGCGAGGCGTCATTTTCAACAGAAGGAACATTCCGGACGAGGAGAAAAAGGTGAAGGCTTTCGCGGACAAGCTCGGCGTTCCGATTGTTGCGGACATCCCGAGGAGCGATGATATAAACCGCTTCGAGGAGGAGGGAAAGACTGTTGTTGAGGGCGATCCGACTCTGCCGGTCAGCCGGAAGTTCATGGATCTCGCAAAGCTTCTCCTTGAGGACCCGGAGAGAGAGACGGGGCGTCGGAGCGGTTTTTACCATTAAATAAAAGCAGCTCTTTTTATCAGGGCTGCACTACCATTACTTGAAATATATACGGAGGTCTTATGGAGCCTTTTTATCTGACAGCGAAGGAATTCGCCCTGCGCGGCCGTGAGAATTTCCCGAAGGAGGAATCCCCCTCCCACGCGCTGATTTACAGCTCTCCGGCAACTTTATCCTACAATTCTCCCGGTGCAAATGGCTACGGCGTCAAGCGCGCCGGNNCTGGCCATCCCCGAGTCCGTCATGCTGCTCGTCGCGCCGGGCTGCTGCGGCAGGAACAGCACGATCCTGAGCCGGGTGAGCGGTTACAGCGAGAGAATGTTCTACCTGCTCATGGACGAGACGGATCTTGTCACGGGCAGGCACTTGAAGAAAATTCCGCAGGCGGTGGAGGAGATCCTTGATGTCCCGGAAGTGCGGCCGAAGGTCGTGGTCATCTGCATTACATGTGTCGATGCGCTGCTCGGCACAGACCTTGTGCGTGTGTGCAAGAAAGCGGAGGAGCGGACCGGGGTCCA
>DBVZ01000078.1 GCA_002308255.1 Lachnospiraceae bacterium UBA1251 | reverse complement strand
GCCTTCGGCACAATCAGCGTGTCCTCGGGACGAAGAAGGAAATCATCCCCGCCACTATTCTTCGAGGCAAGGGCCGTCACATCAATCTTGATGCGCAAAAGCTCCTTCTCATTCTCTGGATTGCGGCGGAGGACAGAGACATTGTTCAAATCGGCCGTCTCAAGAAAGCCGCCAGCTGCGCTGATGGCCTGCAATGCCGTGACGCGCCCATAATTGGGAAGCTCCATCGACATGCTGGATTTGACCTCGCCAAGAATATAGACCGTGCGCGGGGCCCATCTCTCAACATAGACATCAACCACGGGCTCCGCAATCTGCTTCGACAACAGTCGCTCAAGCTCCTTCGCGACGGTACGGGCTGTCAGCCCGGCCGCCTGGATCTCGCCGCAAAGGGGATAGACGAATTTGCCATCCTCCTCAATCTGGACCATCTTGCTGAACTCAGCTACACGAAAGACATTAACTGCCAAGACATCGCCCGGGCGAAGAGTAGAGGCCTTCCAATCATCTTCCAATTCAAGTCCAAAGGCCACAAGGCCAAGGAACACACAAGCGGCCGTCAGCCAATATCTCATCGTTTCTCACCACTCCCATTGCCCGCCCAATATCGGATAACCGATCAGACAGGCTGATAGAACTCCATCGGCACCTGAAAAAAAAGGAAACCTGGTTCGCGGGCTTCCTTTTCTCACAGTCGAAAACAAAAACGCAACCGTCTGCCCGGGAAAACCGGACAGACGGGCACTCGGTCATTCAACCAGACTTAGTAGGTATAGCTGATGCCGAAGATGACTTCGTTGACGTAGTAGTCAAGCGAATCAGTGTACTTGTACTGGATGTTGTGGTAGTCGTAGGTGGCGTAGGCCGTCAGGTTCTTGTTGAACTTATACGAAACAATGGCATTGTAGTAGAGCTCCAGCGTATCGTAGTTGTTGGCCTTCTCATCCTGGACTTCGCAACCGACAATCTGTCCAATGCTCCACTTCGCAGTGGGCGCATAGGTCACGCTCAGATTCGTGTCGAACTTGTTCTGCGCGCCACGGGCGGCGTAGGTATCATCCTGGGCATACTTGACCGTGTAGTCCGTGGTCAGGTACTTGTTAGCAGTCCAGCGCAGACGGAGCAGGCTGTTGTACTTCCAGAGGTCGTCATTGCCAGTGCCGCGGGCGGCACCCTCGTAGGACCTGCGCTCAGCACCGACTTCGCCATAGACACTGAAGAGGGAGCTCGGGCGATAGTCGCCGTAGGCGTTCAGCGTGAGGGTATGGGAGTCGTCATGGATGGTGTTGTGCTCGTAATGGGTCTCGTCATAGGAGACCTTGATACCGGCTTTCAGCTTTTCGCTGAAGCGATAGTACGGGGCGGCAGCGAATTCGAACACGTGCTTGTTGTAGTCCTTGAATTCACGCTGCGGGTAGTACTTGTAGGTGTAGTCACCGGTCAGGGCAATGCCGTAGCGCTCATGGAAGGCCAGATCATAGCTCAGGCCAGCGTTCGCGGTGCGGGTGCGGGTGTAGCGCGGACGCGTCTGGTCGAGCGACTGACGGTTGTTGACCAGGCTGGCGCGGAACATCAGGTTCTGGATCCCGGCGATATTGCCGAGGATGTACGGCGTGACGTTGACATCCCAGCCGCCAAGATCCTGGTTCTTGTGGTCGAAGTACTTGTAGGAGACAGAACCCTTGATGCCATAGATGCCGTTGCCATAGTTGCGAGCGACATCAAGGCGGATTCCGCCGCGAAGCGTCAGAGAGTCAATCTCGCGGCCCTTGGGGGCGAGCTTGATATTGCTGTTGTAGCCGACTTCGGCAAAACCGGTGATGGTCTTGGTGTTCGGGATGAGCAGGGCGGCTGCATCGAGATAATCACCCAGAGTCAGGGAGTTTGCCCAGGCAGTCGTAGAAAGCCCGGCGACCGCGATGGCGGCCAACGTAATCTTCTTGAAGAAATTCATGTTACCTTTCACCTTCCTGAAATTCGTCGGGTCCCCCCGGCATGGTTTATGTCAGATTCCTAATTATTCCGTGCGAGATGACGCCGTTGAACTACCACCTGAAGATGTAGGGTGACTGGCTGATGGGCCAGGGCTCGGGCTCGGGCTCTTCTTCCTGGACATAGAAATTCTTGATGAAGAAGCTCTTGACAAAGAAGGGGTCGTGGTAGATCTGGTCGGTGAAGGCGGCGGCGGCGGTTGCCTGGGTCAGGAACAGCACATAGCTGCCATCCAGACGATTGCCGACACCGACGCTCGGGACATCGGATTCGATGCGGGCGGCCACGGCGGCGGCGGCATCCTTGTCCATCGCGTTAAGGGCATTCTGGCCGGCCTTCAGGACCTTGACCTGAAGACGGGTGTTTCCCTTCTGCTCATCAAGGCCATTGAGCAACTCAACCCAGCCATCCTCGGAGAGATCCATCAGATACTGGACAAGGTCTTCACCGTTTTTCTCCGCGACAGCGGAAAAATCGGCAGCCCGTAGCGCGGCACCGCCGACAAACACAACCAACAGCATTGCAATCAGAATCGCGTTTTTCATTTGTTTTACTCCTAAAAATGGATGAAGTGACTCATGGAATTAAAAAAGACTTGGGATTAAGATAATCGCCTGATGTTTTTTTTCAAGTGGAAAAAGTAAAAAAATCAAAATGGACCGAAAAAAAGAGGCCATGGGCAGGTGATTGACGTCGATCAGAGGATTGCCAGCGTTCGGCGGATTTGCGATTCGCGCGCCTCGATGCTTCGGCAGAGCTGCATCTGCACCCTGGCGCGAAGTAGGTTCTGCCCATCGTACCGCACTTTGAAGTATCGGTCGCCGGCGAGATAGTCGCTGAAGAACCGCATCATCAGTTCGAATGTGATGAGCCTCACCGAATCATATAGGTAGTAGCGTTCCGCATCGGTCATGAACCCGTGTGCCTGCTCCTTGTAGCCATGGACGAGGGCCTGGCATAGGTCGAGATCGAAGTAGATCTTTGAGATGTCCTGGCATTCCTCGCCTGCGGGATTGCAGCAGGAACGGAGGCAGTCGCCGAAATCATAATGGACAAGGCCAGGCTTCACGGTATCCAAGTCGATGATGGCCGTTCCTTTCATGGTGGCGTCGTCAATCATGATGTTTGCCGTCTTCGGGTCGCCATGGATAGTCCGCAGGGACAATTCCCCTCTGGCCTTCGCGTCCTCCAGGACGGAGACGAAATCTCGGCGGGCGTCGATGAATTTCATGATGTTTCCGGCCACCTGAGAGCTTTTCAGCCGCTCATGGGCCTCCGGATTCTCAAGCACCTTGTCAAGCTGTTCCAGATATCTGGGGGTGATATGGAAGCCAGGCAGGGTATCGTAAAGCCGTTCACCCGGCAATTCGCTGATGATGTGGTGGAAATTTCCCAGCACGGCCCCGACTTCATGGGCATGGTCCGCATCGCGCACCGAGTCGTATGAGTGCGCCGAGGCGATCCGGGTGATTGCGCGCCAGTACTCCCCGTCCTTGTCGATGACGAAATCGCGCCCGTCCTTTGCAGGGATGACGCGTGGCAGCTGCCAGATTCGGTCGCTTTTCTCGTGTTCGGCGATCAGCCGCTCATGCGCATATGTGGTCACCGTATGCATGTTCTCCATAAGCTTTTCCGGTTCGCGAAAGACATTGCGGTTGATGCGTTGAAGAACAATCTTCTCTTCGGAAAAGACAGTACGGAAGATGACCAGATACGTATCGTTGACATTGCCCTGGCTGAGCGACGTCGCCGAGACAAGCCAGCCATCGACATTGAATTCCCTGGCGATTTTTGCTGATTTCACGTTGCTATTCCTGGATTGTTCTGGAGGCCCGGAGCGGGAAAACGAGCGGCGTCCTCCCCTTTCGCCGCCGTGCGGTCAGTATTTTATCGGTCCGTCGATGTCCCGGCCATAGCCGTCGCCGTCCTCATCGTCCTCGTCGTCCTCGTCATCCTCATCGTCATCGTCTCTTCTCCACAGTTCCGACAGAATGAACAGTATTATAATAAGAAGAACGGCGAGCGCGAGAATGATGATTCCCTCGATGCTGTGCATGGCATATACGACATATCCGATATAGGGGATTGTCAGAATCACCCTGGATTCGCTGTTCAGAACCTGGATCTGTTTTTCCTCGGCGGATGCATCAAATGTATCCCTGACAGTCACTGTGCCGTTGGATGTATCGACCGCTTTGACGGTATACACATAGGTGGAAATATCATTCTCATCGAGGATCTGGTCTCCCTCTTTGAGCTCCGTCACATAAACATCCTTCGAATATGTCACGGATCCCATCGGAAGATTCGTATCCATGAGCTGCGTATCCACGACCGTTGTCCCCACACCGACAAGAGGGGGTACAATGATCGCGGCGGCTACCAGGATCGCGCAGATCAGAAAGAGATTGACGATAAATTTCAGAAATTTTGACATCTCGTTTTCTCCAATGGCCGGAGAACCGGTCTCATGCTCCTTTCGTCAGGAAAGTCTCTATCTTATCGATCGCAAATGTCTCATCCGCGCCATCCGCCGTGACCGTCCATTCTCTGCCTTCCTGAATGCCCAGAGTCATCATGCCCATAATGCTTTTCGCGTTGATCTTCATGCCGGGCGTCTCAATATAGATACGGCTTTCAAACTGACTGGCAACCTGCACGAACATGGCGACAGGCCTTGCGATCAGCCCATCCTTAAGATTGACCGTAATGTTCTTCTTGATCATATGAGTTCCTCCCGGTTCTTAAAAATCCCGTTTCGATGTCTCAGATCCTGCGCGTACTCCGCGATCTTGCGAAGTCTGTGGTTCACTCCGGACCGGCCGACCGGCGGCTGTGTCATCTCTCCCAGTTCCGCGAAAGATGCATCCGGATACTGTTTCCGCAGCTGCGCGATCTCCCGCAGCGAAGCAGGCAGCGACCCCATGACCCCGCTTTCCTCAAGCTCCCTGATATCCTGAAGCTGTCTCGCGGAAGCATGGACAGTCTTGTTCAGGTTCGATGTCTCGCAGTTGACCCTTCTTCCGATCCTGCCTCTCATATCCCTCATCACCCGGATATTTTCGAGTTCCAGTACCGCGTAACGGGCATCCATCAAAGCGATGGCATCGACCAGCTGCTGTCCGTCCTGCAGATATACAACATGCGTCCTGCCGCGTTTTACATATTTCCCTTCCAGGGAAACGCCGCGCATAATATCGATGACTCTCTCGGCATCCTCCTGCATCCGGAACACAAATTCCATCCGGTAGTACCGGTTGGGATCGCTGATGGTTCCTGCCGCCTCGAAAGCCCCCCGCAGATACGCCCGCTTGCAGCAGACACGCTTCAGGTCCGGGTTCCCAAGTGCCCTGATCAGGATCCCGCGTACCTTGGGATCGCGGATTCTGATCTCCCAGACCGTCTTTGCGGAGCGATGTTTCGTATACATCGAAATTTCCACAATTATATTAAATGCTTTTTGTAGTAAAGTAAAGACTTTTCTTACCAGCGCTTCATTTTCGCTCCGTACGAGGATCAGGTCTTCTCCCTCGATTTTTCCTCCTTCATAGCGGGCGATCGCAGCGATCTCCGCGATCCGGCAGTGTCTCGCTTTTCCCTCCGTACTCAGGAGTTCTTCCCGGAGCGCGTCGGCGAACCGTCTGTTATCCTCTTCCATTTCACTTGCCCCTGGCGGCGTCGGAACCGATATCCCTGTGCTCCACGCGGATCCCGTAGCTTCTTGCGCTGCTTAAACGTTCATAAAGCGACTGCGCCATCATAACCGATCGGTGACGGCCTCCGGTGCATCCGAGCGAAATGACCAGCTGATTTTTTCCTTCTTTAATATAATAGGGGATCAGAAAACGGATCATTTCCGTGAGTCTGTCCTCAAATTCCCCGGTCTCCGGGAAAGAACGAAGATAGTCCACGATCTCCCTGTCAAGTCCCGTCTTGTGACGTAATTCTTCTATATAATATGGGTTCGGCAGAAAACGCACGTCGAACACGAGATCGGAATCCGTCGGGATCCCGTATTTAAATCCGAATGAGAGAACGGTAATGTACAGATCCCTGTACTCCTCATTCTCAAGGAAAATGCGTCCGATCTCCTGTTTCAGATCTCTCACGAGAAGATGGCTGGTATCGATAATGTGATCTGCTCTCTTCCGCAGGAAATCCATCCGCGCTCTCTCTTCGCGAATTCCGTCTTCGATCCGTCCCTGCCGGGCCAGCGGATGGGATCTTCTGGTCTCCTTGTATCTTCTTACAAGAGCGTCATCCGATGCATCAAGAAACAGGATCTCATGATCGACGCCGATCTTTTCGACTTCGGCCAGTTCTCCGGGCAGCCTGCTGAGCGCTTTTTCATCCCGGATGTCGACGCCGACGGAAAAACGGCGGTTCTCATTCTCTCCCGCCTCCATGCAAAGAAGGGCAAATTTGGAGAGCAGTTTGATCGGCAGATTGTCGACGCAGAAATATCCCGCGTCTTCCAGTGCGTCAAGAACCGTACTTTTCCCCGCGCCGGACATACCCGTCACGATCACAAGGCGCATAAGCATCTCCTTTACATTTCCTCAAATCCGAGGAATTTCACTTCTGTCTCCAGCTCCACGCCGAACTTTTCGAAAACCGTCTGCCGGATAAAAGCGATAAGATTTCTCACGTCTTCCGCAGTCGCGCCGCCGGTATTAATGACGAATCCGGCATGCTTTTCCGATACCTGCGCGCCTCCGATGCTGTATCCCTTCAGTCCCGCATCAGAGATCAGCTTCCCCGCAAAATACCCTTTCGGCCTCTTGAAGGTGCTCCCCGCGCTCGGCTGTGTGAGCGGCTGCTTTTCCTTCCTGAGCTGCGCAAGCTCCTCCATCCGCTTTCCGATCTTTTCCGGATCTCCCTCTTTCAGGCGGATCGTTCCGGACAGAACGATATCGCCTCTCTTTTCAAATGCGGACGTGCGGTAGCCAAGCCCCATTTCCTCCGGGAATACGGTCCTCACATTTCCGTCCGGGTCCAGGATCCTCACATCCGAGAGCACATCCTTCATCTCTCCGCCGTAGGCGCCGGCATTCATCATGCAGGCCCCGCCGAAGGTCCCCGGAATGCCGGAAGCGAAAGAGAACCCGTCAAGTCCCGCGTTTCTTGCCTCCGCTGCGATCCTCGACAGCAGAGCTCCGCACTGCACCCGGATCTCCTGCCCTTCGACACGGATCCCGCTCATTTTTTTCGCGAGCTGGATCACGGCGCCGTCAAATCCGCTGTCCGCGACAAGCAGATTGCTGCCGTTCCCCATCACGTAATAGGGGATCCCGCTCTCCCGTGCGATCCGGATCACTTCGACCGCGCTTTCCTCACTGTCCGGCGTCACGAACAGGGCAGCAGCCCCGCCGATCCGGAAACTGGTGCGCGCGCTCATCTCTTCGTTTTCAAATACGGCGTTTTTTCCCGCCGCTTCTTCAAATCGTCTGCGGACCTCCGCATGATGAAGCATACTCACCCCTCCTGCGCCGGGATCACCTGAACGGTTCCCTCCTGTGCCTGCTGCTTTGCGAGTTCATCTTTCGCCTGCGTCAGGGCCATCTGCACTTCCTCGTTGTCTCCGTTGAGCTCCGCCGCCCTTGTCAGGGTGCTGACCGCTCCCGGCATATCGCCGCTGTTCAGCTTTGCGATTCCCGTCTCCTTCAGCTTTTCAAAGAGAAGAGAGCGCATGTCATTTGCCATTTTCGTGTAAGAAGCGCGGGCATCTTCCGAAAGAAGAGCGGGATCGACGGCTGCCAGATGCTCCGCCGCTTTTTCTTCATTGTCGCCGTAATACTCTTTCAGTGCTGCTGAAAGGTGTTCATAGGAGGAAGAGAGCGCAACCGCTTCGTTGAGTTTTGACACGGAGGTGTCCGCCGTCTGCTGAGCGCCCGTCACCTGGCTGTCTTTCTGCGCAAGCTCATTGCGCAGATCCGCCGCCTCCTGCGAATACTCCGCGATCCTCTCGTTCGCCTCGCGGTTAATGCTTCTTCTCGCCGCGGGAATAAACAGAATTCCGGCAGCGACGGCACCGAGCAGCAGTCCCATGATCAGTCCGATCGTTCCGGCGGAGAACGGATGTTCCCTCAGGAAGGGCGGAAGTCCGCTGCGGCTGTTCTTCCCGGCATGGGCGGGTTTCTCCTCCTCGCTCCTTTTTCTTCTGCCAAGGAGAAGGAACCTTCCTTCCTGGGCGGGAGGCATTCCCGTTGCCTCGTCGATCTCTTTAAGATACCGGAGCGTCGTCGTATTGGTCATGTCTATCTTCAGCGCTTTGCGCAGAAGCTTTCTGGCACGGTCATATTCCTCATCCTTCATAAAGAGAAGGGCCAGGAGATGGTATCCCTTGATCAGCTTCGGATTCTGCGCGAGAACCTTCTTCAGCTGTATTTTTGCCACGTCCTCGTTGCCTCCCTGCGCGTTGCCGAGGGCGATATTGAATTTCTTTATTGTCTGATTGATCACATCCAGCTTCCCGGCATCTTTCTGCAGGTTGGAAATATATGCCGCCGCGAGGTTCTCCTCCGGCTGAATGTTCTTGCTGATGACCCACTCCGAAAGCGCCTGAACGACCTCACCGCATTCAAAATAGACCAGTCCAAGCAGGTTTCTGGCATCGGTATTCTTCTTATTGATCTCAAGACTTCTCTTAAGATCGATGATCGCACCGCTTAAGTTGCGTACCCGGGCCTTTTCAAGTCCGCTGTTGTAATATGCGTTCGAAAACCTTATGATCCGTCTGTAGACCGTAAGATCAGTCCCGCAGGAATCGCAGAACGTTTTTTTGGACGGCACCGGTGCACCACATTTGGGACAATTCATATCAGAGATCTCTCCTTTAACGCTTCTGATCGTTGTTGTGCTGCGCTTCGGTACTCTTGACCACCATATCAAGAATATCCGCCAGATCCGTCATATCATTCCTGTAAATGGATTCCTCGGCCTGGTCCACTTCGAGTGAAGGCTGAAATCTCGCAATCTCTTCATTAAAATCTATCATATGTCTCTCCGGAATAACAGCATCATCTGTTGCTGTTTAAATTGTGGATATTGTCAAGCAGCTGCTTCTTCATATCGTACAAAGGCTGTGACAGGTCTACATAAACCTCGTGCGGGTTCGCAAAACGCCTTGTCTCTTCCCAGAGGGTCTCAAGCTCATGTTTGCAGTACTCTCTTATCTTCATCACGGGATCGGATTTGTATACGCATTTGCCGTTGATAAAGATCGGGACGAGCATTTCCCTGATCGTATACGTGCCGCCCTTGAGCAGCGTCTTTTTCCATGTTGCGATCGGGTCGAAAATAAGCAGATCCATATTTTCATCATATTTTTCATCCGCAAGCGCGATCAGATCGGCGTAGAGCTTACCGGTCTCCTTGTCGTAAATGCGGAATATAGTCTTGTTCCCCGGATTGGTGATCTTGACGGGATTCTCGCTCAGTTTGATCTTCGGAACGAATTCACCGTTGATCTCCATTGCGGAAAGTTTGTAAACTCCGCCGAATGCCGGCCAGTCCTTGCTTGTGATGAGGTTGGTGCCGACTCCCCAGGAATTGATCCTGGCACCCTGAAGCTTCAGCGAATTGATCAGATACTCGTCAAGGTCGCTTGAAGCACAGATGATCGCATCTTCAAATCCCGCTTCACAAAGCATCTTGTATGCTTATTTCGATAAATAGGCAAGGTCGCCGCTGTCAAGCCTTATGCCGTATTTCTTCGGCATCCTGCCTGCCTCGCGAAGTTCTTTGAATACCTGTATCGCTGCGGGAACACCGCTTCTTAAGGTATCATAGGTATCTACAAGAAGTGTCGCGTTATTCGGGTACAGATCCGCATAACAGCGGAATGCCTCAACTTCATTGTCAAAGCTCATGACCCAGCTGTGCGCGTGTGTTCCGAGCGCCGGGATATCAAACATCTGGGCGCAGACCACATTGCTGGTTCCGATGCATCCGCCGATGACCGCCGCCCTTGCTCCCAAAGTACCCGCATCGGGGCCCTGCGCGCGACGCAGGCCGAATTCCATCACGCCGTCATTGCCGGCCGCGTAGCATACACGTGAAGCTTTGGTCGCTATCAGGCTCTGATGATTAATGAAATTCAGTATCGCAGTCTCCACAAGCTGGGCTTCCATTGCCGGAGCAACTACTTTAACGAGCGGTTCCATCGGAAATACCACCGATCCTTCGGGAACAGCGTAAATATCGCCGCTGAACCTGAAATCACGCAGATATTTCAAGAAAGGCTCCTTGAACACCTTTTGTGCGCGGAGATACTCGATATCGTCTTCCGAAAAATGAAGATTTTTGATATAATCGATCACCTGATCGAGGCCGCATGCTATCGCATAACCGCCGTTACAGGGATTGTCGCGGTAAAAGGCATCAAATACGACTCTGCCGTTGCAGCTTTCCCCTCTTTCAAAATATCCCTGCATCATAGTTAACTCGTAAAAATCCGTCAGTAACGTAAAATTACGGTTATCCATATCATTTCTGTCCATTTTGTGTTTCCAAACCTCTATTCTGTTTTAATAAGCTCTTCCCCAGTAAACCATCGATTTTGCGGGCTTACCGCAGCATACGCATTTATCCGAAAGCTTTGCCTGGTCAAAAGGCATGCATCTCGAAGTAGCGCCCGTATCTTCTTTGATCTTGTCCTCGCAGGCCCTGTCGCCGCACCACATCGCGCGTACAAAGCCGGGCTTGTTGTTGATGATGTCGCAGAACTCACCGTACTCGGTCGCATCGTAGGTATGCGAATCACGATGAGCCTTTGCGGTCTCGAACATATTCTGCTGGATATCGTCCAGAATGCGGGGGATCTCGGTCTCGAGCGCGTCAAGCGCGACGGTCAGCTTTTCATGGGTGTCGCGGCGAACAACAACACATGTGCCTGACTCGATATCCTTGGGACCGCACTCGATACGAAGAGGGAAGCCTCTCATCTCCTGCTCGGAAAACTTAAATCCGGGACGTTTGTCGGTATCGTCAACCTTTACACGGATGCCTGCTTTGGTAAGTCTGTCCTTAAGCTCGAATGCCTTGTCGAGCACGCCTTCCTTATTTTGCATGATAGGCACAATGACCGCCTGAACGGGTGCCACACGGGGAGGAAGCTTGAGTCCCGAATC
>DBVZ01000087.1:1547-4626 GCA_002308255.1 Lachnospiraceae bacterium UBA1251 | reverse complement strand
CCGGAAGTATACTGCATGTTGCAGACATCGCCGGGACGCACTTTCGCGGCCATTTTCAGAATCTGTTCCTTCGGGACCATCCCGGCGCGGTCCATCGCTTCCTCAAAAGTGAGACAGCCTTTCTGCCGGAATCCCACCGTGATGACGTTTCTCAAAAACGGCAGGCGTTTGCTGTGGATCGGCTCGCCCGGCTTTGTATCCTTTATCTCCGGGCAGATCTCGTTGATGATCCTGCGGTAATTGGAATCCAGCGCTTTTTCGATCATAACGATCGTGTGCGTGTCCGACTGCCGGAACAGGTACTCCGCCTCATGGATCTTATAGGCGGTGTTGACCGTCACAAGGACCGCTCCTATTTTGGTCGTCGCCCAGAACGTGATGTACCACGCCGGCACATTCGTCGCCCAGATCGCGACTTTGCTGCCCGCTTTGACGCCGAGCGACACGAGAGCCCTCGCGAAATCATCGATGTCATCCCGGAATTCCTCATAGGTCCTGGTATAATCGAGCGTCGTATATTTGAAAGCATACTGGTTCGGGAACTCCTCGACCACCCGGTCCAGCACCTGCGGGAAAGTCAGGTCAATAAGATCATATTTTTCCCAGATATACTCCCCGGTGCCGTCATGATTGAGAAACAGTTTTCTCTTGCTGGTCCTCGTGTCCTCATAGCGGCTCATGTAGTTGATAAAATGCGGAAAAATAAAGGTATAGTCCTGTACGTCCTCGATCCATCCGGGTTTCCACTCGAGCGAAACGAATCCGTCATAGTCGATCGAAGAAAGCGCTTTCATGAATTCATCGACCGGCATTCTGCCCTCTCCGATGAAGACGTATGTTCCGTCATCTTCCTTGGAGTCCCGCAGATGAACGTGCCGCACGTAGGCGCCGAGATTCTTGATCGTTGTATCCGGCGTCTCCCCGCAGTCACAGTACGGATGGATCATGTCCCAGAGAACACCGAGAGAATCATCCGCAAAGCTGTCGAGCAGGTCTCTCAGTTTCGAGGTATCCGCGTAAATGCCCCTGGTCTTGATCAGAATCCCGACGCCCGACTTTTTTCCGGCCTCCAGGATCCGCATAAGACGGTCCCTCACATCGGATTCCTCTCCGTCCTTCGCATCGAAGGCGATATAAGGCACGCGCATGATTCCGGCGGCTTCTATGGTCCACAGAAGCTTCTCCTCACAGTCTCCGAGAATATCACAGGAAGTATCAAAGCAGGGGATCTCGAGAGAATGCATTTTCAGCCATCTCGCGGTCGCAGCCATGTTGTAGCGGTTGAAGGGCTCATTTTTCGCTGTCAGATCATCCCTACGGAACAGATCGTAGAGCTCGATCCCCTCAAAATGCATGTCTTCCGCTGTTTCCGTCAGTTCATTCCAGGAAAGATGGTGCCAGCCTCTGGTCGAAAATGACAGTTTCATGCGTTCTCCTCCTCATATACGATCTTGTTCAGCGCATTGACATACGCCCGGATACTGGATCCGATGATATCCGTGGAGAGACCTCTTCCGGAATACACTTTTCCTTCCGAGCGGAGGCGGACAACGGTCTCGCCCATCGCTTCTCTCTCCTGTGTCACAGCCTGGATCTGGAAATCGTCCAGCTCATAGTGTCTGCCGATGATCTGCTCGATTGCAAGGATCGACGCATCCACGGGCCCGTCACCGATGGCAACGCTCTCCATGATCTTCCCGTTCCGGATGAGGCGGATGCGGGAAGTCGCACCGATGGTATGTCCTCCGTTAATGATATAATCCTCCAGCTTATAGGCTTCCGGCACCTGCATGGCGCTCGAGGCCACGATCGCGTCAATCTCCCGGCTCGTCACATATTCCTTCTTGCCGGCGATCCTGCGGAACGCCTCGTAAACGGAGAGCTGATCCTCCTCGGAGAGATCATAGCCGAGTGCCTGTGTCTCTTTCACGATCTCTTCGATACTGTCATTGATCGTAAATGTGTTCTGATCCGCCTCCCTTACGCCGTCATCGAACGGGGAGTTTTTGCTTCTCGAGGAATGGAACATTTTAAAGACACGGTCGCGGATGCGCTTCATCTCTACGTTTCTTATGCCTGTGGAAGCACCGCACTCCTCTCCTTTCAGCGCCAGAAGACCGGCGATGTGATCGAGAGAAGCCGTTCCGTCCGGGTGGATCGCCGTCTTCAGCTCATCCGCTCCGGCGATGACCGCTTCCACGCTGCAGGCATCTGCCATGGCGATCGTGTCGCTTGTCACTACACCGAGTGATACCTTTTCAAGACCGGGAACATTTTCCCTCACTTCTTTTATGAATTTCCGGAATTCTTCCGGAAGCATCAGTCCTGCCGTATCACAGACCGTCACGGTAGAAGCTCCGGCCGCGATCGCCTCCCCGAGCACCTCGTAGAGGAACGCTCTTTCGCTCCTCGTGGCGTCAAGGGCAAGAAATTCAACGTCTCCGGTATAAGAGGCGGCGTAAGACACTGCTTCCTTTATCCGTTCCTTCACCGCCGCCGGTTTTGCGTGAAGAATGTATTCCATCTGGACAAGGCTCACCGGTTCCTCGATCTGGATTCTGGGATGCGCCGCCCTGCTCAGAGCTTCCCATGTGATATCGATGCTCTCCTTATCGGAGGCGGCCGGCACGGCGATAATGCTGTTCTTCACCGCGTCTCCGAGGGATTTGATGCACAGGCTGTCCGCTTTTACTTTACGGATGGCATCCACTTCGATGATATCCGTTCCGAGACGGTCGAGCATCTTGACGAGCTCGATCTTCTCTTTAAAAGTAAGGATCGCCGACGACTTCTGTTTCATGGTTATGTCACTGATGAGAACTCTCTTCACAATAAGGCTCCTTTCATTCTCACTTAATCTGACCGCAATGCCGCCGTCAGGCAGCTCATGCACTAAAAAAGTCCCCGAGGCACAAGCCTCAGGGACGAATCATATCCGCGGTACCACCCTGATTACCACTCTCCTCACGGAGAATGATCTCTTTCGGACTCTGGCAAGTCCACAGCCTGTAACGGAGCATCCGGATCGGGCTACGCGCCTTTCGGGTTCACCTGATCTGCTCGGGAAGGAGACTGCCTG
>DBVZ01000087.1:881-1502 GCA_002308255.1 Lachnospiraceae bacterium UBA1251 | reverse complement strand
AACCGCATAATTCCGTCATCGCATTTAAAAGTTGTGATTATTTATACAACAGCAGACAAAGAATGTCAAGTTTTAAAAAAAATTGAAAAAGCTCAAAAAATACTTTACAACCAAAGCTGAGTATGTTAACATGAACTTATGTTAGAGATATTTAACACTTTTCATCTGATTCGGGTTCTCTCGCGGATCTAAGTCGTTGTACTTCAGCCATACAAGACTTTCTCCTTAATCCAGTTATACCGCGTCAGAAACTGTTCCAGCCAGACAGTCCCGCATCAGAATGGTGAATCCCTTTCACTCTCTTTTGTACGAAAAGCCCCCTTTCGGGGGCTTTTTCGCATCTCAGCAGCTTTGCGCCTGCACTGCCGTAAAACAGACCGTATTGACGATATCCGCAACCGAACATCCTCTGGAAAGGTCGTTGCACGGCTTCGCAAGCCCCTGCAGGACCGCGAAGGCTTCGGCTCCGCCGATCCTCTGCGTCATCTTATATCCAATATTTCCCGCCTGCAGGTCGGGGAAAACGAGGACATTGGCGTGTCCTGCCACCGGGCTGCCCTTCGCTTTGGACTCCCCGATCTCGGGAACCAGGGCCGCATCCAGCTGCAGTTCCCCGTCCAG
>DBVZ01000087.1:650-811 GCA_002308255.1 Lachnospiraceae bacterium UBA1251 | reverse complement strand
TCGTGCTTCGCGCTTCCTTTTGTCGAGAAAGACAGCATGGCCACTTTAGGCTCTTTGACTCCGCAAAGCGTCCTGGCGGTATCGGCCGCGGCGATGGCGATATGGGCCAGTTCTTCCGCTGTCGGGCAGGGGTTCACGACGCAGTCGGCATAGACGAGCAG
>DBVZ01000087.1:0-517 GCA_002308255.1 Lachnospiraceae bacterium UBA1251 | reverse complement strand
ACCATCATGATGCCGAAATACATGGGATCTTTAACCAATTTCGCCGCATCTTCACGCGAAACGCCCTTTGTCCGGCGGATCTCATATAATCCTTCCGCGTATCCCGCTGCTTTTTCGGATGCCTCGGGATCGATGATCTCGATCCCGGTCAGATCGGTTTCCGTTTCTTCGGCNNGCTACGGAATCCGGATTGCCCAGAAGGATCGGATAAGCATATCCGCTGCGGGCTATACAGGCTGCGGCCTGTACGGTGCGGATCTCATCTCCTTCAGGAAGAACGATCCGCTTCCGATCCGCTTTCGCTTTTTCGATTACTCTCTCGATCATACTCATGACTGTATCTCCTCAGTTTCCGATTCCTGTCATTTATGATACGCATCCGCGGATCTGTTCAGAACTCCACGCCTTCGAATCCCTGCCACACGTTTTTCCCGGTATAGACAAGCGGATCTGTTTCCCCGCGGAGGACTTTCAGCGCGCCGTAAGCAAGCGCTTCCTGCTCCATCTCTCCCGGATA
>DBVZ01000150.1:311-8541 GCA_002308255.1 Lachnospiraceae bacterium UBA1251 | reverse complement strand
GCGGAGAGCAGGAACGGGAAGAAGATTCCCATGGCCGCAAGGACATTGGCGTGCTGCGTGATATAGTTGACCATGTCGGTCGAAGCGATGACTTTGCCCAGGACGCCGCCGGCCGCCGTGACGAACAGGATCGGGCCGACCGTTTTCAGAGTCTCATTGGTGATGTCGTAGAACTGGCTCATTTTCCCGGCGCCTTTGAGCTGGATGACGGCACAGACAGTACCGATGGCCAGTGCGATGATCGGGGTGCCGAGGAAGGCAAGGAAATCAGCGAATGCGCCGGAGGCCTTCATCATGGACACGATGGATGCGATCGCCATGAAGATGATCGGGACGATGATCGGCGCAAGGGAACTGAAGCCGCCCGGAAGTTTTCCGTAATCCGCGACGAGTTCTTCGTAGCTCTTCACATTGCCGGAAAGATCAGCCTCGTCGGCAGCCTTCACTTTTTTGCCGATCAGCTTCGCATAGACGAACGCGATCGCGAGCGGCGCAATGGAGCACAGGACGCCGATGCCCATGACAAGGAGAAGGTTGCTCCCGATTCCCAGTGTGTTGGCAGCGGCGATCGGGCCCGGTGTCGGCGGGATAAAGACGTGCGCGATATAAAGACCGGCAGACAGACCGAGTGTCATCGCGACCGAGGATTCTCTCGTGCGGGTCACCAGCGCTTTGCGGATCGGATTGAGGATAACAAATCCGGAATCGCAGAAGACGGGGATGGAGACGACCCAGCCCATGAGCTCCATGGCGAGCACGGGGTTGTTCTTTCCGACCAGCTTAATGACCATGTCAGCGAGTTTCAGGGCGGCGCCGGTTACTTCCAGGATGGAGCCGATCAGGGCGCCGAGAATGATAACGATACCGATGCTGGAGAATGTACCCGAGAAGCCGGCGCCGATGACATTGGCGAGGCCCTGCGTCACATTTCCGTCGGCATCTGTTCTGTTGACGAGCGGGATGCCGCCGATAATGCCCAGAACGATGGAAATGAGCATGATGGCGATAAACGGATGGACCTTCAGCTTGGAGATCAGAAGGATCATCGCGACGATTGCAATAATAAATACGATAATAAGCGGGAATCCGGTCATATCAGCGCTCCTCCTTTACTTTTTTTCACGGAACAGGTTTTCCGCGTTCCAGTCGCTGATTTCATAATCCATGCACAGACGCGTTTTGACCACGTCCTCCGTAAGAACATCTTTTACTCTCAGGTGTTCGGGATGCTGCTGATATACGGCGATCGCGGAGATATCCGTCAATGTTGCGTCAAGATAGATGTCCGTATTGGAAGTATCCAGCGGATCGATGGAGACTTTCACCTCGACCAGGCCCGGAACTTTGCCGGGGAGCGCCTCGAGGCCTTCTTTGACAGCCGTCTTTATGCCCCGTTTGTCCTCTTCGGACAGAGCATCCGAGAGCTGCCACAAAAGAACATGTTTTACCATTTCTGTTTCCTCCTCTTCATCTTCAGACAATTCTTCAGTTTATAAAAAACCTAAGTTGACAATACAACATTTGAGGCTTTTCGTCTACTAAATGAAGCGGTATCGGGCATTATTTTACCGCCCGGATCGAGAACATCGGGTCCGGCACATAGAATTCATGTTTCGTGCGGTAGATCCGGGTACTCACGAGCAGATTTGTCGTGATCTCCCGGAAACCGATCCGCTGCAGGACTTCTTCATCCCAGGCCGGGCGCGGGAGCGTACTCATCGTCAGCATGTGGTAAATATCATGGCACTCCTCGATCAGCTCTTTCGACAGATCCCGGTGTGCCAGATTCTGCGTCTGGTCCAGGTTGTGGAAGTTCTTTGCGTATTCGGCGTCGAAATTCAGAAGAATGCCGTCTTTTTTCAGTACGCGGTACCATTCCTGATACGCGTGGACCGGATCGGGCAGCGTCCAGGTGAGGTTTCTGGAAATGACGAGATCAAATGTTTCATCCGGGAAATCCGGGTTTTCCGCATCCATCACGAAGAGATCGGCCGTGATGCCGTGGCGGTCAAGCAGCTTTTTCCCCTCTTCGATCATATCCGGCGTGAGATCGATGCCTGTTACCCGCGCGCCGCGGGAACCGAGAACGGCTTCGAAGAAACCGGTCCCGCATCCGACGTCGAGGACGCGCAGGCCCTCCCGGACATCGATGCTGCGGCAGATCTCTTCATACCAAAGATCGCCCTGACGGCTGTGAAATTCTTCGTGCCGCGCGCTGCCAAAGGAGTCGGCGCGTTTGGTCCAGTAATCTTTTACTCTGGTCTTGATCTCTTTCGATTCTTCCTGAAAACTGATGTCTTTAAGAATGCCCATCTTATGATTTCTCCATGATCTTAAGTTCTGTCTGTTCGGAAATGTCTGTCTGCTGCGTCGTGAGGTTCCGGATATAACCGATCAGAGCGGCGGCGGTCTTTCCGGGCGGCTGCTTCGGATTCAGGAGCACGCCGTAGGAGATGAGGCCGGACTCCCGGAACAAAGGAATTCCCGGTCCGTGTCCCTCTTCGTACTGCGTGAAGCAGGCGGCGCTGATATTGGCGAGGCCGTTCCGCTTCATCATGATATTCATGATATAGTCACTGTTCGTCGTGACGACCGGTTCCGGGGAAAGCGGTTTCCCGTCAAACATCCATTTTCCTGACAGGACATATTCGTCGTGTTCGGCCTGCACCAGTCCCATGGAGCGCACGGATTCGGCAGAAGGCTGTTTCTCCGGAATGCTGTCTTCCGGGGAAAAGTAGAGCATGCCGCTGATCTTCCGGAATTCTTCATAACAGAGCTGATCGCGCTTTAATTCATAGTCGAACTGTGCCCGATACTCCGGAAAAATATAGACGAAGGCGGCTTCATCCTCCATTCTGCGGATCCGCTGTATGATCTGCGCGGTGGTATCTGTGTGGATGTTATAGTGCAGGTTCCACTCCTTGTGGAACTCATAAAACTCCGAGAAACGCCTCGCGAACCAGGAACTCGGATTCGAGGAGATCCGCACGGCGCCTTTTGCGCTGTCGACCGCTTCTTCCTCCAGAAGTTCCAGATTCTCCAGAAGGGGAAGAGCACGCCGGTAGAAAGCCTCTCCGCGGGAGGAGAGAACAATCCCGTTCTTGTCCCTTGCGAAAAGCGCGTATCCCACGCTGTCTTCCAGCAGGGAAATGACCTTGCTCACATTGGACTGCGTCGTGTACAGGATCCGCGCCGCTTCGCTGAAAGAACGGCATTCCGCAGCGACTACAAAGTATTTTAACTGTTTTGTTTCCAGCATAGGTATCTGAATCCTTTTCTGAATTATTCCCGTTCGTGATCATTATAGTCGAAAACGGAATGACGAATAAGCCGGGGGGAGGGTTAATTTGCAAAAAAAGGATTGTTAAAATTTGTACATCCCTTTCAAGCTGAGTTCAGAAGCCGGGTCACATAATGCACCGTAACCTCCCCGGCTTCTGATTTCGGTATGTTCCACAGGAGAGCAGGGATGTATTTTCACGGATGTGTCCGGCTGTACTTTATCATCGGAGAAATGTACATGAAAAAAAATCTTAAAAAAATGCTTGCGGTCATCTGCGCGGCTGCACTGCTTGCGGGATGCGGAAGCGGAGCAGCTGCTCAAAGCAGTACAGCAGAAGCAAAGACAGAGGAAAAAGAAGTCAGAACGATCCGGATCGGCTCGGGGCAGACTGCCCAGACGCTTGATGTCAACAATGCGTACGACGGCTGGTACCTGATCCGTTTCGGGCTATGCCAGACGCTGACGAAAATGAATGATGACATGACGATCTCCGGATGGCTGGTCGAAGATGATTATTCCGCAAATGAGGATAATACGGTATGGACCTTCCATATAAAAGAGGGGGTAAAATTTTCCAACGGCGATGAACTCACGGCGGAACGGGCAAAGTCCTCTCTCGAGAGCCTTTTCGAAAAGAGTGTCCGCGGACCGGAATATTTCGAGCCGGCATCCATCGAAGCCGATGGTCTGACTCTCACGATCACGACAAAACGTCCGGAACCGATCCTTCCCAATAAACTTGCGGATCCGCTGTTCTCTATTATCGACACGGATGCCGACATGAGCAATATGACGGAAAAAGGACCGGTCGGGACAGGACCGTTCGTTCTGGAATCCTTTGACACGACCGATATGGAATGTATCGTTGTCAGAAATGAGAATTACTGGGGCGGGGAAGTCAAGGCGGACCGGATCGATTTTTATTACACCGAGGAACAGACGGCGCTTACGAACGCGCTGCGGACCGGGGAATTTGACGCCGTTTACAATCTCAGCATGGCAGATATCGGCAGTTTTGAAAAAGACAGTCAGTTTACGATCGTAAGGAGCGCGAGCGGAAGAACGACGCACGGATTTATGAATGAGAACGGCCCTCTGGGCGATATCGTTCTCCGTCAGGCTATCCTGCAGAATATCGATAAGGAAACATACTGTTCCGTTCAGCTGAACGGCCAGTATGTGCCTGGAAAAACTCTGATCACGTCATCCGCGGATTACGGCTACGATGAACTGACGGATCCGAATGCCTACAATCCGGAAAACGCGGTCAAACTGCTTGATGACGCCGGATACGCCGACACGGACGGCGACGGCTTCCGCGAGACGCCGGACGGGCAGCCGGTCGATCTGAAATTCACCTATTATACGGGACGTCCGGAGCAGGAGATCCTGGTGCAGGCGACCTGCCAGGAAATGGCAAAGATCGGCATCAAGATCACACCGGACCTCAAAGATACGTCTACTGTTATGGACAAGCTCTCTTCCGGAGACTATGATCTTCTGTGCATGAGCATCAACGTTCTGAACTGCGCGGATCCTGAGAACCATATGAAGACCTATTTCGGCCGGGGCGGCAGCTACAGTACGACAGGATGGAATAATCCGGAGTTTGAAGAGTGCCTCAAACAACTGAATACGGCAGCGGATCCGAAGGACAGAAAAGAGATCACGAAGAAAGCGGAACAGCTTCTTCTGGACGATGCCGTGTGCATTTTCTACTGCTATCCGCTAATGAACTTTGTGACGCGGAGCAATGTGACGGGAATTAAGAGCACACCGGCGGATTACTACTGGATCAGTGAGGAGACCGCGATTAATTAATACCTGTATTTGAATCATTTAGAATCAGGATCGGTTTTATATAAAATACTCCTGAATATAAAAAACATACTTGACATACTGTAATTACTGTATATAATATGATATATACAGTAATTACAGTTTTTTTGTTTGAAGGAGACGTCCGGAGAGCAAAGAGGACCGGAAGGAACCACCGGAGGAGCTTACAGTGAGAATTGTCATCAAGAACCAGTCGGAGTTCCCGATCTATGCGCAGATCGAGGAACAGATCAGGGAACAGATCCTGAGCGGGGAGATCCCGGAAGGAACCGTGCTTCCCTCGATCCGAAAGCTTGCGAAAGAGATCGGCGTCAGTGTGATCACGACAACAAGGGCTTACAGCGATCTCGAGGCCGCCGGTTTTATAGCGACCATGCAGGGAAAAGGGAGCGTCGTGCTGTCGCAGGACAACGGACTTCTCAGAGAACAGTATCTGAGAAAGATCGAAGAGGGGCTGCTTGACGCGATCGATACAGCAAAAAAGATCAGCCTGGAGAAGGCGGAAGTCCTGTCCATGCTGGAAATGCTCTGGGACGACGAGGAATAAACCGAAAAAAAACGAAGCGCAGACTCCTGGAACACAGGGATTTGGAAAGAAAGCAGGTGGATCAATGGATCTTCTTACCGTAAAAGGCTTATGCAAGAAATATAAGACATTTGAACTGAAAGATATTCATTTTTCAATTCCGGAAGGATTTATTACCGGATATATCGGACAGAACGGCGCAGGGAAAACGACGACGCTGAACGCGATCTCACACCTCATCAGACCCGACAGCGGGGAATGCGTCATCGCCGGAAAGACGTTTGAAGAAGATCCGGTCGGTTACCGGGAGAGCATCGGATACGTGGGAGACAGTTCGTATTTCCCGGCAGGACTGACCGCAAAGACGATCCGGGGGATCCTGAAGGATTTTTATCCGACTTTTGACGAAACGCGGTACGATGAGTACTGCAGAAGATGGAAGCTGCCCGAAAAAGAGCCGCTCAAGACTTATTCACGCGGTATGAAGGTGAAGCTGATGTTCGCGTCGGTCCTCTCCAGAGACACGAAGCTTCTCATCCTGGATGAGGCGACGAACGGACTCGATCCGATGGTCCGGAAGGAGATTCTGGCTCTGCTTCAGGAGTATATCGAGGACGGAAAGCACAGCGTTCTTTTCTCGACGCATATCATGGAAGATCTTGAAGATATCGCGGATTATATTTTCTTCATCGATAACGGGGAAGGGATCCTGTTTGAGGCAAAGGACGACCTGCTTGAGGAATATCTGATCGTGCGGGGCGGACAGGAGGATCTCACGCCGGAATTGCGCAAATATCTGATCGGCGTTGAAAAACACGCTTACGGATTTGAAGCATTATTCAGAACGGAAGCGGAAATGGTTCTGCCGCCGGGCATTGAGGCGCAGAAGCCGACCATTGACAAGATCATCGTCCACATGCTGGAAGAACGGAGGTAAGCAATGAGAGTACTGAAGTTTTTAAAAATTGACTGCCTGAAAATGAAATCCTTATGGATCGCGCTGTTTTTCCCGCTGCTGAGTATCTTTATCCTGATCACATCGGACGAGCCGAACCTTCTTTTTGCGGCCGGATACTGCATGTTTGCCGGCATTATTTACTCAACATTCCCCTTTACGGGAGAAAATCCGCAGGAAAACGGTTTTCTCATGATGCTTCCGTCAAAACCGGGGGAAGATATTCTGGGACATTTCCTCTTCGGATTTACGGCTGTGACCGTTTCTCTTTTCCTGGGACTGTTCTCGATATTTGTGTCGGGGCTGATCAACAGCAATGTGAAAAACACGCCGCTTCCGACAGGGTTTATCCTGGCTCTGTACGGAGCCGCGGTCATTTTCGTGGGACTCGAGGAGCTGCTGCTTACGGTTTTCCGGTATGAAAGCATTCGTGCCGTCCAGCTGATCCGGATCGTGCCCGCCTTTGTCTATTTTTTCGCTGCCAATGCCGTCACGGACCGTCTGCAGGCGCAGCAGACCCCGTCCTTTGCCGGGGCGGGAACGCTTCCCGTATCCGTCGGTGCGGGATTTTTCGCCGCCGCCCTGGTGGTTTACATAATTTTAACGATGATCGCTGTCCGGATCGTGCTGAAGAGGGATTTTTAGAAACTTCGGACAGCAGCCTCAGAAAATATGAGCTTCAAGCTCTATAGAAGGAACGAGCACGCGCGCACAGTTCATCAGGCGCTCCTGGACAGACGCTATTTCTTCTTCCGTCACGCCGGGGGCGCCGAAGAAGAGATAAGAGATATGACTGCTCTCCGGGTGCAGGCAGGTGCGGAAGTCCGCGCCTGCGATCATGCTCAGGATGATGCCGTCGTCGTCACGGCCGGTGACGTCGCCGGGATAGCAGTGGACCGTCTCGTTCCGGATCCCGGTGAAGTCGATCTTTTCGGTCGGACAAAAGAGGATCACGTCACCGTGCATGCAGTCGATATCATGCGTTCCCAGCAGCATGCGGGTGCGCAGTTCCGTAAGAAAGGTGATCTCATTGATCGGATTGCCGCTCGGGAAAGGCCTTCCCTTCAGCAGATAGGATTCCAGCTGCTGCAGAACGGGATAGGTCTTTTTGTATTTCTTGAAATACCGGTTATAAGGATTTGCGCCGAACACGTCCGCCCTTACATAACCGGACATCTCTTCGCGCAGCTGCGCAAGCTCCTTTTTTTTCATGGCCTCAAATGCTTCCAGGTCCCACGTTGACGGATCCGGAAACAGCGCTTCCACGACGCCGAAACGGACTCCTTTTTCCGTAAATGACGGATCAGCTTTTAATGAAATCATGTGTTGCTCCTTTCATTTCATTTATAAGATATAAAACGGTTCCGGCAGGAACCGGTCAGTGCCCCAGGATCCCGGCGGACTTCAGGAACAGGATCAGCATGATGACCGGGACGATATAGCGGATCATAACGGTGTAGAGCGACCGCAGGCGGAAGCGCCTGCCGCCGTATTCCACTTCTTCCACGATCCATTTCGGGCCGATGACCCAGCCGATCAGGATCGAGGAGAGGAGGGAGATAAACGGCATCATGAAGCTGTTGCTGATATAGTCCATCAGATCCAGGAGCTGGCCGATGCTTCCGTT
>DBVZ01000150.1:0-291 GCA_002308255.1 Lachnospiraceae bacterium UBA1251 | reverse complement strand
GTAGCCGAGGGCAATGGCTACGGAAGCGGCGGTGTAGATCACTGTCAGTACGAGTGTTGTCCTGCGGCGTTCCGTGTGAAAGATCTCCATGCAGTTTGCCGTGATCGCCTCGAGGACCGATACACAGCTGGTCAGCGCGGCAAAGGCAGCCATAAGGAAGAATGCGAGCCCCACGAACTGACCGATGCCGCCCATGGCCGCAAATACTTTCGGAAGTGATACGAACATAAGGCCGGGACCGGAATTCATCCCCTCCATCCCTTCGAACACGAAAATGGACGGGATGATCAT
>DBVZ01000115.1:6131-6296 GCA_002308255.1 Lachnospiraceae bacterium UBA1251 | reverse complement strand
AACCAGCAGTCGATGACTTCCGGCACTCTGCGCATCGTCCCGCCGCATTTTTCGCAGCGGCAGGTGACTGCGTCGATAAAAGGTTTATGCAGTTCAATGTCTTCCGGGCAGTTGTCGGATTTTTCCTTCAGCTCCGCCTTGGAACCGATCGCGATGCGGCTGGCG
>DBVZ01000115.1:4280-6115 GCA_002308255.1 Lachnospiraceae bacterium UBA1251 | reverse complement strand
GTGCCCCAGTAGCGGTTGCGGGAAAGCGCCCAGTCCTGGATGTTCTCGAGCCAGTCGCCGAATCTCCCCTCTCCGATACTCTTCGGGATCCAGTTGATCATCTTATTATTCCGGATCAGGTCCTCCCTGACCTCGGTCATGCGGATGAACCAGGATTCTCTCGCATAGTAAAGAAGGGGTGTGCCGCAGCGCCAGCAGTGCGGATAATCATGCTCGAATTTCGGAGCGGCAAACAGTTTCCCCTCTTCATCCAGCATCCGGAGGATCTGCGGATCGGCATCCTTCACGAACACGCCGTCCCACGGCGTATTTCCGCGCATCTCTCCCTTTTCATCGACCAGCTGGACCAGCGGAAGATCATAGTTTCTTCCGATCCTCGCGTCATCTTCACCGAATGCCGGCGCGATGTGTACGATACCGGTACCGTCTGTCATGGTGACATAATTATCACAGGTCACAAAGTGCGCTTTTCCGTTCTTTGCCCTGACCGCGTCGCCGGTAAAGCCGAACAGCGGCTCATATTCGATCCGCTCCAGATCCTTTCCCCGGTAAGTCTCCAGGATTTCCAGTTCGTCCTCTTTGTATCTGCCGGACAGAACGGTTTCCGCCAGTGCCCTGGCAAGGATGTAGTTCACCCCTTCATCCTTTACGCGGATCCTGACATAGGTCTCGTCGGGATTGACGCACAGCGCGACATTCGAAGGCAGTGTCCACGGAGTCGTAGTCCAGGCGAGGAAGTAGGTATTATCCTCATCTTTTACCTTAAACCGGACGATCGCGGACCGTTCCTTAACCGCTTTATAGCCCTGCGCGACCTCGTGTGAAGACAGAGGCGTCCCGCAGCGCGGGCAGTAAGGAACAACTTTATAGCCCTTATAGAGCAGTCCTTTGTCAAAGATCTGTTTGAGAGCCCACCACTCGGACTCGATAAAGTCATCGTGATACGTTACGTAAGGATCATCCATATCCGCCCAGAATCCGACGATATCGGAGAATTCTCTCCACATCCCCTCGTACTTCCAGACAGATTCCTTGCACTTCTCAATGAACGGCTCAACACCGTACTCCTCGATCTGTTCCTTCCCGTCGAGACCGAGAAGTTTTTCCACTTCCAGCTCCACCGGAAGCCCATGGGTATCCCATCCGGCTTTGCGGGGAACCATTTCACCTTTCATCGTATGGTAACGCGGGATCATATCTTTAATGACCCTGGTGAGGACATGTCCGATGTGCGGCTTGCCGTTCGCGGTCGGCGGGCCGTCGAAAAACATGTAGGTCGGGCAGCCTTCCCGGTTCCGGATGCTCTTCCGGAAGATATCATTCTCCTTCCAGAATTTTCCGACCCTGCTTTCCCTTTCCCTGAAGCTCAGGTCTGCGTCTACTCGTTTGTACATACTTAAGCAGTCTCCTTCAGTTTCCCTTTGTTTTGCGAAGAATCCGCATAAAATCTCAGTGTCGGAAGGGTGCAGACATCTTCGCATAGATAGTTTATTATAGATGTATTCCTTCTTATTTGTCAAGAAACCGGCTTTGCAACAATCGTTTACATCGCCCTTTACAAGAAACGCTTCCCGCGGTATCCTAAAAATGGATCTCAAAAGGGCCCGGAAACAGCCGGCAGAGCCCGGAGAAGTGAGGGATTCCGCACAAATAACGAACAGCGCGGGGGAAAACATGCCAGACTTCGAAAACAAAATGCCTTCAGACACGGACTGCGGACAGGCAGAAGGAACAGCCGCATCTGATTCCGCGCAGGATACCGGGTGCGGAACCGTTTCCGTCCCCTCCTACTCTCTTTCGGGAGAGCCTCTTCTTCCGAAGAGGCGCACTCCGCC
>DBVZ01000115.1:1292-4192 GCA_002308255.1 Lachnospiraceae bacterium UBA1251 | reverse complement strand
CCTTACGGCAAAGGCCGGGAAAACAAATCTCTTCCGTTTGAGATCATCGATATCGGCGCGGTCAAACTGGACCGCGACCTTAACGTCATCGATATCTTCCATCAGTTTGTAAGACCCACCGTATACCGGACGCTGCATTACCGCACGAGAGACGTCATCGGGATCAGCCGCCGCGAGCTTGACAGCGGCATGCTCTTTCCGGATGCTGCAAGAGCTTTCTTCCGCTGGTGCGGGCGCGATTATATTTTCTGTACATGGGGAGATCAGGATCTTCTTGAACTGCAGAGAAACCTGTCCTACTACGGTCTCCTCGGTCTTCTTCCGGGGCCGGTGTTCTTTGAGGATGCACAGAAGCTTTTCGCGATCGCCTTTGAGGACAGGCAGAAGCGCCGCTCTCTTGCCTATGCCGCCGAGCATCTTTCCATCGCCCAGACGCGGGAATTTCACCGGGCTTATGACGACGCCGCCTACACAGCCCTTGTTGTCCAGAAGCTTCCGCTCCGCGTACTTCAATATGATTATTCCATCGACTGCTACCAGCACCCCATGAAAAAAGAAGAAGAGATCCGCCTCTTTTACGACAGATACGAGAAATACATCTCAAGGGAATTTCCTTCCAAAGAAAGTGCCATGCATGACAAGGAGGTGACCGCGCTGCGCTGCATCGTCTGCGGCAGGAACGTGAAACGTCTTCTCCGCTGGACGGCAAAAGGAGGCCGGCACTATATTGCTGTCGGCAAATGTGCAAACCACGGCTATGCATACGGTCGAATCCGCGTCAAGTTCACGGAAGACGGAGACCTGTATGTCGAAAAGATCACCCGGACGGCGGAAGAAGCGGAAGCTGCCGCGGAGCTGGGGCTGCACGGCGTCACGATATAAATAAAAAGGGCTCTGAAGCCCTTTTTTATGTCTCCGCAGGACCTTCCCACTGATATAAGGACAAGTCCACCGTCCCGTCCGGACACGGGATACCGTCCTTCTCAAGAAGTTCAATCTGGCGGTTGCCGCCTCCGAAGGCAAACGCCTTCGAAACCTGACCGAAACGGTTAACGACCCTGTAGCAGGGAATGCCGTCCGGATCCGGGTTGACATGCAGCGCATAGCCGACCACCCTGCTCCAGCGGGGATTCCCGGCAAGTCTCGCGACCTGTCCGTAGGTTGCCGTTTTCCCCTGCGGAATCTGGCGGACTACCGCATAGATCTTCTCAAATACGTTCTTTGCCGCTTCCTGTTCCGCTTCATAAGCGGTCATGGCTTTTTTCATGCCGGTTTCCTTTTCATTGTACAGCTGCTGTATAAGGTTTTCTGCCCCTTGTTCTTAGATATGATGAGGCTGTTCTATTATAATATGTTCTCTGTTGTTCAGGCAAATATATTCAACTAGGATGAAACGCGCTATTCCTTTTATAAAAATAATTGTTAAATAATCGTTTAATATATCGTAATTGTAATATTTTTTATACTTTTTTACTTATTTATTTAGATTGTTTAACCATTTTTATCTGTTTTCATCCATCACTCCCCTCAGCAGGCATTTGATCGTTATCCATTCTCCTCTTCTCTATTAGAGATTTTTCCCAAATTTTCCCTTGCTCTTTTGAACTATTTCGACAAATTTTAGCTTTTTACTGATTTTCGCTTGATTTAGGGCGTTTCATATCGTATTCTGAACTTACGAAAACGTTTAACCAAAGCAGGTACTGACATGGCATCATTGAAAGATATAGCACTCCACTGCGACGTCTCGGTAGCAACTGTCAGCAAGGCGCTCAACGGCCAGGCCGGCATCGGTGACTCGACCCGCAAAAAAGTCCTTGCAGCAGCCAGCGAACTGGGGTATACCGCAAATTCAGCGGCGCGCGCGCTGAAAACGAATCGGACTTACAATCTGGGCATTGTGTTCGTCGATCTTCAGAACAGCGGCTTTATGCACGAGTATTTTGCTTCCATGCTTAATTCTTTCCGCATTGAGTCGGAGCGCTGCGGGTACGATCTGTGCTTTATCAACAGTAATGTCGCCCATATGAACCGCAGTTATCTGCAGCACGCCCTGTACAGAGGCGTAGACGGCGTTGCCATCATCTGCGCGGATTATCTGGATCCTCTGGTTCAGGAACTGGCTTTATCCGAACTTCCGGTCGTTACCCTTGACCACGTATTTAACAACAGGACCGCTGTTTTATCGGACAACGCAAACGGCATGATGTCTCTGGTGCGTTATGTATATGGAAAAGGACACAGGAAGATCGCCTACATCCACGGAAACCGGACCGCGGTGACAGAGAACCGCCTGGCAGGGTTTTTCAAGGCGTGTGAGGAACTCGGACTAAGTATTCCCGATGAATATATCCGGGAATGTGAGTACCATGAGCCCGGCAGCTGTTATCGGGAAACGAAAAAGATCCTGTCGCTCAGAAACAGACCCGAATGCATTTTCTTTTCAGACGATTATGCGTACATCGGCGGACTGAACGCCATCACGGAAGCAGGGCTCCGGATTCCGGAAGACATCTCCGTGGTCGGTTACGACGGGATCCATATGGCCAAGGTTATGAATCCCCGTCTCACGACGTGGGAACAGAATACAGCCGATCTCGGAAAGATCGCAGCAAGAAAACTGATTGAACGGATCGAGCACCCCCGCACCGCTCTGGCGGAACACATCGTTGTGGAGGGAAGGCTGCTTGAGGGAGGCACGGTAAGACAACTCGGTTAAACGATTAATAAAGCAACACGGAAAACGGAGGAGAAGCTGCAGATGACTCGCGAGCAGGCACAAAAAAAAGCGGAAGAACTTGTCGGACAGATGACCGTATCGGAAAAAGCCGGCCAGCTTCGTTTTGACGCTCCCGCGATCGAACGGCTCGGCATTCCCGCCTATAACTGGTGGAACGAAG
>DBVZ01000115.1:317-1156 GCA_002308255.1 Lachnospiraceae bacterium UBA1251 | reverse complement strand
ATCTATCACGGGCTGACCATGTGGTCTCCCAATATCAATATCTTTCGTGATCCCCGATGGGGAAGAGGTCATGAGACCTACGGAGAAGACCCGTTCCTGACCGCAACGCTCGGCAAGGCATTTGTCCGGGGTCTGCAGGGAGAGGGGGAAACTCTGAAAACCACCGCCTGCGCGAAGCACTTTGCCGTCCACAGCGGACCGGAAGCGATCCGGCACAGCTTTAATGCCGCGGCCTCCGAAAAGGATATGGAAGAAACTTACCTTCCCGCCTTTCACGCACTGGTAACGGAAGCAGACGTCGAAGCCGTTATGGGCGCCTACAACCGGACAAACGGTGAACCCTGCTGCGCAAGCAGTTACCTTATGAACAAGCTTCGCGGGGAATGGGGATTCCGGGGTCATTTCGTTTCGGACTGCTGGGCGATCCGCGATTTCCACGAGAATCATAAGGTTACTTCCGATCCCGGGGAATCCGTTGCTATGGCGCTGAAAGCCGGATGCGACCTGAACTGCGGCTGCACATACCAGCACATTCTGGAGGCCTTAGAGCAGGGAATGATCACGGAAGAGGATATCACCCGCTGTGCCGTCCGGCTTTTCACCGCCAGGTTCCTTCTCGGAATACTGGGAGACGAGGGCAGCGAATACGACAGTATCCCTTATACCGCTGTCGAATGCAATGAGCACCTTGCCCTCGCGCACAGTGCGGCCCTGAAGTCCTGTGTCCTGCTGAAAAACAACGGTCTTCTGCCGCTCCGCCGGGAAACCTGCGGAACGATCGGCGTCATCGGACCGAATGCAAACAGCCGGCAGGCCCTGATCGGCAATTACCACGGCAC
>DBVZ01000115.1:0-161 GCA_002308255.1 Lachnospiraceae bacterium UBA1251 | reverse complement strand
AAGGGGAAGAGGGCGATACGGGCAACAGCTACTATTCCGGGGACAAAGCGGATCTCCTTCTTCCGGAGTCCCAGCGGCTCCTTCTGGACCGTGTCCTCGAAGCCGGAAAGCCCACTGTCGTTGTCCTTATGGCGGGAAGTTCCATCGATCCCGGTGCGGCG
>DBVZ01000049.1:9749-14723 GCA_002308255.1 Lachnospiraceae bacterium UBA1251 | reverse complement strand
GCCGTATGTTCCCTGATATACGGATACATCTTATCAGAGAGTTTCGCGCAAATAATATTCCGGATAATAACCTCCAGAACCGACAGCGCAACGTAAACAATGAAGTTCTTAAAGATCAGCAGGGAAATGATCTGCACCACAGCAAGCAGAATGGTGAACAGATAGCTGATCAGATTGAGAATATACTCTTTCTGGTGCGCCTTTATGATCGCAGTCTTGTACGCAAAGAACAGATAGGACGAAACGATCCGGAACAGATACATTCCAAAGATCAGGACCGCGTTGATGTGCAGCGTCTCCAGCCTGCTGTAATCTTTGATGATCATGGGCAGGAACGGGATCATGCAGCATCCCAACCCCGCGATCACGATGCCGATCACGCGGTAGACTTTCTTATAGAACTGCATCAGGACTGCGATCCGGTGGTGATCCTCTTTCGCGATCGGATCGTAGAGCTTGAACAGGATCGCGGAACCGACCCCGAACTCCGCCAGCGCCAGCATATACAGGATATTGTTGAACAGCCCGCCGATCCCGAGGTATGACTTGCCGAGCGTACTGATAAACACCGTACGCGTGACAAACTGCATCAGGATCGAGAGCAGCTGTCCCCCGATACTGCTGGTGAAGTTATAGATCGTATTTGTAGTTCTTGAATGTTTCTTTGCCATTTATATACGCCGATCCATCCGTCATTTCCGGAGAACAACAACGCCTCTCCGCTTTCCGTCCGCATTCCGAAGCAGACGGGTCTTCGCTTTGCTCAGCTCGTAATGCCGTTTCACGGCTGCGTCCGAAAACGGACATGCATCTTTCCACTTCGCCATGACGACCGAATAATAATCCGTCTTCGACCAGGAGCGGAAATCCACCCGCTTCCACCCGTGCCGGGCATTGCTGTCCAGCACGATCGCATTGTCTTCCGCCGTATTCATCGTGATCAGATCCACTCTTGAAAATGCGTACTCTTCGAGAGCCCTGTAAAGAGCGGAACTGATCCCCTGTCCCTTAAATTCATTTCTCACGCCGACCATTTTAATGTCGGCATAAGGCTGACCTTTACCATACCAGCCTTTGCAGGATTTGTAAAATGCGACCGCGCCGACCCCGGCAAGGATCTCTTCTCCGGAACCGTCCTCACTGCGTGCTAACGCAACGAAGAATTTTCCATCCTCACCGAGCCGCTTCCGCGTCTCCTCCGCTGTCTGCGTCAGCGCCACAAAATGCATTCCTTTGTCAGCTGTCGAGGCATGTGCTTCATGCAGAACATCGGTAATCTCTTCATAAGAGATCTCGTCCGGTTTCCCGATGATGCGCCACGGATGTTCTTTCCCTTCCGCTTTCTCAGCGGATGCATTTTCCGGATTCCGGGGCTCTCCGCACTGCGCTGCGAACGCATTTTCCGCATCCAGCTTCACCATTTCCCCATGCGTTGTCCCGGCGCGCTTCATGACCATGTAATCACCGTACTCCACGCGCAGCCGCTCGTCGTACCCGTCCGGAATATTGATCGTCGTAAATTCGAACGGCACCTCGTGCGAAGTATCAAACAGGCACCGCCGCCACAGATGCTTCGCTTTTCCGCGCGAATACGCGATATAGCTGACCCGCCCGGTCTCCGTATTATTGTACCGGCAGCAAAGATCTTCATATTTTTTGAAGAGCTTCATGTAACCGTATCGGTCAATGACAGAACGGTAAGCGAGGATCGCGCCCTGCCGGACATAGGCATACGGTTTATTTCCCGGGCTTCCTCCGGAATACGCATAGGCATACAAGGCCGAATACATCCTCCGGATCTTTTTCTTCCATTTCAGGAATTCCTTCTCATCGTCCGGGATCCGGTCCAACGGAAAGATATCAATACACACCCCGTGCGAAAAACCCTTCTCCGCATCATGTCCGGACACAGCCGTCGTATCCAGATTCATGAGGCGCGAATAACCTTTGAAAAAAGCATTTTCCGAATACGTGCTCTGCAAAAATACCGGATACAGAAACTCCTTTTCCGCGACTTCCTGCAGTTTCCGGTAATCTTCCCGCATCATGACAATATCGATATCGTCGTCCCACGGGATGTATCCTTTATGCCGGACCGCGCCGATCAGCGTGCCGGAGTCAGCGTAATAAGTGAGATGGTATTTCTCACATACCCGCTTGAGTTCCTCCAGCAGTTCGATCTGCACTGCCCATACTTTTTTCATGCCGGCGCTCACCGTGTAGTCGTTCCGGACTTCTTCTTCCAGGAACGAATCCGGGATTGTCATACCGTTTAAGATCATTTCATTCCACCTGTAAGTGCTTTCTGCCGCTTATTTCCAGGTTATCTTTGCCGCATGAACCTGTACTCTCTGATCTTCCGGCGGCAGCGTCATATAATCTCCGTACCGTTTGCTCAGAAAGCTCTCCGGTATCGTCGGCACCGAAAAATACTCTCCGTTGAAAAGGAGCTGATTCGGTTCTCCGAGAAAATCCAGATTCTCATAGATACATATTTTGATGTTGTCAAATATATATGTAATGTATTTCGTGTTTCCGTCATTCATCGCGAAAATCTCGGATTCCGCCTGACGGATCCTGTCGATCCACGGCCCGCGGCGCAGGCACTGTACGCGATAATAGATGATCTTCACGAATCGTTTGACAGCGGCTTTCACGCCCGTCTGGAAAACGCCGGTCCAGCGATACTGCTTCTTAAAACCTTCGAACTCCGACCGGATCGCATTTGCATTCTGAAATGCCTCCTCCGGCGTTTCCCCCCTGACCGCATCGATGATAAAAATATCGATCGACAGTCCGTAAACGAAGCCCGTATTGAATCTGGACGGTGTCACAAGAGTGTTTTTATTGCAGAATTTTCCCCACGGGAAGTCATATCCCTTATGTGTTTTATACGAAACGACTTCCCATTCCGGACTGTCCAGCCTTCCTTCCTTCTGCAGCTGCAGGAGCTTCTCATAATCCGCCCTTGGCATGGCCACATCGACGTCATCGTCCCAGGGAATAAAGCCCTGATGGCGCACTGCTCCCAGCAGCGTTCCATACATCAGAAAGTAAGTGAACCCTTCTCTTTCACAGACTCGTTTAAACTCTTTCATTCCCTCAAAAAGTAAGCTTCTTACTTCCTGATCCGACAATTCTTTTCCGCTGCTTCTGTTCATTTTTCGGCTCCTGTTATCTTTTAGGAAATGCTGCTCTCCGATTCAACTGTTTTACTTATCGATTTCGATGTCTTTTGTCTTCAGAAGAACCGTTTTTCGGATCTGTGTGCTGCTCGTACTCTGGGTGTACGGGAAATAGACGATCTCGACCCCTTTATCGGCAAAGTATTCCTCATACTTCTTAAACCGCTCCGTTCCTTTGTAATCGGAGCCGACAAACAGCCGGTCAAAATGCCACAGATCCCAGGCGTCCGAATCCTCCAGACAGCTGTCCACGACCCGGTCGACGTATTTGCACGCGCCGATAATCGCTTTTCGTTCCTCAAACGGAATGAACGTTTCCTTTCCCTTCCATTTGCCGCTGTCGTGAACACCTACGATCAGATAATCGCATTGCTGTTTGGCCCTCCGGAGCAGATTCAGGTGTCCGATGTGGAACAAGTCAAAAGTACCGGACAAATAACCGATCACCACTTTTTTACTGTTGTCAAACCTGCCGGAGTCCTTTTTATACTGATAACTGTGCAGTCCGTACTCGTGCGCATCCGTGTGGTAGCGCTCCAGCACGGCATGAAACGTCTCCTCATACTTTGGAATAAATCTTGTTTCCCTGTTGAAAACATGCGTAAGGATCTCTTCCGCAAACGGTGCCATCACCGAAAGGTCATTTTTTCCTCCATAAAATCTGCTCCCCTTAAAAAATGCCGGACTCACATCGAGAATACGGTTCTTTGTTCCGCCTGCCTCCAGTTCAATATTAACAGACTCTATAAAACGCACGATACCCGCTTTTGCTGCCGCATACACCGACGCAGCCGGTGAAGACATCCATCCGCTGATGCTTCCCATAACACCGGTATAGAAATCATTTCCTGACAGTATCCTGTCATAAAAAATACGAAGAATTTTTATTGTCGATACTGTATCAATCCGGAAGATCCTCTCAATCTCCGCAATATGATGAGCCTGAAAATCCGCAATCCTTCCAATCCCGGCTGTGATCATCAGCAGTTTCACATCCTCGTCTGCAGCCAGTTTGCCGAACAAAAACTCGTCAAAATCACACAGATCGGAATAATGAAACCGAAACGCTTTCGACGGGATCACACCCGGCTCGGGTTCAGTTCTGCCGCAGATCTCGACAAACCACCCTTTTTCGATCAGAGCTTTGCTGATGGCAAGTCCGATTCCGTTGCTTCCACCCACTATAACCGCTTTATCCATGTTATATAACTCCCATCCTGGCCAGTTCTTCTTTCGGATCATGCGTCTTCATATACTCCGCATACGGAATCTCCGGTTCCAGGATCAGTTCGCCGTGTGTCGACGATGCTTTCACCGGTGTCATATAATCTCCATATTCGGTCCGCAGACGCTCTTCATATCCCACCGGGATATTGATTTCGGTAAATTCGAAGGGCACACGCTCCACTCCGTCAAAATCGGCCCGTTCCCAGATATGTTTCTTCTTTCCGAGAGAATAACCGACATATGTGACTTTTTTCGTGTCGGTGTTCCGGTACTTTGCACACACATTCTGGAAATGCCGGTATACTTTCTTATAACCGATCAGTCCCACGAGCCCTCTCAGAACTGCGCGGTACAGCCTTTCGAACGCATTTCCCTTTTTTCCTTCGTCGTAAGCCCAGTTCCGCAGAAGCTGGCGGATGAATTTGATGCGGCGGATCCACAGTTTCCGGACCGTCAGATGATCCGGAATACGGTCTACCGGGAACACATCGATGAAAATGCCCCTGTTGAACGACCTTCCGATATCTTTCTTTCCGATCGCCGTGGTCTGCGAATTCCGGAT
>DBVZ01000049.1:0-9658 GCA_002308255.1 Lachnospiraceae bacterium UBA1251 | reverse complement strand
AACATACCAATATCAATATCATCATCCCACGGGATATACCCTTTGTGCCGGATCGCGCCGAGCAGCGTCCCGGAATCCGCAAAATAGGTCAGTCCGTATTTCTCACAGACCTGATCAAGTTCATGGAGCATTTCCAGCTGGACAGCCCATACCTTCTTCATTTTTTCGGTAACGACGTAACCGCACCGCTCTTCTTCTTTATAAAAATCCTCGGGTATTGAAAATGCCATCTCCGGGCTCCTTCTCAAAGACAATAAGCTGCTTTGCCGCAGCACTTATTTCTCTTCCATGATCTGCAGCAACATATCTGCAACCGTCCCGGCTGCGCACTCATTGTCGTACACCTGCAGTTCATCCAAAAATGCTTCCGTCCGCGCGGCGTACTCATTTTCATCATATGCTTTAATATTCTGCTCCAGTTCGTCATTTGTTTCCGCGATCGCGAAAGGCAGGTCCCGGAACTCAAAGTTGAATCCCCGGTCCGCCAGATAATCATCCACATCCGACGCATAGATAAAGGAGATCTTCCCGCTCTCCGCCGCGTCGAACATGCAGCTCGAATAATCCGTCACAAGGACGTCGCAGCCCGCCACTAGCTCGCTCATGATCGGGTAATGGCAGCCGTTCAGCACTTCGTCATTGTAGTAAAAATACTTTCCCTCGTTGGCAATGTTCGGGTGAAGACGCATGATGAGCTTCCATTTGCCGCCGAACCGGGCCCTGCAGGCTGCCAGCAGCCTCTCGCGGTCGAGGTCATAGACATCCAGCGAATAATCCTCACGGAAAGTCGGAGCGTAAAGGACCACTTTGTCCGTTTCGGAGAAGCCGAACGCCTGCCGGATCTTCTTTCCGGCCTCGTCTGGCCGGAACAGGATATCATTCCGGGGAAGCCCGGTCTCCCAGATATCACCGGTGTACCAGAACGCGTCCCGGATATTGCCGGTCTGCCAGCCGGATCCTGACAGAAAAGCGTCCGCAAGACGTGAATCCTTCTTCGCGCTTTTGATATAGTATGCCGGCAGCTTATCCTCAGCGTCTTTCTCGATCCTTTTTAAGGCAATGCCGCCGTGCCAGGTCTGCAGATAGAACTGGCCGGCTCTCTTGGAGGTCCAGCAGCCCTTTCTCTTGTTGTCGATCCAGATCTTTGCCGTCGCAAGCTCTTTGATCTCTGCCGGTGAGCCGTGGCGGACCGTCCGGGCGCCGGGGACCGAAAGCTTTTCATCCGCAGTCACCCATACATAGTGCAGATCCGGCCGTTTTGCATAAAGAGCATCAAAAATGGCCCGGGGATTGTCACCGCATTCGATGCCCCGGAAGCTCTTCAGAACGATTTTCTTTTCATCGATCGGCAGACGCTGACAGAACTTCATGTAAGTTCCCGCGAAAATGTCCCTGATCTCATTTTTCATGTTAACGATTGCCAGCCTTTCCTGATGCAGATTGTTCACGAAGAAGCCGTTTCCTTAAGAGAGAGATAGATCCGCTCCGCATTCTTCGTATCGAAGAGAGCAAACTCTTCCGCATGCGCTTTCTCAAATGTTTCCGACACCGCAAATCCGCTGCGGATCCGTTCCTCCAGTTCGTCCAGCACCGATTCGCAGTCCGCATATGTGTTTCCGAACGGATTATCGTGATAGTCGAACCATCCGCTCTCGTAATGATATTTCCGGAACTCCTCCTCGTCGAACTGATAAAAGATCACCGGCTTTTTCATATAAAACATATCAAAATAAACGCTGGAATAGTCCGTGATCAGCAGTCTTGAACTGATGAGGAGATCCTGGATCTCGAATTCTTCATCGGACGCCATCCGGATCCTTGCATTGTCCGGCTGAAATTTCTCCAGGTGCTTCTGCATATGGCGGTGCGGATAAAAAATCACTTCGAGATCGTATTTCCCGATCATTTCCGAAAGCCGCGCACTGCCAAGGAGCGCTCTCCATCCGTCGAGAAATGCCGACGTGCGGATATCGCCGCCCAGAACGTCATTTTTCTCGGAGCGGCTGCGAAGCCATTTCCGCCAGGTGGGCATGATCAGGATGCGGTTTCCGGCCGGCACGCCTTTGTGCAGGTTGTCGAACCTCGGAAATCCCGTATAATGGACGATCCCATCCGGATAGCCGAACGCCTCCCGCACGAACCGGTCCTCGGATCTCATGCCTGTCACAAAATAGCAGAAGCGGCATTTATCCGCCATCAGCCAGTCATTTTTGTCCTTGGTAATGCCGTGCTGCAGAAAAACATTGCGCGGTTTGAAAATATTGCTGAGTTCAAAAAACGAACAGAGGGCGGCATTCGGCTTTCCGCCCTTCTGGGAGCTGATATTGTAAGCCGCCGTAAAATACAGGATCCAGTGGGAAATGCTTCCGTGTTCCACGGTTTTCCCGAGTGCCGCCGCTTTGGCGTAGTCGCGGGACGCATGCCGGATCGCATAAACGCATTTCTGCTGCGGCTGGTTTTCACAAAGATATTTAAAAAAATGATACCCGTTGTCGCGCGCCTCTCCGGGTTCCTCGCAGATCAGCCAGGTATCCTTGTTCTTCCGCCTGAAAAAGGGATGGACAAGCAGCGCAATGAGCATCGGGCCGGCCGCTGCCAGCTCACGCAGGGAGACGTCTTTTATTTTTTTAGTAAAATAAGACCATTTCATTGCTTTTGCCCTGTACCTCGCAAATTTATCCGTCCCATTCTCCGGTCCGGCCTGTTCCTGTATCTTCCTCTATCGGAGCATCCGGTAAACCTTAAGACGCAGCCGGTTGGGAAGCAGGCAGACCACCGCGTGCGGCAGTGCCCCGGTCAGATAATCCAGCGGTTTTGACCAATGCGTCCGCAGGATCCAGCGGTGAAACGCCAGCATTTCTTTCGTGTACCGCCATCCGCCTCTCCGGAGCATCTGCTCTTCGGACGTCCGCATTTTCAGAACCGGGGATGTAATATTGTATCCTTTGCAGTCATTTTGCAGCATTCGGATCCAGAGATAATAATCTTCAAAGAGATGAAAACGCTCATTGTACCCGCCGGCGTCCGTGACAGCCTTTTTGCGGAACATGACCGCCGGATGGTTGAACGGGTTCCTCTTTCTCGAAAAACGCCGGATCGCGATGGGATCGGGCGGCAAAGAACGGATTCCTGTTATCACATCCGGATCTTCTGTAAACTCTTCGATCGCCCCGCTCACGATATCCGCATCCGGATACCTGCTGAACATGCGGAGCTGTTTTTCACACCGGTCCGGATAGGACCAGTCGTCGCTGTCCATGCGGGCAACGAGTTCATTTCTGCAGTGTGTAAGACCGGCGTTCAGCGCTTCTCCAAGACCCCTGTTTTCAGAAAGCCTCACAACATGCAGAATATCGGGATACCGGAAAGAATAATCCCGGATCACCTCTTCCAGGGCAGGCGTCAGAGGACCGTCGCAAACGAGCACGAAATCATTTGCCGGAACAGTCTGAAAGAAGATGCTCTCCATGCTCTGCGCAAGGTTCGACGCATCCTCTTTCTCGTACACACTCATTAATACGGAGTAATCTGTGCAATCCATCCCGTCTGTCACAATAGGCAAATATCCTGTACCTTCCCGATCATTTCTGATTCAGATCCTTCTTGATCTGCGTCGAACTGATCTCCGGCGTCCGCGGCAGATAAACCACCTCGACGCCTTCGTCCTTCAGAAAATCGAACTTTCCTTCCCAGTCATCTCCGATCACAAACGTATCGATATGATACTCGTGCATGTCCGTCACCTTCTGTTCCCAGTTTTCCTCCGGGATCACCAGGTCGACATAGCGGACCGCCTCGACGAGGGCTTTTCTCTGCTCATAGGAAAAATAGCACTTCTTGTGTTTGGAATTCCAGTTGAATTCATCCGTGGAAACGGCGACGATCAGGTAATCCCCCAGCGCTTTCGCCCGCCGAAGCAGATTGATGTGTCCGTAATGAAGCAGATCAAACGTCCCGTAAGTGATAACCCTCTTCATAAAATCCTCCCGAATGTCCTTTTCTCTTATTTCAGTTCCCGCAGCTCCGCTTTAATATCCGAAGAACTGATCCCCGGTGTTCTGGGAAGCCGCACGACTTCTTTCCCATGCTCTTCACACCACTTGACAGCACGCTGAAACCCCGGATGCGTCTGGTCCCCGCCGATCGCGAATACATCGAAATCCACTTCCGGCAGCGTCCGGTCGACGTCCTCATAAGTAATGACTTCGTCGACAACGCGCAGAGCACGCACCAGGTCCAGCCTCTGCTCCGTCGTGTAAAGGATCTTCGCGTCCGGCTTCGTCTTTAAAATGCAATCGCCGTCCTGCACCGCGACGATCAGATAATCGCCGAGCTTCTTCGCGTTTTCAAACAGGCGCAGATGCCCGAGGTGAAAATAATCAAAAACGCCGACTGTGATAACCTTCTTCATTCTCAGATTTTCCTCCCGGACGCCGTGACCTGTTTGATCCGGCCTTTCATAGATCTGTCGAATTTACTGTTTTCTGCCCGTCTCAGCTCTGTCCGCAGGCGTTCTGGAAAGCAGCCCATATCTTCTCATGGGCGTCATTTGCTTCCTGGGAAATATTTTCGATCGCTGTTCCTCCCGGAGCATCCTCCGGCAGGATGAGCAGCGGCTTCATTTCCTCGGAAATGAATTCTTCCGCCGTCTTCGTCGTGCTGTAGTAGCCCATGTACTCAAAGCACTTCGCGGAGATCTCGGAATCAAGAATGTAATTGATGAATTCATGCGCGAGATCCGCGTTCGGCGCCTGCGACGGAATGAACATGCACATCGTGCCGAAGCCCAGGCCTTCTTTCGGATAGACCTGTACGAAATCCGGTCTCGCCTTGATCGTCTCCGTCACCTGCGAGGTGTACAGGAATGCCGCCGCAACTTCTCCCGAAATCAGGAGGTCCTGTGTGTTCGTATCATTGATGGCGCGGATGTTCGGCGCAAGTTCGATGAGTTTTTCGCCTGCTTTTTCAATGAGATCGACTTCCTCGCTGTTCAGCGTGCCGCCGAGCGTCTGCAGCGTAAATCCGTCAATTACGCGGTAATTGCCGATCAGCGCGACATTGTCCTTGAGTGAAGGATCCCACAGATCCGCGAAACCCTCTATCTTAACGTCCGTCGCCGCTGGATCATAGACGATCAGCGGAATGCCGGCGCCGTAAGGAGCGTCGTATTTATCTTCCGGATCATAGAAAAGTCCAAGAAAACGGGAGTCGAGATTACTCCAGTTCGGGATCTTCGATTTGTCGAGTTCCATGGAAAGGCCTTCGTTATTGACCAGCTCCAGGATATAGTCGTCCGCGATCACGACGTCATATTCGCCGCCCTTTGTCTCCTCCAGTTTGGCGAGCATATCTTCATCGTAGTCAAAATTGCTGTAGTTGATCGTGACGCCGTATCTGCTCTGGAAATCATCCAGAACATCCTGCGGGAACATTCCGTCCCAGGTATAGATATTCAGGCTCTGCCCTTTATATTGATCAGCACCTTCCGTCTCTCCTTCGGCGGCTTCCTCACTGCCGCTCTGTCCGCCGGAAGATCCGCAGCCCGCGAACATTGCCAGCGGGAGGATCATGCTGAGCAGAACCGCAAGAATGCTTTTATATTTTTTCATGTTTCAATTTCCTTCCTCGTTACTATGTGTTGCTGTTTGTTTCTGTGTTTCCGGACTTGTCATACAAAGCCTTTTCGGTAGATAAGCCCGTAACATTACTATTATAAACGCTTATGATAAGATTTGCACTCTTTTCGTGTGCTTTCCTTCTGCTGCCGGATTCAGTCATGCTTTCTCTGATAAAGCCGGTTCAGGAACAGAATGATCATCGTGACAGCGATCATTATTGCCGCCAGCGCATTGATCTCCGGGGTGACGCCCGTCTTCATGCGGGTGTAGATCTTGATCGGCAGCGTATTTACGGTAGAGCCGGTCACGAATACGGAGATCACGACGTCATCGAAAGACATCGCGAACGACAGCAGCAGTCCGGACAGGATCGCCGGGGTGATCGACGGCAGAGTAATGTCAAAAAAGACCTGCCGCGCATTCGCCCCGAGGTCCCTCGCCGCCTCCTCGATCTGCGGATCCATTCCGATCAGGCGGTCCGAAACCATCATAAAGATATACGGGATACAGAACGACGTGTGGGCGATGATCAGCGTCAGCATGCCGAACTTGAACCCCATGAAAGAAAAGACAGCCAGATAGACCATTCCCAGAATGATCTCCGGGATCATGATCGGCAGTCTCGAAATATAGGAAATGAAATCGTTGATCTTCCACCCTGTCCTCTTCACGCCGACCGCACCCAGAGTTCCGATCACCGCGGAGATCAGGCACGCCGCAAAACCAAGGATCAGGGAATTCTTAAGCGCACGGAAAAGATCCCTGTCCCGGAACAGTTCCTTATACCAGGACAGCGAAAAACCGCCCCACACCGATGTGATCTTGGATGCATTGAACGAGTAGATGATCGTCACCACGATCGGGACAAAGGTGAGGGCCGTAATGACCGCCAGATAAATTGCGGGAAACCTGCTCTTTCTCAAATCAGTCCCTCCAGCTGCCGTGTTCCCGCGATCCGCCGGTACAGCGCGATCAGCAGGGACGTCAGCACCATCAGTACCACCGACAATGCCGCGGCGAACGGCAGATTCCGCCCTTTCGTGAGCTGCTGCTGGATAATATTGCCGATCAGGACGATCTTATTTCCTCCCAGAAGGTCAGCCACGAAGAACAGCCCCATCGAAGGAATGAATGTCAGAATAACGCCGGAGAGAAGCCCCGGCATCGTGAGCGGCAGCGTTACCCGGAAAAAAGTTTCAGCCGCGCCCGCTCCCAGATCCCTCGAAGCTTCCACGAGCGTCCAGTCCATCTTTTCCGCACTGGAATAGACTGCCAGGATCATAAACGGCATCAGTGCGTAGATCATGCCGAAGACAACCATCGGATACGTGTAAAGCAGCTTCAGGGGAGCGTCCGTGAGATGCAGCCCCATCAGCAGTTTATCAAGGATCCCGTTGCTGCGGAACACGATGATCCAGCCGTTCAGGCGGATCAGTCCCGATGTCCAGAACGGGATCATAAGAAGCAGCATCATGATCCGCTTCCATTTCTCATCCAGACGGGCCATGAAATATCCGTACGGATACCCTATGAAAATATTGACGATCGTGGAAATAAAGGCCAGTTTCAGCGAATCTTTAAACGTATTCAGATACAGAGGCTCAAGGATCCGCTTGTAATTGCCCAGCGTGAACTCATTGACGAATCCCCACACTTCCGCCCTGCTCATAAAACTCAGAAAGCCCATATAAAGAAGCGGGAACAGCACAAATACGATCGTGAATGCGTACAGCGGCATCATGAGGATCCACACGGAGCTGCGCTTTCTCTTATTCTTTTTTGCCCTGCCGGAGCCGGATCCTGCGGACAGAGATCCGCCGGCAGTATTCCTGTTCCGTCCGTCAGATCCCATCATCGATCACCTCGACCGCATGTTCCGCCCTCCAGCCGATCCTTGTCATCTGTCCGGCTGTCAGCACGGAATTAAGGCCCGATCTGCTCGCGACGACATGCTGCCCGTCCTTCAGCTCGAATTCTATGCGGAGCTGTCCGCCGGCGAACGACTTTTCAAGCACTTTCGCATCGTATTCCGACCCGTCTTTTATTGTCAGTTTCTGTGCAGGTACAGCAGTTTCCGGTACACTTTCCGCTTCCTGCGCAGATTCCGTTATACCGGGCCCCGCCCCCTCGAAATGTACGGCGGCTTCTTTTTCAAGAATGACAACATTTTCCGAGCGGACCGCGTAAGTCTTCCCGTTTTCCCGGATGATGTTCGCATTGCCGACAAAGTTGGCGACATAGCTCGTCTTCGGCCGGTAATAGATCTCGTCCGGCGTGCCGATCTGCTCGAAAAGCCCCTTATGCATGACCGCGATACGATCGGACATATTGATGGCTTCTTCCTGATCGTGGGTAATGTAGATGAACGTGATCCCGAGCTGTTTCTGCATCCGCTTGAGTTCCAGCTGCATCTGGCGCCGCAGTTTCAGATCCAGGGCACCGAGCGGTTCGTCAAGAAGCAGCACTTTCGGCTCGTTGATGAGGGCGCGCGCGATCGCCACACGCTGCTTCTGCCCTCCGGACAGCTCACTGACCTTCCGGTCTCCGCGGCCTTCCAGACGGACGAGGCGGAGCATTTCCTCCGCTTTCGCTCTCCGCTCTGCCTTCGAGACCTTGCGTATCTTCAGACCATAGGAAATATTGTCCGCCACATTCATGTGCGGAAACAGTGCGTAGTTCTGAAAGATCGTATTTACATTGCGCTTTTCGGGAGGGAGATCCGTGATGTCAGCGCCGTCCAGAATGACGCGGCCTTCGTCCGGCATATCCAGTCCGGCGATGATCCGGATCGTCGTGGTCTTGCCGCAGCCGCTGGCGCCAAGAAGAGTTATGAATTCGCCCTGTGCGATATCAAGGTCGATACCTTTGAGTACTTCTCCGGATTTGAAAGACTTTCTTATTCCTTTTAAAGAAAGATGAATGTTATCCGCCATTTCTCTCTTCTATTCTTTATGCATGGAATTGCATAATCCGACGTTTTGTAATACAATAAGGCCCATGCAGATTCCGGGTTCTCTGTATCCAGATGATTATATCACAAGCGAATCGCATAACAAATGAAAAAAGTATTTTATTTATGGACACCGATTTATTAAAATACATTCGTATATTTTCTTATAGAAAGAGTGGGGCGATCTTATGAGCGATCTTATTTATCCGAAGGACTATGATCCCAGGCTTACCATCCGCGAGACGCAGGAAGCCATCAAATTCATCCGCGACACTTTTCAGAAGGAATTCGGAAAAGAAATGAATCTTTCCCGCATCTCCGCGCCGCTTTTTGTCGATAAGGCGTCCGGCCTCAATGACAATCTGAACGGCGTCGAGCGTCCGGTGTCCTTCGATCTTAAGAATCTTCCGGGACATGAGATCGAAGTCGTGCAGTCGCTCGCCAAATGGAAGCGCTTCGCGCTCGGTGAGTACGGATTTGACATCGGCGAAGGCCTTTACACCAATATGAACGCGATCCGCCGCGACGACCAGATGGACAACATGCACTCCGTCTATGTCGACCAGTGGGACTGGGAAATGGTCATTGACAGAAAAGAGCGCACGACCGCGAAGCTTCACGAAGTCGTACGCCACATTTTCAAGATCATCAAGCACATGGAGCATGAAGTCTGGTACAAATACCCGCAGGCTGTCCTCCATCTGCCGGAAGAGATCCATTTTGTCACGTCCCAGGAGCTTTACGAACGCTGGCCGGACCTGACCCCGAAGGAGCGCGAGAACCGCATCTGCCGGGAATACGGCGCCGTCTTCCTTTCCAAGATCGGCTGGGATCTGCCGGACGGCAAGCCGCACGACGGACGCGCACCGGACTACGACGACTGGAACCTGAACGGGGATATCCTCTTCTGGTTCGACCTGCTCGGCTGCGCTATTGAGATCTCCTCCATGGGCATCCGCGTCGACGAAAATTCCCTCGTCCGCCAGCTTCGTGCCTCCGGCTGCGAAGACCGCGCAACGCTTCCCTACCACAGAATGCTCCTTGACGGGAGGCTGCCTTACACGATCGGCGGCGGCATCGGTCAGTCCCG
>DBVZ01000029.1:553-6120 GCA_002308255.1 Lachnospiraceae bacterium UBA1251 | reverse complement strand
ATGACCTCGTCCATGGTCATGTCCTGCCGCATGGAATACTCCTGCGTGATAACGCTCAGTTTCCGCTTTTCTTTTGTCGCTTTCCGGTCGAGGAGATTGCCGTCGATCCGGATCTCTCCTTCGGTCGGCAGAAGGACGGTGGACAGCATGCTGATCGTCGTCGTCTTCCCCGCCCCGTTCGGGCCGAGAAGCCCGAAAAACTCGCCGGTGCGGATGGTCAGATCCAGATGGTCGACCGCCGTAAAATCCCCGAATGTTTTAGTTAGTCCCCTGATTTCGATCATGCAGTCAGTGTTTTTCTTTCGCGATCACAAGAGAAAAATAACCGGCGCTGTCCGGAATCTCTTCCGCACTGCGGTACACTTTTTCATTTTCCATGCTGCAGTTCTCGACGCAGCCGACTTCTCTGCCGCTCTTTGCAAGCAGCTCTTTGGTCTCTTTCATATGGCTTGCCGATTTCATCAGCACGTAGGTTCCCGGAAGATCCAGCGAATCCGTGGTCTTATGGACCGCGGGGATCACGTGGAGCTGCTCATCCCATTCCGTAAGCGGCAGGTTCAGTCTTGCCGCGGCGGCACAGAAAGACGGGATGCCGCTGACAAGTTCCACCTCATAGCCATCCGCCTCAAGAATGTGCTGCAGATAGCTGAACGTGCAGTAGACCGTCGGATCTCCGAGGGTCAGATAAACAACGTTCTTTCCCTGAGAGAGATACTCTTCCAGAATGGCTGCGCCTTTTTTGTGTTCTTCTTCGATCAGCGCGCGGTCTTTCACCATCGGCATATAGACCGGCACCAGAGTCTTCTCCGCGATCTCCGGCACGATCCCCGCCGCAATTTTGTACGCGACCGCTTCTTCGGCGGTCTTGCCCGGGACAGCGATCACTTCATTCTCCCGGATGAGGCGCGCCGCCTTAAATGTCATCAGTTCCGGATCGCCGGGCCCGACGCCCACGCCGTAAGCTTTTCCTTTCATATCCGCTTCTCTCTTTCCGCAGCCGCTTCTGCGCTGCCGTCTTATTCTTTAACCGGAACGGCTTTTAATGCGTGTTCCGCAAACAGCTCCTGAATCTCCTGCCACTCCCCGATGCCCTGCAGCTGTGTCTGCACGCGGTAGCCGTGATTCAAAAAGATGGTCTTCCAGGAATCTTCTTCCTCTCCGGCCAGATCATTGGCGGCGTGATCTCCCGCCACGATCATGAACGGTGCCAGAATGATATCGAGGTATGCCGCGCTTTCCCAGATTTCCGTCAGGACATCGGTGACGGTCGGCGTGCCCTCTACGGTCGCGATAAAATATTCCTGTTCGTCCTCATCTCCTTCGTTCAGTACGCTCTGCATTTCCGCATAGACCGCGTTGGACGGTGCGTCCGTTCCGTGTCCCATCAGTACAACTGCTGTATTCTCCTCCGTTACGGGAAGATGAGTGCGGACCGCCTTTGCGACCGCAGTGAAGTCTTCCGGCGAGGACAGGAGCGGAAGACCTGCGGTGACTTTTTCAAAAGAAGGCGCAAAACGGACCAGCACATCCATCAGTTTATTGTATTCTTTTCCGTCCATGAGATGAGTCGGCTGTACGATCAGCTCTTTCACGCCGCTGCGGACCGCTCTTTCGAGGGCCTCTTCCGGACCGTCGATCAGGATGCCGTCCCGTTTTGCCAGCTTCGAACGGATCATCCCGCTTGTAAAAGCGCGGCGCACAGCGTATCCGGGAAATGCTTTCTCAATGGCTTCCTCGATCGCGCTGATCGTCTTTTGTCTCGTTTCGGCAAAAGTTGTACCGAAGCTCACGACGAGAACTTCCTTCTCACCGATCCCATCCTGATTTCTGTAGTTTTCCATCCTTCTGTCCTTTCCCGGGAACACCCGGAGCGTGAAACCTGTTCCTGTTTTCCGTAAACAAAGAAAACCGCAGCACCCCTGCTGCGGTTTTTTCAGTCCAACTCAAAGAAAACAGCAGCGACATGAACCTTCTTCGGAAGTCGTAATCGCGTACTGACAGCTGGCTTCCTGACTGACGGCTCTGTCGCCCGTCCGCTCCTTCTCACGCTTTAGCGCAATGGCTTATGCGAACCTGCTCGCCGATCACAGTGACCGGATCGTCCGGGATTCACACCCGGTTTCCATTTACCCCGTCAAAAATGCACGGGCACTGACAGTTCAAATCGATGATACATGATTCCTTTGAAAATATCAATATTTGAAACGACGGTTTCCCGGGGCCGCCGAAATAATAATACTCTTTCATTGTTTTTTCTTTTTGGGAAAGATATACTTGTCTTAATAAGATCCGGAAGCAGACTCAGAAAGGGAAACACTTATGAAAAAAAATGAAATACTTATCATCCACGGTACTGATTATAAAGAAATGACGAAAAAGATCCTTGCGGCTGCTGACGTCGCCTCCATGATCGGCAGTAAAAATGCCGAAGTGGCGCTGAAGCCGAATCTCGTCACCAGCAATCCTCCTTCCTCCGGCGCGACGACACATGCGGAGCTGCTTGCCGGAAGCATCGAATACCTGCGGGAAAACGGATTTGACAACATCTGCATCATGGAAGGTGCCTGGGTCGGATGCGGCACGCAGAGCGCATTCAGAGCCGCGGGCTATGACCGGATCTGCTCTCAGTACAACGTACCGTTTGTGGATCTTCAGAAAGATTCCTTTAAAGAATATGACGCGAAGGGAATGTCGATCGCGGTCTGCGACCGCGCCATGAAAGCCGATTTCATGATCAACATGCCGGTCCTTAAAGGCCACTGCCAGACGACCGTCACCTGCGCTCTCAAGAATAACAAGGGGATCATTCCCAATAAGGAAAAGAGGCGCTTCCATTCGCTCGGACTGCACAAGCCCATCGCGCATCTCAATACGGTTGCCCCGAACAGTTTCATTCTCGTGGACAATATCTGCGGCGATCTCGACTTTGAAGAGGGCGGCAACCCGGTCGTCATGAACCGGATCCTCGGATTTGCCGATCCGGTCCTTTGCGACGCTTATGTATGCGAGAGCATGGGGTACGATACGGATGAAGTCCCCTATATCGGCATGGCGGAGCGGCTTGGCGTCGGAAGCGCGGATACGTCAAAGGCGGAGATCCGGCAGCTCAATGAACCCGATTCCGCTTCCGGCGCGAAATTCCGCATGACCGGACGCGTCAAGAAGCTGGCTTCCTATACGGAACCGAAAGACGCCTGCAGCGCCTGCTACGGTTCTCTCATCCATGCACTGAACCGCATGAACGAAACGGGACAGCTTCGCGGAAACAGAACGCCCATCGCCATCGGACAGGGATACCAGGGTAAAGAAGGCGTGATCGGCGTCGGACGATGCACTTCCTGCTTTGCAAAAACGCTGAAGGGATGCCCGCCGACCGCTTCCCAGATGCTCGCTTTTCTCGAGGAAAACTGGAAATAAAGGCAGACCGGTTTTGTTGTAAAGCTGAGTTGCAAACCGGAGGAGAATCCATGAAAAAACCGCTTCCGGCAGGCGTGGACCGCTATACTTTCCTCACGCAGACGCCTGTGAACAGACTCATTCCGCGTCTTGCCGTGCCGACGATCATCAGCATGCTCGTGACCGGGATCTACAACACTGCCGACACCTATTTTGTGGGGCAGATCTCCACGCAGGCGACGGCTGCGGTCGGTCTTGTCTTCTCCGTGATGGCGATCATTCAGGCCTTCGGTTTCTTCTGCGGACAGGGCTCCGGCAATTATATCTCCAGAATGCTCGGTGCCGGTGAAAAGAAAGAGGCAAATGAAGCGGCTTCCACGGGATTTGCCATGGCGCTCATCATCGGCCTTCTTTTTACAACGGTCGGCATCTTATTTGTAAAGCCGATCGCCGTCTTTATCGGGGCGACGCCGACCACTCTTTCCGACGCCGTCACCTATATGAGGATCATTCTCATCGGCGCTCCTTTCATGATGTGCCAGTTCGTCATCAACAATCAGCTGCGCTTTCAGGGCGCGGCGATGTACGCGATGGTCGGACTCCTTTGCGGCGCCGTCCTGAATATCTTCCTCGATCCGCTCCTCATTTTTGTTTTTCATATGGGTGTGGCCGGCGCCGCGATCGCAACGGTCTCCGGTCAGGCGATCAGCTTTGTCGTTCTGCTGATCGGGTCCTCCAAAGGGGAAAATATCCGGCTCAGCACAAGGAACGTCCGGCTTGGCCGTCATTATATCTTTGAGATCGTCAACGGCGGCATGCCGTCCCTGTTCCGTCAGGGCATGTCTTCCGTTGCCGCGATCCTTCTTAACACGAGTGCCGCGCGTTACGGGGGAGACGCCGCGATCGCCGGCATGTCCATCGTCACCCGCGTGACCATGCTGATGTGCAGCGCCCTGATCGGATTCGGGCAGGGGTATCAGCCGGTCTGTTCTTTTAACTACGGGGCCGGTCTGAAAAAGCGCGTCCGGGACGGGTTCTTTTTCTGCATTAAATACGGTTCCGTTTTCCTGACCTGCACATCCGTCCTCTGCTTTCTCTTCGCGCCGCAGATCGTCGGCTGGTTCCGTTCCGATCCCGAGGTCATTGCCGTCGGATCGTTCGCCCTGCGCTGCGAGGTCTGCGTACTGCCGTTCCTCACTTTCGTTTTTCTGACAAATATGATGCTGCAGGCTATCGGAAAAGGATTCAAGGCATCCCTGACTTCTTCCGCCCGCAGCGGCATTTTCTTTATTCCTCTGATCCTGATCCTTCCCGGGCTTTTCGGCCTGAGAGGCGTCGAGATCACACAGCCCGCAGCCGATCTTTGTTCTCTCCTGCTCGCTGTCCCTCTTGCCTTTTCCGAACTGAAGACCATGGAGTAAAGGAGGCATCGTCAAAATGAGCCATTCCCCCGACGTCATGTGCATCGGCCAGGCCGTGATCGACTGCATCACCCGCGGGCAGGAAGACCGCCCGTATAAGGAAAATGTCTGGCGCGCGGAGACCATCCGTCTAAGTACGGGAGGCGACGCCGTCAACGAGTCGTTTTCCCTTGCTTCCTCCGGATACCGGGTCTCCCTCGTATGCGGAATCGGAAGAGATCTTGCCGGCAGCATCCTGCTTGCCGAAGCCGGAAAACGCGGAATCAGCACTGAAAACGTCACGGTTTCGGATACTCTCACGACTCCGATCGCGGATCTGATCGTCCGCATGGACGGCAGCCGGTATTCGATCAATTCCGGAGCGACGAAACTGGAAGGCTACCGGCCGGATCCGGACGTCCTCCGCACGTGCGGCTCGAAGATCATTTCTTTCGCGAGCCTTTTCCGCGCTCCTCTCGATGATCCCGAAACGGTTCGGGAACTCCTTGCAGCCGCTCACGAAAGCGGCGCCGTGGTCTGCGCCGATACTAAACTGCCGACTTACCGCGCGATGGCATTATCGGACCTGAAAGAGGTCCTGCCTTTCATCGATTATATTTTCCCGAATGAAAAAGAAGCGGCATACTACTCCGGAAAGGAGCAGTACGCCGATATGACCGCTGTTTTTCGTTCTTACGGGATCCGGAACGTCATTATCAAGACAGGGCCGGAAGGATGTTTCGCGGATCTCAATGGGATGCAGTACGCTCT
>DBVZ01000029.1:222-536 GCA_002308255.1 Lachnospiraceae bacterium UBA1251 | reverse complement strand
TGTGGATACGACCGGCGCCGGCGACAATTTCGTTGCGGGTTTTCTGTCCGGTCTTCTTCGCGGTCTTTCCCCTTATGCCTGTCTTGAAAATGCGCTCGCCCGTGCCGCGGAATGCGTCCGGCATGTAGGAGCTTCCGTCCCTGTTGTTTAGTATTCGTCCGTGATCGCCTTTCAGGCATAAAAACAGCCGGCCTCAGGGCCGGCTGCTTTCATTTGTGTCTGTTTCTTTATTTTTCCGCTGCCATCGCAATGCAGGCCGCGAGGGACAGGAAAGCCTGTTCCCGCGTCTCGCTGCGCCCGTTGATCGCGATCGG
>DBVZ01000029.1:0-140 GCA_002308255.1 Lachnospiraceae bacterium UBA1251 | reverse complement strand
ACGATGCCGTCGAACTCACCGCAGTATTCGCAGCTATAATTCTTCAGCCTTGCCGCTTCTTTGCTCACGATCAGATCATACGTGATCGGTCCTACAAGGTTGCAGTCCGCGATCGGCTCTTCCTGGTGATCCATGACCAG
>DBVZ01000020.1:15698-15826 GCA_002308255.1 Lachnospiraceae bacterium UBA1251 | reverse complement strand
CCCCGGATGCTTTTCTCGACGAGGACCTGATGAGCGGGAGAAAGGTCCAGAGCGTGCTTCATCATTTCCCGCATCTCGTCCTCCCGGTGGGCAAATCCCCCTCCGGTGCCGCCGAGCGTGAACGCCGG
>DBVZ01000020.1:4940-15595 GCA_002308255.1 Lachnospiraceae bacterium UBA1251 | reverse complement strand
TTGAACAGTTCCCGGTCCTCCGCTTTCCGGATGCTCTCTTCATCCGTTCCGAGCAGTTCGATCTCACACTCCTTAAGGATCCCTTTCTCGCTGAGCTGCAGGGATAGATTAAGCCCCGTCTGTCCTCCGAGACCCGGTATGATGGCGTCGGGACGCTCGTACCGGCATATTCTGGCGAGGTATTCCAGCGTGAGCGGCTCCATATNNTCCGCCACCTGGTGATCCGTCATGATTGTCGCCGGATTCGAGTTGGCGAGGACCACTTCGTATCCCTCTTCTTTCAGGGCGAGACAGGCCTGCGTCCCGGCGTAGTCGAATTCAGCCGCCTGTCCGATCACGATCGGACCGGAGCCGATGACAAGAACCTTCCTGATATCCGTTCTCTTAGGCATTTCCCGTCCTCCGGTTCTTTCCGCGGGCCATATTTTCCGTAAAGCGTTCAAACAGATACGTGCTGTCCTGCGGTCCCGGCGCGCTCTCCGGATGATACTGTACCGAAAAGACCAGACCGTCCTTATCTTCCAGCCCCTCGACCGTCCGGTCGAGGAGATTGACATGCGTGACAGCGAGACCCGTTCCCGCAAGGCTCTCCGCCCGGACAGCGTAGCTGTGGTTCTGGCTCGTGATCTCGATTTTTCCCGTTCTGACGTCCATGACGGGATGATTGCCGCCCCGGTGCCCGAATTTGAGCTTATAAGTCTTCGCGCCGCGTGAAAGCGCGATCAGCTGATGCCCGAGGCAGATCCCGAAGACCGGAACTTTTCCCCGGATCGTACGCAGCGCTGCGATGACTTCCGGAACGTCTTCGGGATCGCCCGGACCGTTTGAAACAAAAACGCCGTCCGGCGCAAGAGACATGATCTCTTCTCCCGACGTGTGATACGGCACGGTCGTTACATTGCACTTGTATTCGTTCAGTTTCTTAATGATCCCCATCTTCATCCCGCAGTCGACCGCGACGACGTGGAAGCGCGGATTAGACGTCCGGCTGTACCATTTTCTGGAACAGCTGCAGCGCCGTACGGCATCGTGCGAAAGGCCGGTCTCACGCAGGTTCCTCATTCCTTCCGTGAGGGGCGTATCATCGTCTGTCACAAGGACTTTTCTCGACCCGAGATCCCGGATGCTCCGCACGAGCTTCCTTGTATCAACGCCATACATGCCCGGGACGCCGTTCTCCGCAAGAAGCTCCTCCAGAGTCCTTGTGAAGCGGAAATTGGAGGGATTTTCATTCAGATCCCGGATGATCAGGGCGGACGGCGCGATCATCTTGCTCTCGAAGTCCTCATCCGTGATCCCGTAATTACCGATCAGCGGGTAGGACATGACGACCGCCTGATCCGTATAGGACGGGTCCGAGAGGATCTCCTGGTAGCCGGTCATCGATGTATTGAATACGATCTCACAGACAGCGTCTCCCGGCGCGCCGAAGCCGGTTCCGTAAAAGACGCTCCCGTCTTCGAGGATCAGTTTTCTTCTTTTCCTCATTATTCTTCCTCTTTCCGCATCGCTTCGCGCAGGAACCCGAGGAACAGCGGGTGCGGCCTGTTCGGCCTCGACTTGAATTCCGGATGATACTGCACCCCGATGTAGAAAGGATGATCCTTCAGTTCCACCGTCTCGACGAGCGTCCCGTCCGGCGAGAGACCGGAAATGACCAGTCCCGCCTCTGTCAGGAGCTCCCGGAAATCATTGTTGAATTCATACCGGTGACGGTGCCGCTCGCGGATCTCCTTCGTTCCGTAGCATTGCTCCATCAGCGTACCGGGCTGAATGCGGCAGGGATAGCTGCCGAGCCGCAGCGTTCCGCCTTTGTCAATCTCGTCCGACTGACCCGGCATGAAATCGATCACTTTGTGCTCCGAAGTCTCATTGAATTCCCCGGAACAGGCATCCGGTATGCCTGCCGCGTGTCTCGCGTACTCGATCACGGCGATCTGCATGCCCAGACAGATTCCCAGATACGGGATCTTCTCTTTCCTTGCACAGGAAGCCGCGGCGATCATTCCCTCCGTTCCGCGGTACCCAAAGCCGCCCGGAACAATGATCCCCTTTACATCCTTCAGTCTTTCGGAACAGTTTTCTTCCGTGATCTCTTCCGAATCGATCCATTCGATGCGGACATGCGCTCCCAGAGCGAATCCTGCATGTGCAAGCGCCTCCGCGATCGACAGATAGGCGTCATGCAGCTGCACGTATTTTCCGACGATTCCGATCCTCACATCCCTGTTCCGGTCCGCGATGCAGCTGATGAGACGTTTCCATTCCTCCAGATCCGGCTCCGGCGTCCGAATTCCCAGTTCCCGGCATACCACGCCCGAGAAATTGGATTTTTCGAGCATCAGCGGCGCCTCATACAGACTGTCCAGCGTCCGGTTCTCAATAACGCAGTCCTCCTTCACGTTGCAGAACAGCGATATTTTTTTGAAAATGCTCTCTTCCAGCGGCTCATCGCACCGGAGGACGATAATATTCGGGTTAATGCCCATTCCCTGCAGTTCCTTCACAGAGTGCTGGGTCGGCTTGGATTTGTGCTCATTGGATCCGTGCAGATACGGGACCAGCGTCACATGGATAAAAAGACTGTTTTCTTTTCCCACTTCCAGCGATATCTGCCGCACCGCCTCGATGAACGGCTGCGACTCGATGTCGCCGATCGTGCCGCCGATCTCCGTGATCACGACATCCGCATCCGTCTCGCGGCCGACCCGGTACACAAAAGCCTTGATCTCATTTGTGATGTGCGGGATCACCTGCACGGTGGAGCCTAGATATTCCCCTCTCCGCTCCTTATTAAGAACGTTCCAGTAGACCTTTCCGGAGGTGAGGTTCGAAAAACGGTTCAGATCTTCGTCAATGAACCTTTCATAATGGCCGAGATCAAGGTCGGTCTCCGCACCGTCCTCCGTGACGTACACCTCCCCGTGCTGATAGGGACTCATGGTCCCCGGGTCGACGTTGATGTACGGGTCCAGTTTCTGCGCGGCGACTTTGAGTCCCCTCGCCTTGAGGAGCCTGCCGAGCGAGGCGGCCGTAATACCCTTGCCAAGACCGGAGACAACGCCTCCGGTCACGAAAATATACTTTGCCATTTTCCGCTCCTTTCCGACGCGGCCTTTCCGGTCTGCGCCTTAAGGTTCGTATATCATATCCCCCCGCCTATAGGTTTGTGTACCCCATAAGGTCGAGATCGACCGCTCTTGCGGCGGCACGGCCTTCCGTGATCGCCCATACCACCAGGGACTGCCCGCGGTGCATATCCCCTGCCGTATAGATCTTTGCCCGGGAAGAAGCGTATCCTCCCGGCGCGGTCTTCACGTTGGTCCTTCCGTCCGTCTCCACGCCGAAGCTCTCCGTGACGTACCGTTCACTGCCCAGGAAACCGGCGGCGATCAGCACGAGCTGTGCCGGGACCGTTCTTTCCGATCCTTCCACGGGGACCATGCTGAGCCTTCCGGTATTCGGATCCTTCTGCGCCGAAAGAGATATGAGGACGGCTTCTTTGAGATTTCCTCTCTTGTCTTTTACGAACTCTTTGACCGTCGTCTGATAGATTCTCGGATCGGCGCCGAATTTCCAGATCGCTTCCTCCTGTCCGTAGTCGACTTTCAGGATCCTCGGCCATTCCGGCCACGGATTGCCCGGTGTGCGGTCTTCCGGCGGAGCAGGCATCATTTCCAGCTGTGTCACGCTGACGCATTCCTGGCGCAGGGCAGTCCCTACGCAGTCATTGCCGGTATCACCGCCGCCGACCACGATCACATGCTTTCCGGCTGCGGATGCTTCGGAAACAGTGCCTCCCAGCACAGCCCTGGTTGCTGCTGTCAGGTAGTCCACAGCAAACATCACACCTTCGGCGTCCATATGTTCCACATTCAGGGAGCGGGGCTTCCGTGCACCGCCACAGAGCAGCACAGCGTCATAATCCTGCAGTTTTTCAGGATCCGCTTCCGTGTTCAGTTCAAANNAGCTGCGTCACGCTCTTCGCCTGCAGCCTTATGCAGGTGCCGACACAGTCGTTGCCGGTATCCCCTCCGCCGATGACGATGACGTCTTTTCCTTTGACATCCTCGAACGGGAACTTCTCAAAACCGCTGTCCAGCAGCCTCTTTGTCACGCTTCCGAGGAATTCGACCGCGAACCGGATCCCCTTCGCGTCCCTGCCCGGCGCTTTAATATCGCGGGGATTGGATGCGCCGCAGGCGAGGATCACGGCGTCGTACTGCTCTGTCAGTTCGGAAGCGGCGATATCTTTTCCGACATCCGCATTGACAATGAAACGGACGCCCGCCTGTTCCATGAGCGCGACCCTTCTGTCGATCAGGGATTTATCGAGCTTCATGTTCGGGATGCCGTAGCGAAGAAGGCCTCCGACACGGTCTCTTCTCTCGTAGACCGTCACTTCATGGCCCCTCCGGTTAAGAAGCTGCGCCGCCGCAAGGCCGGAAGGGCCGCTGCCGACGACCGCCACCTTTTTTCCGGTCCGGACCGCCGGCACCTCCTCGGTGACAAGTCCGTTCGCGTAGGCATATTCTATGACGGCTTTTTCATTTTCCTTTGTTGACACCGGCTCGTTGTGGACGCCGCATGTGCACGCAGCCTCGCACAAAGCCGGACAGACGCGGCTCGTGAATTCCGGGAAACTGTGCGTGACCGACAGCCTCCGGTAGGCCTCGGCCATTCTTCCCCGGTAGACGAGATCATTGATTTCGGGGACGAGATTGCGGAGCGGACATCCGGAAGCCATTCCCGCGATCATAAGTCCTGCCTGGCAGAACGGGATCCCGCAGTCCATGCATCTTGCAGCCTGCTCCCGCTGCTTCGGAAGAGGGAGCCTTTCGTGGAACTCACGGAAATGCAGCACTCTCTCCTCTTCTTTGAGCACCGGGCCCTCCGCCCGGTCATATTCCAAAAAGCCTGTTGTTTTTCCCATGGTCCTCTCTCCTTTACCCGACAAGCGCGTGAAAAGCTTCAATTTTTGCCGTCTCCGGATCAGCTCCCGCCTCCTCGCTTTTCGCGATGAGCCGCAGGATCTCTTTATAATCCGTCGGAATGATCTTCTTGAAATGCGGAATATAGGAAGAGAACGACTCCAGGATCCGTTTTCCCTTCTCGGAACCGGTATTCCTCACATGCGCCTCAATGATCCTCTTCAGCTCCTGCTGATCGATCTTCTGCGTCACATCCTCGAGGTTTACGAGCTGCTTATTCAGATTTTTGTAAAGCCGGTTCTCTTCATCGAGCACATACGCCACGCCGCCGCTCATGCCGGCTGCGAAGTTCTTTCCGGTCGGTCCCAGGATCACGACGCATCCGCCGGTCATGTATTCGCATCCGTGTTCGCCGACGCCCTCCGCGACGGCGACCGCTCCGGAATTGCGGATGCAGAACCGCTCGCCGGCCATACCGGCGATATAGGCTTCTCCCGACGTCGCCCCGTACAGAGCCACATTTCCGATAATAATGTTGCTCTCCGGATCATATCCGGCATCTGAGGGCGCCTTGACCGTAAGTTTCCCTCCGGACAGCCCCTTTCCGAAATAGTCGTTGCTGTCGCCGGTCAGGTTCAGCGTCAGTCCTTTCGGGATAAAAGCCCCGAAGCTCTGTCCTCCGGATCCCTCGCAGTTTACGGTGATCGTATCGTCTTCAAGGCCCTGCGGATGCTCCCTCGTGATCTCCGCACCGAGGAGCGTGCCGAAGGTCCTGTCCGTATTTCCCACCTTGACGCTGATCTCCGCGCGTTCCCCCTGATCCATGGCTCTCCGGACGTCCTTCGAAGCCAGGAGAACCTTTTCGTCCAGGGTATCCCGAAGTCGGAAATCATAGCGGTACTTTTCATGGAATGTTGACTGTTCCCGGTCCACGCGGGACATATCCTTCAGGATCCTCTTAAGATCCAGTCTGCTTTCTTTATCCGAAAGCTGCTCTCTCATCCTGAGAAGATCCGTCCGGCCGACCAGTTCCTCCACGGAACGCACGCCGAGAGAAGCCATGATCTCCCGCAGTTCCCGGGCGATAAAGATCATGAAGTTTTCAACATATTCCGGTTTTCCGGCGAATCGCTTCCTAAGCTCCGGATTCTGGGTGGCAACGCCCATCGGGCAGGTATCCGACTGGCAGACCCTCATCATGACGCATCCCATCGTGATGAGAGGCGCTGTCGCAAAACCGAATTCCTCGGCGCCGAGGATCGCCGCTATGGCGACGTCCCGCCCGCTCATGAGCTTTCCGTCGGTCTCGATCACGATCTGATTCCGGAGTCCGTTCGCGACAAGCGTCTGATGGGTCTCCGCAAGGCCCAGTTCCCACGGAAGGCCGGCATTATGGATGGAGCTCAGCGGCGCGGCCCCGGTGCCCCCGTCGTAGCCGGAGATCAGGACGACGCCCGCCCCCGCTTTCGCGACGCCGGACGCGATGGTCCCCACGCCCGCCTCCGATACGAGTTTTACGGAAATACGGGCTTTTTTATTGGCGTTCTTGAGGTCGTAGATCAGCTGCGCCAGATCCTCGATCGAATAAATATCATGGTGCGGCGGCGGGGAAATGAGGCTTACGCCCGGCGTCGAATGTCTGGTCTTTGCGATCCACGGATAGACTTTCCGGCCCGGAAGGTGTCCGCCTTCCCCCGGTTTCGCGCCCTGCGCCATCTTNNATCTTGATCTGGATCTCTTTCGCGCTCACGAGATACCGGCTCGTGACGCCGAACCTTCCGCTCGCGACCTGTTTGATCGCGGAGCTCCGGTCATTTTCCGTTCCGGCGGACAGGATCCTCTCCTCGCTCTCTCCGCCTTCGCCGCTGTTGGATTTGCCGTGCAGATGGTTCATCGCTTTCGCGAGCGTCTCGTGTGCCTCTTCGGAAATGGAACCGTAGGACATCGCGCCGGTCTTGAACCTCCGCACGATCATCTCCTCGCTCTCCACTTCTTCCAGCGGGACGCCCTTTTCGGGATAACGGAATTCGAGCAGGCTCCGGAGATATCCGGTCTTCTCCGAATTGACCATTTTCGTATATTCTTTGAATTTATCGTAGTTTCCTTCTCTGGCCGCCATCTGCAGCATGTGGATCGTCTGCGGATTGTAGCGGTGGTGCTCTCCCTGGCTTCTCTGCTTATGACGCCCGATCGCGGTGAGTTCAAGATCGGACGGCAGGCCCAGGGGATCGAAAGCCCTGCTGTGCTGGCTGTCCGCGGCTCTTCCTATATCTTCCAGGGTAATGCCTCCCACGCGGCTGACGGTTCCCGTAAAATACTCGTTTATCACTTCCTCCGAGATTCCGATTGCCTCGAAGATCTTGCTTCCCTGATAGGACTGGATCGTCGAGATTCCCATTTTGGACGCGATCTTGACGATGCCGAACAGGATCGCCCTGTCATAATCGTCCACGGCAGCGTAATAATCCTTGTCAAGCAGTTCCTCCTCTACGAGCTGCGCGACCGTCGCGTGCGCGAGATACGGATTGACGGCACATGCGCCGTACCCGAGGAGCGCCGCAAAATGGTGGACTTCCCTTGGTTCTCCGGATTCCAGGATCAGGGACATCGCCGTGCATTTTCTGGTTTCGACGAGATGCCTGTGCACCGCCGCGACCGCAAGGAGCGACGGGATCGCCACGTGGTTCTCGTCAACGCCCCGGTCGGAGAGGATCAGGATATTGGCTCCTTCTTTATATGCCTTGTCAACAGCCACGAAGAGATGCTGCAGGACCCTCCTCATCGGCGTGCTCTTATAGAACAGGATCGAGACTCTGGCGACTTTAAATCCCTCTTTTTTCATATGCTCGATCTTCAGAAGATCCAGATCCGAGAGGATCGGATTGTTGATCTTGAGAACATGGCAGTTCTCCGGCTTTTCCTCCAGAAGATTGCCGTTCTTCCCGACATAGACCGTCCTCGAGGTGACGATCTCCTCTCTCTGCGCGTCGATCGGAGGGTTGGTCACCTGTGCGAACAGCTGTTTGAAATAGTAAAACAGAGGCTGGTACTGATCCGAGAGCGCCGCAATCGGAGTGTCGACACCCATGGAACCGATCGCCTCGGAACCGCCGAGCGCCATATTCAAAATACCGTCGTGATAGTTTTCCCAGCTGTACCCGAATGCTTTCTGAAGCTTTTTCCTGTATGTACCGCTCAGCGCGGGAACCTTCTTGTTCGGGATCCTGACTTCGGCAAGGGAGAGAAGATTGCGGTCCAGCCACTCGCCGAACGGCTTCGCGCAGGCGTATTTCTCTTTCAGCTCGTCGTCGTAAATGATTTTTTTCTGTTTGATATCGGCAAGCAGGAGTTTTCCCGGATGAATTCTCCCTTTTTCCTTAATGCGGCTCTCATCCAGCTTAAGGACCCCGACTTCCGAAGAAAGGATCAGCCTTCCGTCATCCATGATGATATAACGGGACGGACGAAGTCCGTTCCGGTCGAGGATGGCACCCATCACATCCCCGTCGGAAAACAGGATCGATGCCGGTCCGTCCCAGGGTTCCATCATGGTCGCGTAATACTGATAAAAATCTCTTTCCTCCGGGGAGAGCGTCTCATTGTGCGCCCATGGCTCCGGGATCAGGATCATGGCGGCAAGTGCCGGATCCATCCCGCTCATGATCAGGAATTCCAGTGTATTGTCCAGCATGGCGGAATCCGAGCCGCTTCCGGAAATGACCGGCAGAACCTTCGTCATATCCTCTTCCGAAAACAGCTCTGTGTGCAGGGTCTCTTCCCGCGCAAGCATCTTGTCCACGTTCCCTTTGATCGTATTGATCTCTCCGTTGTGGACGATCAGACGGTTCGGATGCGCTCTCTCCCAGCTCGGCGTCGTATTGGTGGAAAAGCGGGAGTGCACCATGGCGATCGCAGAGCAGTAATCCGGATCCATCAGGTCCGTAAAGAAGGTCCGCAGCTGTCCGACAAGAAACATGCCTTTATAGACGATCGTCCTGCAGGAGAGCGAAGGGACATACGTGTTGACGTTGCTCTGCTCGAATTCCCTTCGGATGAGATAGAGCATTCTGTCAAAATCGATATCTTTCTCCACCCCTTCCGGACGGGCGATAAAGACCTGCCGGATATCCGGCATGCACTCCAGCGCGTATCTTCCGAGCACGGACGGGTCCGATTCCACTTTTCTCCAGCCGAGGACCGTCAGCCCAGCCTTTCTCACAATGATCTCGAACATGGACCTCGCCTGTCTCCGGTCAAGATCATTCTGCGGGAAAAAGAACATCCCGACACCGTACTCCCTCGGTCCCGGCAAAGTGACGCCCTGCTCTTTCATTTTCTTTACGAAAAACGCGTGCGGGACCTGCGTGAGGATCCCGACGCCGTCGCCGGTCTTTCCCTCCGCGTCTTTTCCTGCCCTGTGTTCCAGATTTTCCACGATGGAGAGGGCGTCGCATACGAGCCCGTGGCTCTGTCTCCCGCTGATGTCAATGATCGCTCCGATCCCGCAGTTATCGTGTTCAAAGGACGGATCGTACAGTCCTTCTTTGCGGATCTCTTCGAACCGGTCGGCCATAAGTGTTCCTCCTTCGCAAAAAAAGGCACTTCGGGTGTGATTACCCGAAGCGCCTTTGCTTCTTAAAAATGAACTATATTCGGATTAGTACGGAATCCCTTCCGTCACATTTGTAGAAATTATACTTCCAACCGCATAAATATTCAATAGCTTTCACCGATTTTTTCTCCAATGCGGCCCTTTCCTTATTCCACATCCTGAAGTGCCGCGTAGTTCTCTTCACCGGTTCGGATCTTGACGACCCTGCTGACCGGATAGACAAAGATTTTTCCGTCTCCGATATGGCCTGTATACAGTGCTCTCTTCGCCGCCTCGATCACATCGTCCACGGGAATGGCGGCGACGACCACTTCCAGTTTCACCTTCGGAAGGAGGGTCGCGTCGATCTCGACGCCCCTGTAACGTTCTCCCGCTCCCTTCTGGACGCCGCAGCCCATGACCTGCGTGACCGTCATGCCCGTCACGCCGAGCTCGTTCATGGCTTTTTTCAGTGCGTCGTAACGGGACAGTTTCGCGATGATCACTACCTTGGAGATGCCGGTGCTGATCTCCGGGATCCCTGTCATGTCTTCCCTTATGACCGGCACTGCAGCTTTTTTCTTAGCCTCGGAAGCGGCGTCATAGCTGTCTTCCCCAAGGTTCGTGTTCTCATTGACGCTCATCGTCATCGTGTTCGAAATATCCATGATGGAGAAGCCCGCGTACGCCGACGGAAGGCCGTGCTCGGTCGTATCAAGGCCCATGATCTCCTCCTCCTCGGATGCCCGCAGTCCGACGGTTTTCCGGATGATCGTGAAGGCGATCCAGATCGTCACGACGGTCCACAGCATCGTGACCAGCATTCCTCCCAGCTGTTTGCCGAGCTGGACGAAACCGCCGCCGTAGAAAAGACCTTCCCGGATACCGGCGGAGACAAATCCCGGTGCCGTCTCTGTCGCAAAAAGTCCGACCGCCAGAGTTCCCCAGATTCCGTTGAACATATGGACCGCGACCGCGCCGACCGGATCGTCCACATGTGTGACGTTGTCGTTGAACCACACTCCGAAAACGACCAGAAGACCGGAGACCGCTCCGATAATGGCTGCGCCGGCGCAGTCCGTGACGTCACAGGGGGCCGTGATCGCGACGAGACCGGCGAGGGAGGCGTTCAG
>DBVZ01000020.1:0-4907 GCA_002308255.1 Lachnospiraceae bacterium UBA1251 | reverse complement strand
TTGCCGTATTTGATCCACGTGAACAGCATACAGACCACCGTCGCCACAGACGGCGCGACCGTCGTCGTGAGAAATACGGATCCCAGCGTCGGGACATCGGTCGCGGCGGCGCCGTTGAAACCGTACCNNGCCGCGCCGTTAAAGCCGTACCAGCCGAGCCACAGGATAAACACGCCCAGCGCGGCAATCACGAGGTTATGGCCGGGAAAAGCATTTACTTTGACAACTTTCCCGTTTTTGTCCCTTTCGAATTTTCCGATCCTGGGGCCGAGCATCCAGGCCCCGATAAAAGCGCAGATCCCGCCGACCATATGAATGCAGTTCGAGCCTGCATAATCGTGGAATCCCCACTGCACGAGGAATCCGCCGCCCCACGTCCAGTGTGCTTCAATCGGATAGATCACCGCCGATATGACCGCGGAGTAAATGCAGTAGCTCAGGAACTTCGTCCTTTCCGCCATCGATCCGGAAACGATCGTAGCCGTCGTCGCGCAGAACACAAGGTTAAATACGAACGCGGAGTAATCGAAACTGCCGTAATTTGCAAATACGTCAAAACTGAAACCACCTGCAAACCCGTGGAGAACGTTTGTTCCCAGCATGAGAGACGCGCCGCACAGGAACCACATCACCGTTCCGATGCAGAAATCCATCAGGTNNTTCATGATAATGTTGCCTGCGTTCTTTGCCCTCGTAAATCCCGCCTCGCACATCGCAAATCCGGCCTGCATCCAGAATACGAACGCGGCTCCGATCAGAAACCATACTTTAAATACTTCTCCGTCCAGAAGTTCCAGCAGTTCTTTCGTCATTGTTCTCTCCTCCTCATTTAAAAAAAGGCCACCCCTCGCGTATTCCACGCCATTGTGGGATGACCTTCCGGTTTTCAGTGTTTCCGGATCGGGCTGTCACAAAACAGCCGCCTTTTATTTTCCGCTGTCCCCGTAGTTTGCAAGAACACGGGCAGACGGATCTGTCACGTCACAGCCTTCCCAGCTCCGGTTCGGCATCCAGAAATCCGTGACCATTTCCGACTGGCCGGGATAATACTTTTCGAAAATATCGCGGTACAGGAGCGATTCTTTCGTAAAAGGCCTCGCGTGATCATATTTCAGAACCCCTGCCCGGAATTCCTCGTCCGAATAAACGCTCTCCGCGTATTCCGCAAGATCGTCTTTCAGCGAATGTCCCACCGCGTCGGAAAATGCCGCCTTTTCTCTCCAGAGAATGCTCTCCGGGATCAGCCCGTCTTTTTCGAATGCCTTGCGGAGCAGGTATTTTCCTTTGCCGTAACGGTTCATTTTCTTTTCCGGGTCGATCGACATGCAGTAGTCCACAAATACGAGATCTCCGAAAGGCACCCTCGCCTCCAGCGAGTTGACACTGATGCAGCGGTCCGCGCGGAGGACGTCGTACATGTGGATCTCCCGGATCCTCTTCTCGGCTTCCTTCTGGAATTCCGCCGCCGAGGGAGCAAAATCGGTGTATTTATAACCGAATATCTCGTCGGAGATCTCACCGGTCAGGATCACGCGGACGTCCGACTGCTCGTGGATCGCTTTGCAGACAAGATACATCCCGATCGAAGCGCGGACTGTCGTGATATCGTAGGTGCCGAGCGCCTCAATGACCGGCTCCAGCGCCGCCAGGACGTCTTCCTTCGTAATGATCACTTCATGATGGTCGGAATGGATATAATCCGCGACCGTTCTCGCGTATTTGAGATCGATGGCGTCAAGATCCATGCCGATCGACCAGGTCCTGAGCGGTTTGTCCGTCATTTTTGCTGCGATTCCGCAGACGAGAGAGGAGTCCAGACCGCCCGAGAGCAGGAATCCGACCGGGGTATCCGAATCCATTCTCTTTTCTACGCCTTCCGTCAGATGATCATGGATGCGGGAAAAGATGGTCTCCATATCGTCATCCGTATATTTTCCGACATCCGACATATCCCGGTACTGAACGAAGTTCCCGTCTTTAAAGTAGCAGCCGGGCGGGAAAGGCCTGACCGCCGCCCCAAAGCCCATGAGGTTTTTGGGCTCCGAAGCGAATACATACGTTCCGTTCGGCAGGACCGTATAATACAGAGGCCGGATCCCGATCGGGTCCCTCGCGGCAATAAATGTATCTTCTTCCCTGTCATAAAGGATCAGCGCAAATTCAGCGTCCAGCATCCGGAACATGTCCGTTCCGTGCTCCTTATAGAGAGCCGGAAGGATCTCGCAGTCGGAATGGCTTATAAAAGAATATCCGCTGCGGATCAGTTCCTCCCGCCACGGGCGGAACCCGTAGATCTCCCCGTTGCATACAAGGACGATCTCACTGTCTTCGGGCGCCGCAAAGCCTTTTCCCCTGCCGTTTTCATCCGTGCCGGCATCCGCTGCCCGAACGGATGTCAGTCCGGATACCGGGATCGTTCTCCTGTCCCCGTATACGAACGGCTGCATTCCCTCTTCGGTGATCCCCATAATGGAGAGCCGGTTGAATCCGAGCCAGCCGCTGCCGCAGTCCACGATCCTGCTGTCGTCGGGACCGCGGGAATCCGTTTTCCGCAGCGCACTCCGTATGTCTTCATACTCTCCCCCGCTGCCGCAGATACCCATAATCGAGCACATGACGCACCTCCGCTCTTTGAAAAATCACTGTATGTCATAAAACCGTCCTGCACGTCCTCAGGCGGGTTCGTCCAGAGTCACGACCAGCTGCTCCCGGTTGAGATCATGGAATACCCTGCAGCTGCTTCCTCCCACGTCACAGATCCGGATGACGTCCGCAAGACTTTCATGCTCCGGAAAATACTCCGCGAGACGGTTCGGAAGATCCCTGAGCCGTTCCGGGTGATAATGCTTTGTGTGTGCATTTTCGAAAACCGCCGTATAGAGGATCTGCGCTTCGACCAGATCCTGGAAGATATGGCTTCCGTAGGAGAGCTCCGGCTGATACCCGGCTCCCGACTCGGACACTTCGCAGATCACTTCAAATTCGCTGATATCCGAAAAAACGGTCGGCACTCCGAGTTCCGGAGAAGAGGTCCCGATCCTTCCGGGTACCATCAGCATCATATGCTTCCCGGCACCGCGGAATTTCCAGTTCACATCCCCGACGGCTTTTGCCACGCGGGTCTTTTCCTTATAAGGCGTGTTGTAATAAGAAACCGGATCCACATAAACGATCAGATCGAGAGACATTTCCCTTGACAGTCCCATCGAAGCGCCTTCCGAGGAAAGCAGAATGCTTTCCTTTGGCAGGTTCTCCGGGATCATGATCTCCTTCGTATCCCGGAAGACCTGCAGCGGCCGGCACTGCAGGAGATTGATCATATACTCCCCGGATTCCGCCAGATTCATTGTAAATTCAATATCAACGGGCTGTCCGTATTCCTCCTGCAGAAGGAGCATCATCTCCTGCATCTGCCGCATCATCTCCCCGGACTCCACGAGTCCCTTGCAGGAAATGAACAGTACAGGCCGGTAGCGTCCCATCTCCCGCAGCCGCTGCTCCGCTTCGTAATCATGCTCGAGCAGGGCATTTTTCAGATGCCTCGGAAGCTTCGGCTCGATCTTCTCCATCGGCAGCCGTTCCAGACTTTTTATTTCTTTGTTGACTGCCTCGACCTTCCGCTGGGAGTATTGATGCCTCGCTGCAACGGTAGTCGCCGCGGTCGCCTCCGGCCGGTCCAGATTGACAAGCCTCGGATAGGATCCCTCCGTGCGGTCGACCGCGGAAGTACCGAGCCCCATCACGAGACGGAGCATGCCCGCCGCGGGATCAAGGCTTTTCAGGAACCGGTACGGACTGTAGGAATACCCGACGCCCGCAGCGCAGGGCATATAATACTGCTCATGATGCGATCCGGATACGCGCTGGACCAGCAGCGCCATCTGCTCGTCCCTGCCGTCGAGTCCTCTCCTCTTCCGGTAATCGAGCGCGGAAAGGCTCATGGAACTCGCGTAGACCTGTCGGACCGCGTTCTCGAATTCCTCCAGTCTTTCCTCCATTGTCCCGGTATTCGCGCAGAATACCGATTCGTATTTCCCGGCAAATGCGTTGCCGAATCCGTCTTCCAGAATACTGCTCGACCGGACGATGATCGGATCCTGTCCGTAGTAGTCAAGGACCAGGGCAAACCGCTCTTCCGTCTCACGCGTGAAAGTGCCCGTAAGAAGGCGGGCTGCAAATGTGTCCGCCAGGGAGAAATACTCCTCCTCCGTGCGCTGTCTGATGCGAAGATCCCAGAATCCGTTATCGACGATATATGAATAATAGACATCCGAGCCTATAAAAAACGAATCATGCGGTTCCAGAACGCTGTAAAGATCCGGGTTCAGGTTTTCGATGATCTTGCGGGCTAGAAGCATGCCGCAGGCTTTTCCGCCGATGAGGCCGGAGCCGATCATATGGTCCTTCACAAAGAAATAGTCCTCCGGGCTGAAATGTTTCCGGATCATGGCGCGCATTTTCCCGTCGCGGCTCATCATGATATTGCACATGCGCGCGCAGTCCTGCGTCACATCCATCCCGTTCCCGTACATCTGCTTCGACAGGTTGAAGAAGCGGTCCCATGCGTCGATGTTCTGCTCCTCCCCGGAGCGCTGGTGCCGGTTCAGCGTCTGATAAAAACGGCTGACCTGCACCCCGTCGAGAAGAGGGCTGATAATGCCGCTTTCCCGATCATACAGATGCGGCAGGAACATCGTCTCCGACTTCCGGTTCCACACTTTCTCCGGCCGCACGTAAACGGCTTTCCCGTCGGAATAGACATCCAGGAACAGCTGGGTCGTGTCCTGTATCTTCGCGATCGCCTGCAGAGAATGCTTCCCGCGGATCAGCGGAAAAAAAGCAACCGTATCGAGTTCAAACAGGAAGGGGCACGTCACACGGAAAAAATTGCCCATCATAAGGTCTGT
>DBVZ01000108.1:9075-9195 GCA_002308255.1 Lachnospiraceae bacterium UBA1251 | reverse complement strand
CGGATGGTCATGGTCTGCGCAGCAGCAATCGCCGGGATCCGGTTCCGCCGGACCGGCTCCGATGTCGAGCCGGATCATTTGCAGGGCTTTGGCGGCATTTCCGAGGATCTCTTCCTGTTC
>DBVZ01000108.1:6996-8967 GCA_002308255.1 Lachnospiraceae bacterium UBA1251 | reverse complement strand
AGAGAAGAGCCGCAGGTGATCACCGCATAGGTGAATCCCGCACGGCCGCCGGTCAGACGGAGTTTTTTTACGAACCATTCCACCGCGGTCGGCAGTCCGGCAAAATAGACTGGAAAGACAAAACCGATCTTTTCATCCTCCTCAATACGGTAAACGTAGGAACGGCTGCGGATCGCCTCCCCCATGGAAATGAGTTTTTCGTCTTTGCCGAGAAGCGCTTTTGCCGCGGCATAGGAATTGCCCGTTCCCGTAAAATAAAAAATCATAAAAGTCCTCCTTAATTGCACAGACCGATAAAAAGAACCTGAGTAAACGGATCCTGAGACATTTTTATTATAGCAAAGACAACTGCTTACTGTACAGATTCCTGCGGCGGCAGGAATGACCGGAATCCCGGATGTCCGCAAAAAAGATGCAGGGAATGCGGGATAATCGGCCCGCAATATGATATAATGAAACCGCAGCGGAAAGATGCTTGATGCCGGCAGAAGGGAATTCCGGAAAGCAGCTTGTGAGCCCGGTTAACAGAAGAAAAAGCATTATAAGGAAAGGTAAGGTACAAGGCAATGAAGACTGCAAAATTGATCAAGTTTGCTTCCTTTGAGAGAGATGAGGCCGGAAAAGTCATTAAAGTCAATCCCGGCGCATTTCGCTATGACGATGATCCGATCCCGGAAGTCGGCGATGAAGAAGTTCTTCTGAGAGTTCTGAGCTTCGGTATCTGCGCCAGTGATATCCAGATCTATCACGGGATGCACAAATCCGTGACGGAAGACAAGCTTCCCAGGGTCATGGGACACGAAGTCAGCTGTGTGATCGAAAAACTCGGACGCAATGTGACCGGATTCTCCGTCGGGGAGAAAGTTGCCGTGGAACCGCAGGTCTACTGCGGAAAATGCTACCCCTGCATTTCCGGACGGTTCAATGTCTGCGAACATCTGGAGGTCATGGGCGTGCACAGAGACGGCTTCAATACCGAGTACTATGCCTGCCATACCAAATATCTGCATAAGGTTCCGCAGGACATGTCCGTTGACCATATCACGGTCGTGGAGCCGCTTTCCGTCGGCGTCGGCTCGATCAAACGCAGCAGAAAGTTCAAGGGCGGAAATGTCGTCGTTGTAGGCGCCGGCACGATCGGCAACTGCGTCGCGCAGGCGGCGAAGGGCCTTGGTGCCGGAAAAGTCATGGTCACCGACATCAACCAGGATAAGCTGGACTACGCCCTGGAATGCGGCATTGACTATGCGGTCAATACAAGGAATATTTCCCTGAAGGAAGCCATCGAGCAGACCTACGGGATCCAGAAGGCGGACGTGATCGTCGACTGTGTCGCCGCTCCGCCGGTCTTCCAGACGATCCTGGAGGCGACGAGACCGGACAGCGAAGTGATCCTGACCGGGAACTATAAAGCGGATGTTTCCCTGTTCATCCCGCAGATCCAGCGCCGCGAAGTCAGCCTGATCGGCCACATGATGTATGTCCGCGAGGACTATCAGGACGCGATCCGCCTGCTCTATGAGGGCAAGATCAATACGGAGAAATTCATTTCCCAGAGATGGGAGTTTGATGAGTATCCGAAAGCGTTCGAATTTGCGGACGCGCATCCGCTCGATTACATGAAGATGATCGTTCATGTGAGCGACCTGTAAAAAGCGGGGAAGACGGGATTTCCGGAGGCCTGCGGCTGCAGCCGGCAGCGCTGAGGGAAACGGCCCGCTTTCGCATTTTCAAAAACAGAAGATCCCTTCCGGAGCGGATAACCGGCCCGGGAGGGATTTTTATGAGTCCGCCTTTATCGGAAACAGATTATTTTCTGCAGAGCGTGATGTTCTTCGTCTTTCTGACGGTCCAGCACGGTGTGGTCTTCCAGTTTTTGGCGAACTGATTCTTGTACTGATACTTCAGATAGTGGGGCATTTTGTTGTAGTAGAAGGAATCGATAAGCGGCGTGATCGTGATCTGGTACTT
>DBVZ01000108.1:4821-6939 GCA_002308255.1 Lachnospiraceae bacterium UBA1251 | reverse complement strand
GCCTTTGCCGCTGAGCCTTTTGAAGGTCACTTTATACACGCCGTAGACCTTGTAGGTCGTTCCTTTTCTGAAGGCGTAGTTGCCGGAATAGGCGACGCCTTTCGACTGGGACAGCGTGAGATACTGGCCGAGCAGCCAGCCGGAGCCGGTGGTGACTTCGAAGGTCACGGCGCTGCCTCTTACGTGCCCGCTGACGGATTTGCAGACATTCGCGGCCTGGACTTCCGAGGAAAACGAGCCGAGAAGCATGGTCATAAGAAGTGCTGCGGCAATGAGTTTTCTGAGATACTTTTTCATTTTCTTTACCCTTTCAATTAAAAAGTGTACCTGTTTTCTGACAGACACAGAGTAACATGCGGAAAAAACGGATTTTTTGAGAGACCGCATTTCCGATCGGGGGATTTTGGAAGCGGATCTATGATATAATGCTGACATGACGAAAAGCAGAAGATATCTGATCTTAACAATCGCCATCATGGTTTTTATTTTCGTGCAGTCTGCGCTGCCTTCGGATCTGTCCGGTGCGGAGAGCGGCTGGATCACGGGCTTTCTTGTGCGCATCTTCGGCCTGCCGGAAGAGGGACTGCATCTCGTCGTCCGGAAACTGGCGCATTTTACGGAATATCTGATTCTGGGAGTCAGTCTTTGCCTGACGGTGAGGTACGGTGCGTGGAAGGGGAACGCGGGAAGAGAAAGCGCGGGTGCGGGTTCGGAAAGGCGCGGTGCCGGCGGAAGATTCCGGCTGCGGGAAGTGATCGGCGCGCCGGGGACGCTGACATTTGCCGGAAGGATCCTGGCGTGGGGAATCGGTGCTTTCTATGCGGTCACGGATGAATTCCACCAGTTTTTTGTGGCGGGCAGGAGCTGTGATTTCCGTGATATGTGCATTGACGCGGCCGGTGTTCTGTGCGGGTGCGCTCTGTATTCTATTTTTCACTGATATGGTATAATATGCTGGGAACCGCCCGTACCAGGTTTGATCGGTTCAGACCATTCAAACCTGGCAGACCGTTAAAACCTGGTACAGATGGTACAAACCTGGCAGACCATTAAAACCTGGTACAAATGGTACAGGAGTTGATATATGAAGCAGGATATCGGGAACAATAATAATCATTTGAAGATCACGGTGCTGAAGCTGGTGCATTTCGGGATCACGCTGGCGCTGTTCTATGTATTCTGGCTTCTGTTCCGTTATCACAGACTGAATGTTGCGCGGACCGGCCGGTTCCGCTACAACTACTTTATTCTCGGGGCTTATGCGGCGATCCTGTTTTTCTTTATCAGAACGTATAATGCTTATCTGCTCGGGTATACCAGAATCAGGACGATGGTATTTGCCCAGATTATTTCCCAGATCTTCAGTGTTCTCATTATCTTTGTTTCTGTTTCCATCGGCTGGCAGAAGGTGCGCAGTCCGTTGGTGTTTCTCATTTTGCTGCCACTGCAGCTGCTGGTGGATATCGTCTGGTCATGGTTTGGGAACAAGTATTTCTTCAGGATTAATCCGACAAGGAAAACGATCCTTATCTACCGCAATGAACTGGATAAGAGGCGGTTCGGTACGGTTAAGGGCAAGCCTTCGGAGCGTCTTTACCGCATCACGGAGGAGTTTCGGTATAACGGAAATAGTTTTGACGAGATCCGTGACCGTCTGAATGGGTTCGATGCGATTTTTGTGGCGGGCGTCAATTCGGCCTGCCGGAACGGCATTGTCAAGTATTGCAAGGAAGAGGATATTCCGGGATTCTTCCTTCCGCATGTCGGCGACGTGATCATGCAGGAAGCGCAGCATATCCAGTCGTTTGACTCCCCTGTCCTGTTTGTGCAGCGCTCTTATCTGAGACCGGAATACGCATTTGTGAAGAGGGCATTTGATATTTTCGCTTCTTTCTGCGGAATCGTTGTCCTGAGTCCGCTTATGCTGATCACTGCTCTTGCAGTGAAACTTTATGACGGCGGGCCGGCTATTTACAAACAGGTGCGGCTGACGAAGAATGGCAGGGAATTTAATATTTACAAGTTCCGCTCCATGCGGGTCGATGCGGAAAAAGACGGCGTGGCGAGGCTGAGCAGCGGTGACCGGGATGACCGGATCACGCCGGTGGGCAGGATCGT
>DBVZ01000108.1:0-4735 GCA_002308255.1 Lachnospiraceae bacterium UBA1251 | reverse complement strand
GCGGAGGAGTATTACCGGAAAATGCCGGCTTTCCGCCTCCGGCTCCAGGTTAAGGCGGGGCTGACCGGCTACGCTCAGGTCTACGGCAAGTACAATACGGATCCTTATGAGAAACTGGAATTCGATCTTCTTTATATTAATCATATGGGCGTCCTGACGGATCTCCAGCTGATGTTCGCGACATTTGCGATCCTGTTTCTGCCGGAGAGCACGGAGGGGATCGAAGAGGGGCGGACGGCAGCCCTGGATGAGGAGGAGCTAGAGAAATAAAATGAACCGTTGAAACCTGGTCCGGGCGGTTCGAACCGCCCGGACCAGGTCTGGTTGGTCCAAAGACCGCTCGGACCAGGTCCGGTTGGTGCAACCGGAACCGGTTGATCCGCGAAACTGAAAACATATAGCTGTAAAGGAGGTATTATTATGGCGAACAAATATGTGGGGACACAGACAGAAAAGAACCTGGAGGCTGCATTTGCGGGAGAATCCCAGGCAAGAAACAAGTATACTTATTTTGCTTCAAGGGCGAAGAAAGACGGATTCGAACAGATTTCCGCTCTGTTTCTGAAAACGGCCGATAATGAGAAGGAACACGCGAAGATGTGGTTCAAAGAACTGAACGGCATCGGTGATACGGCAGAAAACCTTGCGGCAGCGGCAGACGGTGAGAACTACGAATGGACTGATATGTATGAAGGATTTGCTAAGACTGCGGAAGAAGAGGGGTTTCCGGAGCTTGCGGCGAAATTCCGTATGGTCGCCGCAATTGAGAAGCACCATGAGGAGCGTTACCGCGCGCTGTTGAAGAACGTGGAGATGCAGCAGGTCTTTGAGAAGAGCGAAGTAAAAGTATGGGAATGCCGCAACTGCGGTCATATCATGGTGGGAACAAAGGCACCGGAGATCTGCCCGGTCTGTGCTCATCCGCAGAGCTTCTTTGAGATTCACGCTGAAAACTATTGAGAACCATCCGTACCAGGTTTCGTCGGTTTTTGCCCGGCTCCTGATGCGAAGCACATAAAAAAGTGCACCGCCGGAATGAAAATACTGTGCGGTGCATTTTTTTAAGAAGTGAACAGAGGCCCACTTCTGAGTGTTTAGGGAATTGATTTTTGATTTATGGAGTTAAGCCAAACGAACGACGGTGCGGTTGATTCCTGTCAGACGAGAGATCATTCGTTCGGAAAGACCCCATTTTTTTAGTGTTAGAATAGCGTGCTTTCTTTCTTCTCTGCCCATTCTCCGGATCTCGGACCCGCTGATGACGGAAAGGCAGCGGCGCATGACCCGCAGAGCCCATGCGTCGTCACGGCCGGGCTTTTTATGATCAAGAAACTCATCGTATTCTTCGTCGGGGTCTTGGGCTATAAACTGTTCGAAGCTGGTTCTGCTGCCGATCAAATGCACTGCCATGGAGGTATCCATGAAAGAGCTGCGTTTTCCATGCAGCTTATAGCTGCTCCAGGGATAGCGGGATGCGCGGCAGATATTCGCCTTTTCGGGATTCCGGAGAATATAACGGTAAACAGCCCGAAACGCCCTCTCAGTATTGACCGGTATGGATTTGAACGGGCCCCGAAAAACATGTCCGCAGTGATCGTATTTCTTGTTATAATATTTTGCGTAGGAAAGGCCGATTCTATGCATGAATTCAGACAGCTTTCCCTCGTTGTCTTTTAAAAGCAGGTGGACATGGTTGTCCATAAGACAATAGGCGCATATTGTTACGGACATCAGGGGACAGTATTTTTTCAGAAGATTCAAAAACCGGATTCTGTCTTTATCATCTTCAAAAAGAATCTGTTTTCCGTTTCCTTGCGACATGACATGATAGTAACCATTTGCGCTTTTGGCGCGGGGAATTCTGGCCATTGGATCACCTTTTCAGAAAATGCAGACGAGACAGCAGAGAAAATAGAGCAGAGTTTTATCAGAAACAGAGCAAGTATCAGATTGGTTTTTCCATCATACCAGAAACACAGATGGATTTGAAAGTGTAATATGAAAGAATATAAAGCATATATTTTTGACCTCTATGGGACGCTGGTCGATATCCGCACAGATGAATCGGAACCAAAAGTCTGGAAAAAAATGAAGGAGTGGTACAACTCCCACGGCGCAGATTATACCAGAAAAGAGCTTCGCCAGTGTTATCTGCAGGAAATGGAAAATGCAGCAGAAAGAGTGATACGCAGACATAGCGCGGTCCGGTATCCGGAACCGGATCTTGGGCGTGTCCTGAAAGATCTTTTTCTTGCAAAGGGCGTTAAGGCGGATGAAGAACTGATAGCAGAAACCGCCACGGTTCTCCGAACGGCTTCGATGCACCGTCTGCGTCTGTACGCAGGTGCTTATGCGGCATTGAGACTGTTGAAAGACTCCGGAAAAAAGCTGTATCTTCTGTCCAATGCACAGCGCCTGTTTACAATAAACGAGCTTAAAAAGCTGGGACTGGCAGACGGCCTGTTTAACGGTATGGTTCTTTCCTCTGATGCAATGGCAAAAAAGCCGGATGCCCTTATTTACGAAGTCTTCTTTGAGAAATACAGATTTAATCCGTCTGACTGTCTTATGATAGGAAACGACCTCTTTTGTGATATCGGAGGTGCGAAAAAGGCCGGGATGGATACCTATTATATTTTGACCGGCCTGTCACCTGAAGAGGACAGAAAACGGATCCTCAGAGGAGAGAAAGTGGATGCCGATTACGTTCAGAACAGAACTGACTGGGAGATCACTTTGCACAGACTGGATGATAAGATCAATTGACTGAACCGTCTGTGAACCGTCTGTACCAGGTTTCGATGGCAGGCGGAGAGCAGAAAAAACAGAAATTCCCGCAGCATATAATGAAGATACCACCAGAACCAGGTTTGAGGGGTTGGGGGTTGAGGAGTTTGAGCGGTTCTCGCCCGGCGGAGCAGATTATGGCAAACGAATACAGCGCATTCATATCATACAGACACGCACCGGAGGATATTGCGGTCGCATCGGAGATCCAGAAAAGGCTGGAGCGGTACCCCGTACCCGTGGCGATCCGGAAGAAGACCGGGAAGAGCAAGGTCGGAAGGATCTTCCGCGACAAGGAGGAGCTGCCGATCACGAGCGATCTCAACGATGATATCTCGGCGGCGCTGGAAAATGCATCTCATCTCATCGTGATCTGTTCGACTTCGACGAGGGAGTCGATCTGGGTGGAGCGGGAAATCCAGTATTTCCTCCGGAACCATTCCAAGAAAGAAATCCTGACGGTCCTGGTCAGCGGGGAACCGTACGACGTGATTCCGGAAATTCTCCTTCACGATACCGTGGAAAGGACTGCCCCGGACGGTACGACATACGAAGAGACGATCAATTACGAACCGCTCTCCTGCGATTTCCGGCAGGGAATCAAGGCGTCCCGCCGCACGGAGATCCCGCGCCTTGCAGCGGCGCTTCTGGGCTGTAAATACGACGAACTCGTGATGCGCGAGCGGCAGTACCGCCGCCGCCGTCTCACGGCGATTCTTTCGGTGACCGGTACCCTTGCGGCTATCGCTCTGGCATACCTGATCTGGAGCCGCGCCGAGATCAAGAAGAACTACGACCTTGCGCAGGAAAACTATCAGCTTGCCGAAAAAAACCGACAGCGCGCGGAGGAAAACTACCGGCTTGCGCAGGAAAACTATGAAAAAGCCCGGGAAAACCTGGACCAGTCTCTCATGAACCAGTCCGCGCATCTTGCAACGGAAGCGGACAAGCTGCTTGATGACGGCGACCGCCTCCGGGCGATCGAACTCATGATGGAAGCGCTGCCATCGGAGGGAAACGAGCGCCCGCTCTCCCCCAAGGCACGCCGCGTGCTCGAAAGAGCGCTGAATGCATACTCTCCTCCGCAGACCGCGGACCGCAACCATGCCATGACGGAAGTGGCGGAATTTCGGACGAAAGGATCCGGAAAGGATTTCTTCGTTACTGAAGACGGTAAATACCTCCTTGTCTGGGATTCTTACGGCATTGTTTATGTGTGGGAGATTGACACCGCAGAGCTCATTTTCGAGCTTCGCTCCTCCGACGTGGAGATTGCGGAAGATACGGGAGAGGGCTATCTCTCCAATCCGGGCGAGATCCAGTATCTTCTGCCGGTTACGGGAGAAACGCTCGCCGTAAAATCTTCCGCCGGTATTTTCGTCTATGATTTTGTAAATGCGCACGAGCTGTGGCATTACGAAAATGAGGACTATTACTGGTATTTTGCAGATATCAGCTGCAGCGGGGACGGAAATACCATTTACCTTGTCAAGAATGAGTACAGTCCGTACAGCCTGAATCCGATTCCTTCCACATTTTTCGTCAAGGCATTTGACGCAAAGACGGGAAGCGTCAAAGCGGAATCCGAACTATCGGTCGAAGAGGAAGATGATTTCCAGATCTATGCCTCTGCAGTGTCTGAGGACGGGGAAACATTCGCATTTGCGGCGGGAAAGGATATTTTCGAAAATGATTTCGGCCGCATGTTCATTTTCGATATGAACAGCGGAGCGATCCGGGAAGTCCCGGTCGGGGAGCGCTTCATGGAAATCCAGGCGATGCGCTTTTATGATGAGACGCATGTCGCAGTCATGGGATATCCGGAATACTCACTCTCCCATGCCGGCGGGCAGGTGCAGATGTTCGGAATCATGACGACGGTCGAGAATTTCAGGATCAATGTTTTTTCGGTGGATACGGCGGCGGGGAATGTGATCTGGGATAATGC
>DBVZ01000143.1:14834-15132 GCA_002308255.1 Lachnospiraceae bacterium UBA1251 | reverse complement strand
ATGAGCTCCGCCTCGATGAGGCTGTGCACGTCTTCCGCCGAAGGATCGCTCGCAAGAGTTCCTTCCTCCGCTTCCGCGAGGATCTCTCCGAGCCCGTCGATGATCTTTTCTTTTTCCTCTTCCGTGAGAATACCGGCGTGCGAGAGCATTGTCACATGTGCAATGCTGCCCCGGATATCCTGCTCAAGAAGACGGATATCGAACCGCAAAGATGCGTTGAATGCAAATACACGGGCATCTGTTTCTTTGGTAAACCTTCCGCCCCACAGCTGTGCCATCGGATCCCCCGTTTCTTATC
>DBVZ01000143.1:12604-14742 GCA_002308255.1 Lachnospiraceae bacterium UBA1251 | reverse complement strand
CAGTAATTCTGCCGGTAGAGTCCGTAGACTTCGGAAAGTTCGATCGACCTTTTGTATCCGTCTTTTTTCTTAAAATCGGAAAACAGATAGGGAACGCCGAACTCTTCTGACAAAGCCGCTCCGATCTCATTCAGTTTCTGAGCATTTTTAAGAGGGCTGATCGACAGGGTCGTCGTGAAATAATCAAACCCGTTTGCGGCCGCATAAGCAGCGGATTCCGCAAGACGCATCCTGTAGCAGCGGAAACACCTTTCCCCGCCTTCCGGGACATTCTCCAGACCTTCGGCCATCTTTTCGAATGCTTCCGGCTCGTACGCCCCTTCCGTAAATGTGACCGGGTGCGCTGCCGGCATTTCCCGGATCAGCCGCTTCAGCTCTTCCGCGCGGTGGACGTATTCTTCCCTCTCTCCGATATTCGGATTATAGAAACGCACGGTGATCGAAAAATACTTTGTCAGATACTCGAGCACGTAACTCGAACACGGCGCGCAGCAGGCATGCAAAAGAAGCCGCGGGACGGATCCCGCAGCCGTGATCTTCTGAAGCATCTGATCAAGTTCAAGCTGATAATTTCTTTTCCTGTTGTCCATGTCCTCAGGATTCCTTCAGAATACGGAATCCGTTGAAAGTCGCTTTCGCGATCAGCGTCCCGTTCTCATCCCGGACCGATACTTCGGTGAAATTCGTCTTTTTCCCGGAAAATGTGCTCTCCGCTTCCGCGTAAAGCATCCGGCAGTCGGCGCCGCGCAGATACGAGATCTGCCCCGCCTGTGAGACCGTCACCGGCTGGCCCACGTTGGAGGCCACAGCGGCAGTGAGGTCCGCCAGGGTGTAGATCGCGCCGCCCATCACATACCCGGAGGCATTCAGGTGATTTTCGGTCACGCGCATGCCGCACTTTGCATAGGACGGTCTTCCCCTCTGCGCCCTCCTGACGGCAAGGATCTCGATGCCGGCATTTTTCGCGAAATAATCATTCGCGAAAAACGCCTTCATTTCGGCAAGATCCTCTTTTTCCGGGCCGTATCCGGATTTCATAAGCGGTATCCTCTGTCAAAAGCTTTTTTATTGATCTCGATCGTCTTTTGGGGCACCGTCGCCTCGATGACCGCCATCCAGTCCTCATAGGAGTAATCCATATGTCTTGCTGCCATGCCGAGCACGATGACGTTAAAGCATCTCGGATTGCCGATGATCTGCGCTTCGTATCCGGCATCGACTTTATAAACGGTATATTCTTTCTGAATCTCTTCGATAATGTTCTTCGGATATTCCGCGGCACCCATGACGACCGGCATCGGATCGATCCTCGTGTCATTGACGATGAGGACGCCGTCCTTCTTCAGATAATGGATATAGCGGAGCGCTTCCAGTCTCTCAAAAGCGATCAGGACGTCGGCGCAGCCTGCCTCGACGATCGGTTCCTCGACTTTGTCGCCGTAGCGGACAAAGGTGACGACGGAGCCGCCCCTCTGGGCCATGCCGTGCACTTCCGACAGTTTCACATCATAACCGGCGCGGATCGCAAGTCCGCCCAGGATCCGGCTCGTCAGCAGCGTTCCCTGTCCGCCGACGCCGACGATCATAATATTTCTTGTTTCCATCAGTCTTCCTCCAGTTTGATCGCGTTGAACTTGCACAGCTGCATGCAGAGCGTGCACCCGTTGCAGCGCGTGATGTCGATCGAGATCGTCTCATCCGCGTTCTTCGTCAGCGCGGGGCATCCGGCGGACAGGCACTGTCCGCAGCGCATGCATTTATCCGGCACCGGGACGCAGACCTTGTCAAAATGATTTGATTTAAGGAGTACGCACGGCGCCTTCGCGATGATCACCGAAATATGATCCGCTTTGACTTCCTCTTTGATCCTGGCACGAAGCGCTTCCTGGTCAAAGGAGTTGATCACAAAGACGTTCCCGATGCCGAGCGAGCGGATAAGCGCCTCGAAATTGATCGGCGTTACGGCGCCCTGCGAGAGGGTCATGCCAGTGCCGGGGTGATCCTGATGTCCTGTCATCGCCGTGGTGCTGTTGTCAAGGATGATCACGGTTCCGGTCGCATTGTTGTAGACCATGTTCATAAGAGAATTGATGCCGGTGTGCATAAAAGTGGAATCACCGATCACCGCAACCCAGTTC
>DBVZ01000143.1:12354-12510 GCA_002308255.1 Lachnospiraceae bacterium UBA1251 | reverse complement strand
CCAGCCGATATCGCCGGCTGCGTGAAGCTTCAGCTTCTTGAGAGCCGTAAAGACGCTCCTGTGCGGGCATCCCGGGCAGAGGATCGGCGGACGGGCCGGCACCTGAGCCGCCTTCGCGTCGATGGTCTCGCCGAAAATGACCCTGCGGAGCATATT
>DBVZ01000143.1:8599-12323 GCA_002308255.1 Lachnospiraceae bacterium UBA1251 | reverse complement strand
GAGCTCGGTTTCGTGCGCGACGACGGCGATGCCCATCGCGCGGACCTGCTCCTCGATGACCGGCTCAAGCTCTTCGAAAATGACGAGGCGGTCCACTTTGGAGGCAAATTCGCGGATCAGTTTCTCCGGAAGCGGGTTCGTCATGCCGAGTTTGAGAACGGAAGCTGCCGGATGCGCTTCTTTCACATAGGTATACGGGATTCCGCTTGTGATATAGCCGATGCTGAGGTCGTTGTAGGAAACGGTGTTGATCGGGAAGGTATTGGCGTCTTCGGCGATCTGACGGTCCCTGTTCTCCACGACGACGTGCTTTTTGATTGCGTTTCCGGGCATCATGACCCATTTTGCCGGGTTTCTCTCGTAAGTCTTGTCCGGTACCTCTTTCCGCTCCTCCAGCGCTACAAGGCACTGGGAGTGAGCGAGGCGGGTCGTGGTCCGGAGGACGACGATCGTATCATACTGCTCGCTGATCTCATAGGCGAGCTTTGTAAATTCCTTCGCTTCCGCGGAATCCGAGGGCTCGAGGACCGGTATATGCGCCGCGCGGCAGATCTGGCGGGGATCCTGTTCGTTCTGGGAACTGTAGATTCCCGGATCATCCGCGACGACCATGACCATGCCGCCGTTCACGCCGGTATAGGAACCGGAATAGACCGGATCTGCGGCTACGTTGAAGCCGACCATTTTCATGGAGACGAGCGAACGGACGCCGCTCATGGAAGCGCCGAGCGCGACCTCCGCCGCAACTTTTTCATTCGGTGCCCATTCCGAATAAATGTCCTCTTTGTACTTCACCAGCGTCTCGCTGATCTCCGTACTCGGAGTTCCTGGATATGCCGAGGACACCTTGACGCCGGCTTCCCAGGCGCCGCGTGCAATGGCCTCATTGCCGAGCATCAGTTTCTTTTCAGCCAATTTGTATCACTCCTTCTGCTTTCTTTATATCAGATGTTCTTTTGAACAGTTTTATGATCAGGTTGTCGGGTTACCGGAGATGCAGCAGCCGCAGAAGCTGCAGCATTCTCGTTCCGAGCGGGATCTGGCGGAGCTCGTCATCCGTCAATCCCGTAAATTTCGTGTACATGACGATATAGGCAATGACGCCGGCCAGGATCGCCAGGAGCGTAAGAAGTCCGCTTAAAAGGTATCTTCCGAACACGCCGGGCAGCAGTTTTGCCGGCAGCCAGTAGATCGCGGCAACGATCACGCCCATAACGGCGGCGCACAGGATCGGCGTAAGGTACGTCTCCTTGAGATCACAGTGATAGCGCAGCCTGTGCTTCACGGAAAGAAGGTTCAGGACGCAGTACGTCAGCGAGTACATGATCGTGGCGAGAAGAATGCCGTATACGCCCGTATTCAGCAGTCCGTCGCAGATAAACAGCACGGCAACGTTGACCGCGATGGAGATCGCCGCGTTCCGGACCGGGATGATAGCATATCCGCTCCCCTGCAGAACGCCGTTCGTGACCGTGGAGTACGAAAACAGGACGACCGAGACCGCGCCCAGCGTCAGAAGGATCGCGGCTGCTTTGATGTCGGCCCTGGGATAGAGAAGACGCATGACCGGATAGGAAAGCACGGCAAGTCCGACCGCGGAGGGAATGGAAATGAACATGGTCAGCTTGATGCACTCTTCTATTTTAGCAGCAGCCTCTTTCATTTTCCGCTCTGCCATGGAAGTAGCGATCGCGGGAATGAGAGCCGTGGACGTCGCGGAAGCCAGCGCGATGGGGATATTGATGATCGGTTTGTAGTTATAACCGAAGATCCCGTAAAGCCGGTTGACTTCATCGGCGGCAGTTTCCTTCCAGAGCATCAGGTTGGTAAAGAGCTTCTGGTCGATGATCGTGGTCAGGTTATAGATAAACGTCGCGAAGATGATCGGCGTCACCATGAGAAGGATATCGCGGAACACCTGCCGGTAGGACTCCTCGTTTCTGTGCCGGTCCTTCCGGATCCTTCCCTGAATATACCCCCTGTTGATCCAGTAAACGAAGATCATGAAAAGAAGGCCCGCCGCGACGCCGGCTCCGGTTCCGACGGTACCGCCCGCAGCGCCGTATTTTCCGACCAGATTGGCGTCTCCTTTATACGGCCTGATAAAGATCCACGCCATGAGGACGGAGAAGACCGCGTTCAGGATCTGCTCCGCGACCTGGGAGACGGCGGTCGGCTTCATGTTGTTGTGTGCCTGGAAGTAGCCCCGGAATACGCCTAAAAAACCGGAAAGAAGGATCGTCGGTGAAAGGATCCGCAGCGCGAGGACGGCATCCGGCTGTTCCCGAAGAAGCAGGGGCGCTCCGAAGAACGCAAGGGAAGCGCCGATCCCGCCAACGATCAGGACATACAGAAGGGCTGCCTTAAAGACCTTCTGGGCGTTCCTGTACTCTCCCACCGCGAGCCTCTCCGCCATGACTTTGGAGACCGCGCTCGGAATGCTGTAGGAAGCGATCAGAAGGATGATCGTGTACCAGTCATACGCATAGGAATAATACCCTGCTCCGGCCGATCCCATGATCGAATGGAGGGGGCTCCGGTAGAGCAGGCCGATAACGCTCGAGATGAGATGCGCCGCCATGAGGAAGGCTGCCTGCCTCACTACTTTTTTACTGCTGTCTGCCATTCGGACTCCTTCTGTTTTCGATCTGCCAGTCGACGGGTTCGATCCCGTTTGCCGTCAGATACTGATTTGTCTTCGAAAACGGTCTGCTGCCGAAAAAACCGCGGTGAGCCGAGAGCGGGCTCGGGTGCGGGGAAGCGATCACGAGATGCTTCGGATTATAGATAAACTGCCGTTTCTCCTGTGCGGGTCTTCCCCACAGAATGAACACGATCGGACGGTCCTGTGAAGCTACTGCGCGGATCGCGGCGTCCGTGAACCGCTCCCAGCCGATCCCCTTATGGGAAAAAGCCGCATGTGCCCGCACGGTGAGGAGCGTGTTTAGGAGGAGGACCCCCTGCTGCGCCCATTTCGTGAGGTCGCCGTTGTCCGGGATAAAGCATCCGAGATCATCCGAGAGCTCTTTATAAATGTTGACAAGCGAGGGAGGGATCGCGGCGTCTCCCTGTACGGAGAAGCACAGGCCGTGCGCCTGTCCCGGCTCGTGATAGGGATCCTGGCCCAGAATGACCACTTTCACTTTCTCGAGCGGCGTCAGGTGAAAGGCATTGAAAATGTCCCGGCTCGGCGGATAGATCACCTTCGTCGCATATTCGCTGCGGATCGTCTTGTAGAGCGAGGCATAATACGGCTTCGCGAATTCTTCCTTCAGCGCATTGTACCATTCTCCGCTGATCGCGCTCATTGATTCTCCTCCGTGATCCTGACCGGTACGCCTCTTTTCCTCAGATAATCTTTCAGATCGCGGATCTCCATCTCTTTATAATGGAAAAGGGAGGCTGCGAGCACGGCATCCGCGCCGCCCTTCGTCAGCGCGTCGTAAAAATGCTCCATCGTCCCGGCACCTCCCGATGCGATGACCGGAATGCCGACGCTGTCGGCAACGGCGCGCGTCAGTTCGTTGTCATAGCCGTTCTTTGTGCCGTCGCAGTCCATGCTGGTCAGAAGGATCTCTCCCGCGCCGAGGTCTGTGACCTGCTGCGCCCACTCAACGGCGTCGATGCCGCAGTCGATCCTTCCGCCGTGTTTATAGATCGTCCAGCCTTTTCTGTCCGCTCTTCTTTTGGCGTCGATCGCGACGACGACGCACTGGCTGCCGAA
>DBVZ01000143.1:4747-8563 GCA_002308255.1 Lachnospiraceae bacterium UBA1251 | reverse complement strand
GGAATTGACGGAGACCTTGTCCGCCCCTTCCCTCAGGATCGCGCGGAAATCATCGACGGTACGGATACCGCCTCCGACCGTGAAGGGAATAAATACCTGCTCGGCGACGCGGCGCACCATGTCCGCCACAGTGGCACGGTGATCGGAAGACGCCGTGATATCGAGAAATACCAGTTCGTCCGCGCCGGCCCTGTTATAGACTTTTGCGATCTCCACCGGATCGCCGGCGTCGCGCAGCTGAACAAAATTGACGCCTTTTACGACCCGTCCGTCATGGACGTCGAGACAGGGAATGATCCTTTTCGTGAGCATGCAGATTCCTCTTTATGGATTATTTCATGGCTGTAAAGTTTCTCAGGATGGCAAGTCCCACGTCGCCGGATTTTTCCGGATGGAACTGGCAGGCGGCAACATTTCCGCGCTCCACGGCGGCGTCCGCGTCTTCCGCGTAGCTGCAGACCGCTTTTACAATGCTCCGTTCCTCCGCCCTGACGTAGTAGGAATGCACGAAATAGACGTAAGCGCCGTTTTCGATCCCGTTAAAGAGCTGTCCGCCGTTCATGAGCCGCAGGGAATTCCACCCGATCTGAGGGATCTTATATCCCTGCCGGTCCGGAAAACGGATGACTCTTCCGGGCAGGATCCCGAGCCCTCTGACGCCGGGACTTTCCTCGCTGCTCTCGAACAGGAGCTGCTCGCCGAGGCAGATCCCCAGGAACGGCACTCCGCTCTTTGCGGTCTCCCGGATACAGTCCGTCAGTTCGTAGCGATCCAGTTTTTCCATAGCGTCGCCGAAGTTTCCGACGCCAGGCAGCACGACGTGATCCGCCGAACGGATCAGCGCGGGATCTCTTGTGACCCTGACGTCTTCCCCGATATAGCGGAACGCATGTTCCACGCTCCTTATGTTTCCAGCGTCATAATCGATCACAGCGATCATCTGTCATTGCCTCCGGATATCTCATTATCCTTAGTCGGGTCCTTTCCTTCCAGTGTGAACCAGAAGGCGACGCCGTTTTCAAAATTCTCAACACCGCACTGCTGTCCGTGCGCATCCATGATTGCTTTCACGATGGAAAGACCGATGCCGGTGCCTCCGTACGCCCGGGTCCTCGCTTTGTCCACTTTATAGAACTTCTCCCAGATCTTGGGCAGTTCTTCTTCGGGAATGCGGTCTCCCGTGTTGAAGACGCTCGTCCGCACGATGTCTCCCTCCGTCATGATCTGGATGTCGATCTTTCTCGCGTAATCCAGATGATGGAGAGCGTTGGACATGTAATTCGTAAATACTTCCTCGATCTTAAACTTATCCCCCCACACAAAGACGGGATGTCGGTACGGGAAATAGACCTCCGCGTTCTGCTCCCGGAGCATCAGGTTCATGCCCTGAAGCACGCTGTGAATGAGGCCTACGAGATCAAAGTGCTCCATCTGCAGCTGCTCGTTTCCGAATTCCAGTTTGTTGAGATTCAGAAGCTGCATCACAAGACGGTTCATTTTCGCGGATTCGTCGATGATGACGTCGCAGTAGTAATCCCGGCTCTCCTCGTCGTCGGCGATATTGTCTTTCAGGCCTTCCGCATAGCCCTGGATGAGCGCGATCGGGGTCTTCAGCTCATGGGAGACGTTGTTCAGGAACTCGATGCGCATGCTGTCGATCTTTGTCTTTTTCTCCACGTCCTTGAGCAGTTCGGCGTTCGCGGTTTTCAGCTCGGAGATCGTATTTTCCATCACTTCGGACATCTCGTTCATATGCAGTCCGAGCTCGTCGATCTCATTTCCGTCCTTTCCCCTGCCCCGGTATTTCGTCATGAAGTCAAGCTTAGCCATGCGGCTCGAAATATTTGTAAGCTCAATGATCGGATCCGTGAACTGCTTGGAAAGCACCCAGATCACAGCCATCGAGACAAGGATGGCAAAAATGGCCAGCACGAGATTGAACCGGTTGGAGACCCGCGCGCTCTCCCGGATGCTCTGCAGCGGTGCCCGGATCAGGACAAAAAAGCCGCTGTCAAGTTCGCCCCACAGTTCCAGATAACGTACGTGCTCGATGTCCGACGTCCTCTGGATGGTGTAGTTCTCGGTGGACCGCAGGATCAGGACATTGTCCCTGTAAAGGCCGGTGTAGTAGCCGAACAGTCTCGCCTGCATGTCCTGCGCGAACTGCGCGGTCGTGAAGACCGGCTCAAATCCGGTATCGGTGATCATGAGCTGCACGTTCGCAGCGGAAGCAAGTTTCTCAAGCTCCTGCTTTGCTTCCTCGTTATCCCGCGTGATGTTCATTTCATCGATCGTGTGGTAGCAGCCGAGGATTCCCTTGCTCTTGTCCCATTCGTAATAGAAGCCGAGAAAGAGCGAATCGACCAGGGTGATGAACAGAAGCACCGCCGCGACGATCGCCGCCGTCATGAAGATCAGCTGTTTGCGGATCGACCGTTTCATGCTTTTTCAGGAGTCCTTTCAAACTTGTAGCCGAGCCCCCAGACCGTGCGGATCAGTTCACCCTTGGAACCCATTTTGCTGCGGAGCTTTTTGACGTGGGTATCGATCGTTCTCGCGTCGCCGAAATAGTCATAATTCCAGACCGCGTTCAGGATCTTTTCTCTGGAGAGCGCGATGCCTTCATTTTCAAGAAAATACGAAAGCAGTTCGAATTCCTTGAAGGAGAGCTCGACTTCTCTGCCGTCGATCGTGACGCGGTGCGCCGTCTTGTCGATCACGATGCCGGCCGCCTCGAGAATATCCGCGCTGCCGTCTTTGCCGGACCTCCGCAGAATGGCTTCCACTCTCGCGACGAGGATCTTGGGGGAAAAAGGCTTGGAAATGTATTCGTCCACGCCCAGTTCGAATCCGAGCAGCTCGTCCCTTTCATCGGAACGTGCGGTCAGCATTACGATCGGGATATTGGAGTACTGCCGGATCTCGCGGCACACCTGCCAGCCGTCCATCCGGGGCATCATGACGTCAAGAAGGATCAGTGCAAGGTCTTTTTCGCGGAGAAAAATGTCAACGGCTTCTTCTCCGTCGCCCGCTTCGAGGACGATATAGCCTTTTCTTGCGAGGAAGTCACGCACCAGTTTCCTCATGCGCTCTTCATCGTCAACAACAAGAATCTTGATATCACTCATGGTTATTTCCTCATCATTAATTAAAAACTGAATAATTATATCATAAACCGGAGAAAAAAAACAGAAATGCCGTATCATTCCTGCCCCTTTCCATAAAAAAACGAACCTCTGCAGCTTTGCAGAGGCCCGGGAATGAAAATAAAGTGGACCTGGCGGGAATCGAACCCGCGTCCGAATAGCCGTCCCAAACAGCTTCTCCCATCACAGCCGTTCGTTAAACATTCCCTCATCCGCGCGAAGAACGGCAATCCCGCGGAATCAGTAGCTTCATGATACGCCTGCCGGGGCAAAGCTTAGCCGGCATCGTTTCCCGCGATCATGGCGCCGGTGACTGCATCCACGGGGAAATGCAGGCCGACGGCAGCGTTAAAGTTACGCTGCTACTGCAAACGTATTGTTTTCAGCATTTAATTTTAATTTCCGGTTATTAGCGCGGTCCGGACCGCGGATGGCTGCCGAATGTTCAAGATACCCGTCGAAACCAGTACAAGCCCTTGATCATTTTATAAATCTGCAGAACGGCAAATGCATCTGCAGCTTATAACATAATTATTGTATCACGTTCCGGGACATTTCGCCATCGGAAGAAAAACATCTGTCAGAAGCGGAGGTTCCTGTCCTTGAAATCTCTCTGCGCTTCTCTCTGTGCGTCCTTCGCAGCGATATCCTCTCTCTTGTCGTAGAGCTT
>DBVZ01000143.1:1339-4693 GCA_002308255.1 Lachnospiraceae bacterium UBA1251 | reverse complement strand
TTCTCTTTCAGCTTCTGGTCGAGCTTCCGGATCTCGTTCTTATGCATGAGAAGCTTTCTGTCCCGCAGAGGATCCCGGTTGAACAGATTTCCCTTTTCATAAGGACTGATGTGCATGCCGTGAATCGTCGCCTGCCCGTTATGGATATTGATAAAAGACTCCTTGATCGAGCAGTGCCCCATCCGGATCGCCTTCACTTCTGTCCCGGCAAGGGAGATCCCGGCTTCCAGCTTCTCGACCACGAAATAATCGTGATACGCTCTTTTATTGTTTGCAATTACTTTAACAGAATCCATGTTCCGGTGTTTCTCCAAAAATAAAATCCCCCGCAGATTACTCTACAGGGGATCCTTTTCAGTCTTTTTCTCAGCCAAAGAACTTCAGGTTCAGGACGATCGCCAGAATGAAGAACAGTGCTGCCAGAATGCGGGTGATCCGCTCCATTCTTCCTTCCTTGGAACGGGCCTTGTTCTGTCCCCAGTAGGTATCGCTGTTGTTGCCGCCGGCCAGCGCGCCGAGACCTTCCGATTTACCTTCCTGCAGAAGAACGAGAATGGCAAGCGCGACACAGTCGATCACAAAAATAATAGTAAGAATTGTATGTAAAACTGTCATAATTTTACCTCCAAACGAAAAACCTTACCGATTGTACCACAGCGAATCCCAAAAAACAAGGGATCATTTTTCAATAAGCAAAGATTTTCCGGTCATTTCCGGAGGCTGTTCCATTCCCATGAGTTCGATGAGCGTCGGAACGATATCGGAGAGGACGCCGCCCTCCCGGAGCGTGTATTTCGGATCGGCTCCGTAGAGTATGAACGGAACCGGATTGGTCGTGTGCGCCGTGAAGGGTTCACCCGTCGCTTCGTCGACCATGCAGTCGCAGTTTCCGTGATCGGCGCAGATAAAGATCTGTCCGCCGACTTCGTCGAGCGCTTCCAGCGTTTTCCCGATGCACTCGTCGACCGCCTCGACCGCTTTGATGGCAGCGGCTTCGACGCCGGTATGGCCGACCATGTCGCCGTTTGCGAAATTGATGATGATCACGTCATATTCCTGCGAGCGGATCGCCCAGCAGAGTTTTTCGCAGACGCCCGGCGCGCTCATTTCCGGCTGAAGGTCATAGGTCGGGACCTTCGGCGAATTGATGAGGAATCTGTCTTCCCCTTCATTCGGCTTTTCGACGCCGCCGTTGAAGAAGAACGTGACGTGCGCGTATTTTTCGGTCTCCGCGATCCTTGCTTGCTTCAGGCCGTGCGACGCAAGATACTCACCGAAAGTATTCCTGATTACCTGTTTCTTAAATGCCACCTCTTTGTTCGCGATCGTCGGATCATAGTCCGTGAAGCACACATATTTGGTGACGATCCGGTCACCCCTGTCGAAACGGTCAAATTCCTCGTCGCAGAAGCATCTGGAGATCTCCCGTGCGCGGTCCGGACGGAAGTTGAAAAATACGACCGCATCGCCGTTTTTGATCGTCGCGACCGGCGATCCGTTTTCCATCACGATGATGGGTTCGACAAATTCGTCCGGCGTACCGGCGTCATAGGATGCCTGGATCCCCAAAGGACCGCTGACGGCAGCATTGCCGACGCCCTGTGTGAGGGCATGGTAGGCGCGCTCCACGCGTTCCCAGCGGTTATCTCTGTCCATGGCGTANNGGTCGCGATCTTGCCCACGCCGATCTTCTTCATTTCCGCTTCGAGGTCCTCAAGGTACCCGCGGCCGGATTCCGGAGGGGTATCTCTTCCGTCCATGAAGCAATGGACGAAGACATCTTTGAGACCGTGTTCTTTCGCGAGCTTCAGCAGCCCGTAAATATGGGTGATGTGGCTGTGCACGCCTCCGTCCGAGACAAGGCCCATGAAATGAAGCGAGGAATGATTCCCGGCGGCGTGTTCCACCGCGTGAAGAAGCGCTTCATTCCCGAAGAAATCGCCGTCATCGATCGATTTCGAGATGCGGGTGAATTCCTGATAAATGATCCTGCCGGCGCCCATGTTCATATNNCCCATCTGGCCGTCCGGAAGACCTACCGCAAGGCCGCTCGCATTTCCTTTAACGAACGGAAATTCGCTCATGAGCCGGTTCATCACGGGTTTATTGGCCAGTGCGACAGCGTTATGCTCCGTCTTCTCACTGAGCCCGTAACCGTCGAGGATCATTAATACCGTTGGTTTTTTTGCCATAAATAGTCTCCTTAGCCAAAAAGATCCGAAACCAGAGGCATTCCTCCACCGGGAAGAATGCCTCTGGCGTCCTCAGACCTTCTCTTCTTAATAATTGACGATCTGTCCGAATTCCTCTTTCAGGGATGCGCCGCCTACGAGGCCGCCGTCGATATCTTCTTTCGCAAACAGATCCGCCGCCGTCTTGGCATTGACCGAGCCGCCGTACTGGATGCGGATCTTCTCCGCCGTATCCGCGCCGTAGAGCTCGCAGATCGTTTCACGGATCCCCTTGCAGACTTCTTCCGCCTGATCGGAAGTCGCCGTCTTGCCGGTTCCGATCGCCCAGATCGGTTCGTAAGCGATGACTGCCGTCGCCGCCTGTTCCGCGGTCACGCCGAGGAAGCCGACTTTGACCTGCTGACGGATCCAGTCCATGGTGATGCCCTGTTCTCTCTGGGTCAGCGTCTCGCCGCAGCACATGATCGGGGTCAGGCCGTGTTCGAAAGCTTTGAGCATCTTCTTGTTGACCGTCTCGGAAGTCTCCGCGAAATACTCGCGTCTCTCGGAGTGGCCGAGAATGACATATTTCACGCCGGCGTCGACGAGCATGTTCGGAGCGATCTCGCCCGTATAGGCGCCCTTCTCCTCGAAGTACATATTTTCGGCGCCGATCTCAATGTTGGATCCCTTCGCCGCTTCCACAGCCGGGATGATGTCGATCGCGGGAACACAGAAAACAATGTCAACGTCGTCATTTTTGACGAGCGGCTTCAGGGTGTTGATCAGTTCCACAGCCTCCGACGGAGTTTTGTTCATTTTCCAGTTGCCGGCAATAATCATTCTTCTGGCCATTTTTATACCTCACTTATTCTCTGAATAGATGTTTGGATCATTAAAAACTAAGTAATACAATACGCGGACGGATCCGTTTTCAGTCTCTGTCGGAGATCGCCGCCACACCCGGAAGTTCCTTTCCTTCAAGGAATTCCAAAGAAGCGCCGCCGCCCGTGGAAACGTGTGTGATCTGATCTTTATAGCCGAGCGCTTTGACCGCAGCCGCCGAATCGCCGCCGCCTACGATCGTAATAGCGTCGGTCTGCGCGAGAGCTTCCGCTACCGCATTCGTTCCCTTTGCGAGGATCGGGTTTTCGAAAACGCCCATCGGTCCGTTCCAGACAAC
>DBVZ01000143.1:0-1299 GCA_002308255.1 Lachnospiraceae bacterium UBA1251 | reverse complement strand
CCGATATCGAGGCCCATCATGTCATCCGGGATCGCATCCGACGCTACCGTGCACACTTCGATCGGAGCATCGATCGGATCCGGGAAACTCTTCGTGATGACCGTGTCAAGCGGCAGATAAAGCTTTTTGCCCAGCTCTTCCGCTTTCTTGATCATTTCCGCGCAGTAATCGATTTTTTCGTTGTCCACCAGGGATGTGCCGACGCCGTATCCTTTCGCTTTCAGGAAAGTATACGCCATACCGCCGCCGATAATCAGCGTATCGCATTTCTCGAGCAGATTGGAAATGACGGCGAGTTTGTCCGCCACTTTAGCTCCGCCGAGAATGCCGACGAACGGACGAACCGGATTATCGACCGCATTGCCGAGGAAATTCAGTTCTTTTTCCATAAGATACCCGACAACGCTCTCCGTCACATACTTTGTGACGCCGACGGTCGAGCAGTGAGCGCGGTGCGCTGTGCCGAACGCGTCATTGACGTAAATATCGGCAAGAGAAGCAAGGTCTTTCGAGAGTTCTTCCCCGTTCTTTTCCTCTTCCGCGCGGTATCTTGTATTCTGCAGAAGGACGACATCGCCGTCCTTCATGGCGGCAACCGCCGCTTTCGCGTTCTCGCCGACCACATTGTCGTCAGCAGCGAACACAACAGTCTTGCCGAGCAGTTCGGAAAGACGCTCCGCCACGGGTGCGAGAGACAGTTCCGGTTTCGGGGTTCCTTTCGGTTTTCCGAGGTGAGAGCACAGGATCAGTTTCGCTCCGTCGCCGATCAGCTTCTGAATAGTCGGAAGCGCAGCCGTGATGCGGTTGTCATCCGTGATCTTCCCTTCCTTGAGCGGGACGTTGAAATCACAGCGGCAAAGGACTCTTTTGCCCTTCGCGCAGATATCATCTACGGTCTTTTTGTTCAGCATAGTTCCTCCTCCATGAAAAAAGGGTCCGGTCCTGTGACCGGACCCTGCTTTGATCGCTCAGGTCTGATTATTTGTTCAGAAGCTTTGCGAAGTATTTGATTGTACGGCACATCTGGGATGTGAACGAATTCTCGTTGTCGTACCAGGAAACGACCTGGACCTGTGTGTTCTCTCCGCACGGAAGAGCCATGGTCTGTGTCGCGTCGAAGATCGAGCCGTAGGTGCTGCCGACGATATCGGAAGAAACGATCTCGTCCTCGTTGTAGCCGAAGGACTCATTCGAAGCAGCTTTCATGGCCGCGTTGATCTGATCGACCGTAACAGCGCCTTTGACGACAGCCGTAAGGATCGTGGTGGAGCCGGTCGGAACCGGAACACGCTGCGCGGA
>DBVZ01000104.1 GCA_002308255.1 Lachnospiraceae bacterium UBA1251 | reverse complement strand
AAGGAGCTTAAAAATGGAGATTAAAAGTGTATATGATCCGGCATTCAAAACCTACGGGAGGATCATGGAGGCACAGGGGACCGCGGAGATCGCCGCGGCGCTCATGGCGCTGACCCCGCTTCCGGAAGGAACCGAATACGTCGCGGAGGACCCCGCTCTCCAGGAGCTGCCGGCCGCGAAGAAACTGGCGCCGTCGCTCTTCGGCGGACTGCCGGTGGAGTTCGGCTGGTGCAACGGACACAATTCAAAACTGAACTGCCTCGAGTATCACCGGAGCAGCGAATTTAATCTCGGAGCGGAAGATTTTATCCTGATCCTTGCCCGTCAGCAGGATCTCGATGAGAAAAACTGCCTGCTCACCGAAAAATGCGAAGCGTTTTATGTTCCGGCGGGCGTTCTTGTGGAAGTGTACGCGACTTCCCTGCACTACGCTCCCTGCCATGCGGATCCCGCAAAAGGATTCAAGACGATGGTAGCGCTGCCGAAAGGCACGAATCTGGAAGCGCCGGGATGCGGTGCGGCAGCGGAAGACCGTCTCCTCCGCGCGGCCAATAAATGGCTGGTCGCCCACCCGGAGGCACCGGAGGCGAAGGACGGCGCGTTTGCCGGACTGAAAGGGGTCAATATCGACCTTAAGGACGAACTCCCGGTGGAGCTCGACGATCTCGCGGCACATATGTATGACGGCGGAAGAATGTAACGCCGCCCGGAAAGCTTAGAAAGACTGCCCGGAAGAACTTCTTGCAGAAGAGTTCTGCCGGGCCCGTTTTAAAAAGGAGGACCTGATTTGTATTATTTAGGGATTGATTTGGGCACATCAGCCGTGAAGATCCTTCTCGTGGCGGAAGGCGGGGAGATCCGCGGGAGCGTGACGAAAGAGTATCCGCTTATTTTCCCGAAACCGGGCTGGAGCGAACAGAAACCGGAACTCTGGTGGGAAGCCGTGAAGGAAGGCATGCGTGAACTGACTGACAGCGCGGGAGTCCGGGCGGAAGAGATCGCCGGGATCGGCTGCGGCGGACAGATGCACGGGCTTGTGATCCTGGATGAAAAGGATGAAGTGATCCGCCCGGCCATTCTCTGGAACGACGGGAGGACCTCGGAGGAGGTCGGGTATCTCAACGATGAGATCGGAAAAGCCGTTCTTTCGGAGAGGACAGCCAATATCGCATTTGCCGGATTTACGGCGCCGAAGATCCTCTGGGTGAAGAAAAACGAGCCGGAGAATTTCGCCAGGATCCGCAGGATCATGCTTCCGAAGGACTATATCAACTACAAGCTGACCGGCGTTCACGCGTGCGATTATTCGGACGCCTCCGGCATGCTCCTTCTGGACGTCAAAAACCGCTGCTGGTCAGAGGAAATGCTTGCGCTGTGCGGTATTTCCGCGGAGCAGATGCCGAAGCTGTTCGAGAGCTACGAAGTGATCGGAACTGTGACGAAGGAGGCTCTTGCCGCGATCGGTCTTGAAGCGGCGGAGGAGACGGCCGTCAAAGTCGTTGCCGGCGCGGGCGACAACGCGGCGGCAGCCGTCGGGACAGGAACCGTGAAGGACGGGAGCTGCAACATTTCCCTGGGGACCAGCGGAACGATCTTTATCTCCGCAGACCGGTTCGGGGTCGACCCGAACAACGCGCTGCATTCTTTTGCGCACGCGAACGGGAAATATCACCTCATGGGATGCATGCTGTCCGCGGCGAGCTGTAATAAGTGGTTCTGCGAAGAGATCCTGAACACGTCGGATTTCGCGGCGGAACAGACCGGCATCACGGAAGAAAAAATGGGCCGGAACGGCGTCTATTTCCTGCCGTACCTCATGGGAGAAAGAAGCCCGATCAACGATACCGACGCCCGCGGCACATTTACGGGGATGACCATGGATGCGACGCGCTCCGATCTCGTGCAGGCGGTGCTGGAAGGCGTCGCGTTCGCGATCCGCGACAGTTTTGAAGTCGCGAAGTCGCTCGGACTTAAGATCGAGGAGAGCTGCCTGTGCGGCGGCGGGGCAAGATCGCCGCTGTGGCGGAAGATGTTCGCGGATATCCTGAATATCCGTCTCAACATTCCGCAGACGGAGGAAGGCCCGGGCTACGGCGGGGCGATGCTCGCGATGGTCGGCTGCGGCGCTTATGAGAGTGTGGAGGCATGTGCCGACGCGCTGATCAGCATCCGCGAGACGATCGAGCCGGATCCGGAGATCGCCGCAAGGTATGAGGAACAGTACCGGAAATTCCGGAAGATCTATCCGGCGATGAAGGAGCTGTTTGCGGCTTTAAGATAAGCAGCCGGTGCGCATTTCCGGGGAAAAGAGGATTCAGATCTCCACATGAAGGAGCATGAGCATGAGCCCCCAGATCACCCCGGAGGCGTACAGGATTCCCGTGAGCTTCAGGTTTTCCGCCATGCAGTGCCGGTTGTTCCGGAAGAGGACCGCGACGCCGACGCCGGCGCTGACAAGAAGGCCGGCCATGAGCTGTCCGGTCGTGATGAGGCCGCTTGCGAACAGTGTCGTGATCATGACCGATGCCGCGCAGTTCGGGATCAGCCCGATGAGTGCGGCGAAGAAAATGCCGGAGACCTGATGCTTTGTAAGAAATGCCGTGAGAGACGCTTCCCCGATGAGATCGATCAGAAGTCCTGCGGCGAGTGAGACCAGAAAAACAAAAAGAATCGTTTTTAATGTATGACGGAGAGCCGGCCTGAGAAGGCCGGCTTTGTGGTCTCCGCAGCTGCAGTTCTCGTCATGGCACAGATCGCTGATATGATGGGCCGTTCCGATCGCGCGCTTCCGCTTCCGGAAGATGAAATCCACGAGGAGTCCGGTCAGGGACGCGATGACGACTTTCCACGCGAGGATCTTCAGGATCCGTGTGACTGCGATGGAAGAGCCGAGCATGACGGGGATCATCTCGTCCGAGGTTGACAGAAAGACCGCGAGAAGCGTACCGGCCGTAAGGAGTCCGCCGGAATAAAAGCCCGCTGCGGTGGCGGAAAAGCCGCATTGCGGGACGACGCCCACGGCGGCGCCGATCAGAGGTCCTTTCCATCGCGCTTCCGCAAGATAAACGGCCGCGCGGCTTCCCATCCGGTGCTCCAGATATTCCATGGCAAGATACGTCAGGAACAGGAACGGAAGGATCTTCAGTGTATCGAGAATGACATCGGTCAGCAGATCAAGCATAAAATTATAAAACCCGGTACAGGAAAGTTATTCCTGTGAAAGCAGTTCGGCGCAGTACTTCAGGTACACGGGGATCTCGCGCCCTGTAAGAAGGGCTGCGGTATCCGGATCGCCGGACAGGTCGGTTGTCAGATACATAAGGGCGCCCGCCCCCTGCGGGCATTGTTCCAGGATGCGGTAGGCTTCTTCCACCCGTGCGGTCAGATCCAGGGAATGCTTTTCCGTTTCACTGCGTTCCGCCGCGATCCGTCCGCTCTCATAATCCCGGAAAGGGATTCCGGAAGAGGGATCCGGGCCGTTTCCGGCCAGTCTCCGTTCTTTTGCCCACGCGACGGCGTCATTTTCGAGACGGGTCAGCACGGCTTTTTCGAAGAATTCCTCATCGGGTTTTACAATACCGTGCTTTACGCGAATGTCAAGTGCATTTCTTTTCCGGGAAAAGAACTCGTTCCGGTCCTGTTCCGCGGCAAAGCTGCAGGAGGAGGGGATCATGCCGGCCAGCTCCTCGAGGCGGCGGAGACGGGAGAGGACGGCGCTTCTTTCCCGCGCATCCAGCTGAATGGAGTGGAACAGGATCGCCGCCACTGCAAGGCACTCCGTCTGGGAGAGGACAGCGAGCCTTTCCGGACTCATTTTCAGAAGGTTTTCGAAGACGGAGGCATTTTCGGAGGTCCCGCCGGAAATGCCGTCCCGGTCCGCGGGAGAGGTCGGAATGTCCTCGCTGCGCTGATTCGTAAAATGCCGGTACAGATCATAGTAGACCGCGAAGGAGCGCGCGATCTCGTCGTGCTGCAGGTACTGCAGGAAGAAGCTGCTGTCCACTTCTTCGCCGTCTTCTTCATAGGAGGCGAGAACGCAGGAGAGATCTTCCCAGCCGCGGGCGGTCACGAAGAGCTGGCCGCGGTCCGTGTTCGTAATATTATAGAAGTGGTCCGGATAAAGGCTGAGATAAGTACGGACCGCAGGGTGGATCCCGTTCTTCCGGGCGTACTCCTGCCATACTCCGACATCCGCGGAGATCTCCATGTTCTTGACGCGGTCGAGAGTGACCATATCGAGCTCCCGTACGGATTTGTTGTATTCCGGGGGATTTCCGGCAGAGACGATGATCCAGCCTTCGGGGAGAGGCACATTTCCGAAGGTCTTGTTCTGCAGGAGCTGGAGCATGACCGGCGTCAGGGTCTCCGAGACGCAGTTGATCTCGTCGAGGAACAGGATCCCGCTTTTTTTGCCCGTCTCCCGCATGTAATCATAGATCGAGGCAACGATCTCGCTCATCGTGTACTCAGTCACGGAATATTTCTTCCCGCCGTATTCTTTTTCCGAGATAAAGGGCAGGCCGATCGCGCTCTGCCGCGTGTGGTGCGTCATGGAATAGGCGAGCAGGCCGCAGCCTGTCTCGTCGGCGATCTGCTTCATGATGGCGGTCTTGCCGATCCCGGGCGGGCCGATGAGAAGGACCGGCCGCTGCTTTTCGAGCGGGATGCGGAGACTGCCGTCCGGATTTTTCTTCTGATATGCGCGGTAGGTGCGGGTGATCTCTTCTTTTGCTTCCTGGATATTCATGTTGAGCCTCTTTGGGTTGTTGATTCGTTCAGCTGTGCGAAGTCCTGCGGAAATCCCGTCTACGTCCGGAACATCGGTGCTTTTTCGGCGGGCTGCATGTCGAGGCAGAGCGGCACGATCCATTCGGGGATCTTAAACTGCAGAGCTTTTCTCGTCGTAAATACGAACGCTGTCTCATAATCCGTCGGATACCGGGGGTAAGCCCCGTCTCCGTCCGTAAAATACAGCAGTCCTTTCAGTTTTTTCAGTTCCCCCGCATCCCGCAGCTTTTCGACGAGCCGGAAGACCGGTTCAAAGCTGGTTCCGCCTCGTCCTTTTATCGTGAGGTCCTGCAGATAGAGCTTCCATTCCTCCTGCGAATGGATCACGGTGTGATCCTGAATGATGGAGTCGCACTGGATGATGTGGATGTTCATTTTCCGGAAGAAGTTTTCCCGATTCATGAGGATCCTCTCGATCTCCGCAAAAAACCGCCTCACGATCGGGAGAGAGCAGGATCCGGAGGTGTCGATGGCGATCACGAGTTCTTCCACTTTTCTGCTCTCGGTGTATTCAAGGGGCTCGAGCAGGGGCATATTGCCGTAGCGGACAAGACCGTAGTAATACGGAATATAGTCAAAACTGGCCTGATCGAGGCTCATTTCCTCACGAAGCGTGGAAAAACGGTGCAGATAGCGGGTGAAATCGTATTTGCCGATCTCGCGCAGGACCATTTTTTCCTCCCGCGAGCCGGGGGCCAGTCCGTACTGTCCGGAGCGCATGAGGCCGAGGCCGGAAGACATCTCCTCCCCGGAGGAGGACCAGCGGTCCGTGACTTTATTCTTCAGCCATTCCTGCCATACAGAGGGATCCTCCGCGTCTTTGGGAAGCCCCTTAAAGCGGTCCGGGGAGACGCGGGCGTTTTCCTGCCTGTCATCCGGTCCGGCGGTCTCTTCTTTTTCGGAGAGAACCAGGGTCAGTCCGCTCTCCGAACGGGAGCGGGCGTCCTCCGGGAAAGACGGGGAATGCGTAAGGTGTGAGGGGGCACGGTACCAGTACCTGTGATCGTCACGGCGGAAGCGCTCGTAGAGCGGCTCGATCTCATCCTCAAAAAGATCCCCGAGCGCGAGGAAGACGGCAAGCGGATCCGCCGGATCGCAGTCAGGGGGAAGGGAAGCCTTTGCCGCGAGCCGGGTCTCGGCAGCCTTCGGATCGTCAAACAGGGAGACGCGCAGATACTCCGCAGACAGGTCCGCCGCGAGATCCCACAGGGGGACAGCGTGACCGTTCCGGGCTCTCTTTGCCACCCGTTCGGGCAGGGCCATGTGCCGGAAGACGGCATGCACAAGCATATGTGTATAGTCCTCATAGGAAACGGGGCCGTACCTGTCCGGGGAAACCGGCACGTAAAAACGGAGTCCGTCCGTTCCGAACGGCCGTATTTCCTCATCCGGAAGAATCTCCGTCTGCGCAAGGAGCTCCCGCAGGAACGGATAGGAGGATCCCGCACGGATCCGGAAACGGAAGAAAGCGTCGGAGCGGGAAGGCGTGCCGGATGCGGACCGCGTCCCGGAGGAAACTTCTTTCGCAAGTTCCGGATGCGTCAGCAGAAGGCGCAGCTGCCAGGGAAGGTCGGGAAACTCCCGCAGCATGGAGGACCGGACCGGTTCCTCGTAATCACGCTCAAGAAGGGCAGCGGCAAGCAGCGCCGCGCTGCGCTTTTCCAGAACGGCGCGCAGGTACGGAGCGGGAAGGAAGACCGGTTTTTCGGTGTTTTTACCCTGTGACATGTTTTCAGTGTATCATAATGCCGCAGAGGTGTGTTATACTTTTTAACCGGGAATCACTTATGGATAAGGAAACGGCGGGAAAGAAAGCCAGATCGTTCCGACTGGCGAAAATAATAAGCATCCTGCTTGCGGCAGGACTGGTTTATTACGTCTTCGTCACACTGACGGGACTGTACATCCCCTGCGTTTTCCGCCTCATCACCGGATGGAAATGCCCCGGCTGCGGTGTGAGCCACATGCTGGTTGCACTTCTCCGACTGGATTTTAAGGGAGCATTTTCAGAGAATCCGTTCGCCTTCCTTCTTCTGCCGTTTCTGATCGGCTACGGCATTTACAGGGCGCTCCGCTACATTCTCCGCAATGACAGGACTTATAAAAGATGGGAAAATACCGCCGCGGCGGTCGTTGTCGTGATCGCGGTGATCTTCGGGATCGTCAGGAATCTGACCGGCATCTGAATTTTAAAGAAGACCGAGATTCCCCATCGTGAAAATAAAAAGGAAAAGAGTAAACACGGACACCGCCGTGCTGAGCACGACGAACTGTCCGGCCAGTTCACCGTCCGCGCCCATGCTTTCCGCCATCGGGTAGGAAGCGGTCGCGACCGGGGTCGCAAATACAGCGAAGACGACAAAGCGTTCTGCCGCGCTGAAGGGCGTCAGGGCTGTAATGAACAGGACTGCTGCGGGGACGATGACCATCCGGAACAGGAGGCCCCAGGCAAGATAGCGCCGGTTTTTTCCGATCTGAGAGAACCGCAGCGTTCCTCCGAGGATGAAAAGGGCCAGAGGCGTCGCAATACCGTTGAGAGCGGAGATGGCGCTGTTCATCCCTTCCGGCAGGCGGATCTTCAGGAAATAGAAAAGGAGTCCCGCGGCAGCGCCGATGAGGAGCGGGTTTGTGGCGACATCTTTCACCAGTTCTTTCTTCGAGGAAGCCTTTCCGCTGAAATGCTCGAGAATGATCACAGCGGAAATATTGTAGATCGGAATGATGACCGAGACCGCCATCGTCGCGAGGATCGCTCCTTTTTTCCCGTAGATATTCTGGGCGAGCGGCAGGGCGTAAATGAGGGAGTTCCCGCGGTAGATGGCCTGAATGACGACGCCGGTCTTCTTCCGGTCTTTGACGAAGCGGGGAACGATCATGAGAAGCAGGCAGATGGCAATGATCACAACTCCGCTGCCGTACAGAACGAAGGAGAGCCGGAACTTCATGTCCGGATCGATGCTGTACAGATTCCAGAACGTGATCATCGGGTAGAAAGAACGAAAGACGACTTTATTCAGCTTACGCAGGAACGCGTCGTCCGTAACGCCGGCGCGGCGCATGATAAAGCCGTAGAACATATAGACAAAGAACGGGATGACGGCGTTGAAGGCTATGAGAAAGCTGTCCATGCATTTTTTCCTCCTATGAAATTATATTCTTTCTTCCGGCAAAGAAGCAATAGAAGTTCGGAAAGCTGATGAAATTGTTATGTTTCGGCGGCGGAATATGCTATAATCAACGCACTGCGGTAAGCGGCCGGCTTTGAAGGACCGCCCCGGATTTAACTGGCTGAAAATATAAAGGTAACTCCTGAAATGAAGTCTGCATCACGTTTTCAAATATGGAAGAAAGGCGCGCGCCACGGCATTCCCGTAGCGCTCGGTTATTTTGCCGTATCGTTCGCGTTCGGCATACAGGCCGCGGGCATCGGCATTTCCACCGTGCAGGCGGCTCTTCTGTCACTTCTGAATCTGACCTCCGCGGGGCAGCTGGCCTCTCTTGACATTATCGCGGCAGGCGGCAGCTACCTCACGCTGGCCCTGCAGCAGTTCGTAGTCAATATCCGCTACATGCTGATGTCCGCGTCGCTCTCCCAGAACGTAGAGCCGTCGCTTTCGACCGGAAAACGGATGACGATCGCTTACGGGCTGAGCGACGAAGTATTTGCGCTCAGCGCGTTATATCCGAAGCCGCTCGATCCGCTCTATACTTACGGCATTATTTCCGTCGCCGTTCCGGGATGGACCGTCGGGACGCTGCTCGGCGCCGCAATGGGACAGATCCTCCCCGCGAGGATCGTCAGCGCACTCGGCCTCGCGATCTACGGGATGTTCCTCGCGATCATCATACCGGATGCCAAAAAGAGCCGCACGGTGATGGCTGCCGTGCTGGCCGCAATGGCAGGAAGCATCGCGCTGCGGTACTGCCCGGGGCTGAACCTGATCCCCTCCAATTACAGACTGATCGTGGTCACGCTTGCCGTGGGATTCGTGATGGCGCTGATCGCCCCGGTGCCGGAGGAAGAAGAGAAGGAGGAAACGGCATGAGCGGAAATATTTACATCTACATGCTTGTCATGGCGCTGGTGACCTATCTCATCCGCATGATCCCCTTTACTTTTATCCGGGGCAGGATCAAAAGCCGGACGCTCCGGTCTTTCCTGTATTATGTTCCCTATGTGACGCTCGGGGCGATGACGGTGCCGGCGGTCTTTTATGCGACGAACAGTCCCGTTTCCGCCGCGGCCGGATTCCTTACCGCGCTGTTCCTTTCCTATAAAAATAAAAGCCTCCTGACTGTGGCGGCAGGGGCATGCATTGCGGTTTTCCTGGTTGAGCTGATCCCGGGAGTGGCAGTGTTCTGAACCGGCCCGGGGAATGGCGCAGAAATACCGGATATTGGCTGAGTAAAAGGGAGTAACCATGAGTTTTCTGGATATTATCGTAATCGGGATCGGGCTGTCCATGGACGCGTTCGCGGTGTCTTTGTGCAAGGGCATCAGTCTGAAAAAAATGAGCTGGCTCGGAGCGGTCATAGCGGGACTCTATTTCGGAGGCTTTCAGGCTCTCATGCCTGTGCTCGGTTATCTCGCGGGCTCGCGTTTCTATAAACAGATCGAGAAATATGACCACTGGATCGCCTTCATCCTTCTTCTCATCATAGGGATCAATATGATCCGGGAGTCGTTTGGCGGAGACGAACAGACAGATGTGGGCTTTGCCTGGAGGTCCATGCTCCCGCTTGCCGTCGCGACGAGCATCGACGCGCTGGCTGTCGGTGTGACGTTCGGTTTTCTGGCGGTAAATATCGCCTTCGCGGCTGCAGTGATCGGCTGCACGACTTTTCTTTTCAGCGCCGCGGGCGTCTGGATCGGACATGCGTTCGGGACCCGCTTCCGCGCCTCCTCGGAGCGCGTCGGCGGCATCATGCTGATCCTGATCGGGGCGAGGATCCTTATCGAGCACATGTTTCTTGGATAAAGAATAAAGAAGCAGGTAAAAGAAAGCGGACCGCCGGGCTGCGTAAGCCGGCGGTCCGTTTGAAATTCAGGAAAAAGTGACTCTCCCGGAAGCTCCGCAGGGAAGGGCAAGTCCCGGGGAAGCGTCGACCGGAAGACCGAGTTCATCGGCTTCGGTCAGGGCGTCGGAAAAGCCCTGCTCGCCGAGCGCTTTGGTGATGAGATATTTCAGGACGCCGGCCTGCAGCCCGGTCGTATAGGAGTTCAGCAGGAAAAACAGCGGCTTCTTCTGCAGGAGTTTTACGGATGCGGCAAGAAGCGGATAGATCTCTTCCTCCAGCTTCCAGATCTCGCCTTTCGGCCCCCTTCCGTAGGAGGGGGGATCCATGATGATGCCGTCGTAATGATTTCCCCGGCGGATCTCCCTGTTGACGAACTTGATGCAGTCGTCGACGATCCAGCGGATCGGGGCATCGGAAAGTCCCGATACCGCCGCGTTTTCATGCGCCCAGGTGACCATGCCCCGTGCCGCGTCAACATGGGTGACGCTGGCGCCGGCAGCGGCAGCGGCGATCGTGGC
>DBVZ01000032.1:4095-5927 GCA_002308255.1 Lachnospiraceae bacterium UBA1251 | reverse complement strand
GCCATAACGGGCATGAAGACGTTCAGTTCGAAGTTGCCCTGGGAAGCGCCCATGCCGACAGCGACGTCGTTGCCGATGACCTGGACCGCAACCATGGTGACCTGCTCGCACTGGGTCGGGTTGACTTTGCCGGGCATGATGGAGGACCCGGGCTCATTTTCCGGGATGCGGATCTCGCCGAGTCCGAGGCGCGGGCCGGAGGAAAGCCAGCGGACGTCATTTGCGATCTTCATCATATCGGCCGCCAGGGCTTTGACCGCGCCGTGAGCGAAGACGATCTCGTCCTTTGATGTCAGTGCGTGGAACTTGTTCTCCGCTGTCCGAAACTCTTTTCCGGTGAGGTCTGTCAGTCTCGCTGCCACTTCCGCGTCAAATCCTGCCGGCGCGTTCAGGCCGGTCCCGACAGCCGTTCCGCCGAGCGCGAGTTCCCGGAGCGGATCCACGGCGAGTTTTATCAGCGCTGTATCCTTTTCCAGCGAGCTTCTCCATCCGCTGATCTCCTGCGAAAAGCGGATCGGTACGGCATCCTGCAGATGAGTTCTGCCGGATTTGACAATGCCTTTGTTCTCCTCTTCCAGACGCCGGAAAGTCCCGATCAGCTCTTCCGCTGCCGGGATCAGCCTGTCTTCCAGCGCGATCACGGCGGAGATATGCATAGCCGTGGGGAACGTGTCGTTGGAAGATTGAGACATGTTGATGTCATCGTTCGGATGGCACAGACGCGGGATACCGGCGAGTGCTTCGGGACCGGAGAAAGCCGCGCGGTTATCCGCATCGGCATCTTCCGCATTCTTCATGGCGTTCAGCATATTTGCGCGGTTCGCGATCACCTCATTTGCATTCATGTTGGACTGCGTGCCGGAGCCCGTCTGCCACACGACCAGCGGGAAATGTTCCCCGAGCGCTCCGTTTATGACTTCGTCGCAGGCATTTTCAATGACAGCAAGCTTTTCCGCTGTCATCTTCTCCGGCTTCAGGATATGATTTGCCTGCGCCGCCGCCTTTTTCAGATATCCGAAGGCATGAATGATCTCAGAGGGCATCGTCTCGATCCCGACACCGATCGGGAAATTCTCGTGGGAGCGCTGCGTCTGGGCACCCCAATAGCGGTCCGCGGGGACCTTCACCTCACCCATGGAGTCGTGTTCGATTCTGTACTCGCTCATATCTGTCTCCTCACACCCGGACTCACCGGGTCCTTTCGATTAAAAAAAGCCGCCGGACGGCGGCATTTTTCTTATTTCGGCAGTTTGAAAGAACTCTTCATCCCGACGATCCTGTTAAACACAAGACCGCCTTCCGCCGCGCAGCCGTTTTCGCCGAAGACGGAGTCTTTGGCATCCACACAGTAGTAACCGCTGCGGACGAACTGGAAGCTCTCGTAAGCTTTGCTCCCGGCAACGCACGGCTCGATGACAGCATCTTCAACCACCGTCAGCGAATTCGGGTTGAGATTCAGCGATCCGTCCTCGTTATACACGCCCTTGGATTCGTCGATCAGATTTTCATAGAGGCGGACTTTTGCGTGGACAGCCTCCGGAGCCGGCACCCAGTGGATCGTCCCTTTGACCTTTCGTCCCTCGAAGCCGGAACCGGCCTTTGTCTCCGGATCATAGGTGCAGTGGACGACGGTGATATTTCCGTTCTCGTCCTTTTCAAAGCCGACGCATTTGACAAAATAGGCGTGCATGAGGCGCACTTCGTTGCCCGGATACAGTCTCTTGTATTTGCTGGGCGGAACTTCCATGAAATCATCGCGTTCGATATAAAGCTCACGGCCGAACGGGATCTCGTGCTTTCCGAGCTCCGGATTTTCCAGATTGTTATCCGCA
>DBVZ01000032.1:2110-3974 GCA_002308255.1 Lachnospiraceae bacterium UBA1251 | reverse complement strand
GACTCCGGCGTGAATCCGCGGCGGCGCAGCGCGGCGATCGTCACGAGGCGCGGATCGTCCCAGCCGTCAACAATGCCCTGTTCCACAAGCTTTTTGATATATCGCTTGCCGGTGACGACATTGGTCAGATACATTTTCGCGAATTCGATCTGGCGCGGCGGCATTTCCCAGTCCGTATTCTTCACGACCCAGTCGTACAGCGGACGGTGGTCCTCAAATTCAAGCGTGCAGATCGAGTGCGTGACGCCCTCGATCGCGTCCTCGATCGGATGAGCGAAGTCGTACATCGGGTAAATGCACCATTTATCCCCGGTGTTATGATGATTCAGATGGGCGATCCGGTAAATGACCGGGTCCCGCATATTGATATTCGGGCTCGCCATATCGATCTTCGCGCGGAGCACGCGGGAGCCGTCCTCGTATCTGCCCTCCTTCATTTCCGTGAAGAGCTTCAGATTCTCCTCAACGGAGCGGTCACGGTACGGACTGTTTTTGCCGGGTTCCTTCAGAGTACCGCGGTACTCCCGGATCTCGTCCGCCGTCAGGTCGCAGACGAAAGCAAGACCTTTCTTAATAAGAAGCACTGCCTTCTCATACATGACGTCAAAATAGTCAGATGCGAAGTACAGCCGGTCCTCAAAATCCGCCCCGAGCCATCTCACATCCGCCTCGATGGACTCCACGAATTCCGTTTTTTCCTTTGTCGGATTCGTATCGTCAAATCTGAGATTGAATTTGCCGTTGAACTTCTGAGCGGTCATATAATTAAGAAGGATCGACTTCGCGTGCCCGATGTGCAGGTAGCCGTTCGGCTCGGGCGGGAAGCGCGTCATGACGTGATCATAAACGCCGTCTGCGAGATCCTTTTCAATAAGATCATCTATAAAATTCTTTGCTGTGTTGGTGGATACGGTATCTGTCATAGTAATCCCCTCTCCGTTGCTTTTCATTTGACACCGATTTTAGCATCCCAATTTATTGATTGCAACGCAAATGGCCTTATGTTACAATATTTTTACGTTTGAATAAAGAAATTATTGAAAGGATCATCATGCTGAACGCTTTTTTGCACGAGCTGGGACAGATACCGGCTTATATAGAAGTTCTGTACGAAAAACATCTGATCTTCATTATTGTGACGCTTGTTCTCTACCTGTTTGCGCTGATCTTCTGGAACAAGCTCGCCAATTTCGTCCGCTGGATCTACGCCCTCGCCGCGATCGGCTTTATGGTTTACGCGTTCTTTAAAAAGAACTGGGCCCTGATGATCATCGTCGTCGCCTCGATCCTCGTCATGCTGATCTGGCGTCTGATCGGAAGCATCGTCCGTGCTGCAAAACAAAGAAAACGCGACCGCAAGATCGAACGGCGCGCGCTGGAACAGGCAGCCAAACGCCGCGGCTCCTGGGAGTCCCGGAAAGCATACAGCGGAACGCCCCGTCCTGTCGCTCCGAAAGGACATAAATCCGCTTCCGCATCCGCTTCGGAGATCTCTGCAGCCGTCCACGGCACGGAATCTGTTTCCCGTCCCTCCACCGGCATGACCGGAGCTCTTCCGCAGGAGACCGTCACGCAGAACACGCTGACGAGCCTCATTGACAACGCTCCGAAAGATCCGATGGCGGAAATCGCCGCTACCAAGGCAGAGCTTTCCGAAGCCGCCCTGACCGGCCGTATTGATACGGATGAGATCGAGAACGCGCTGAAAGGCTGATGCGCCGGTCCAAGCAGAAAGTAAAAAAACTTCTTGCAATTCCCGTGAAGGTACGATACAATACATGAGCGCGTGATTCAGCGCTGCATGAGTTTTCATGAAAGGATCACGGTGCACAGGCTGCTGTGGCACAGGCGGTAGCGCACCTCA
>DBVZ01000032.1:0-2103 GCA_002308255.1 Lachnospiraceae bacterium UBA1251 | reverse complement strand
GGAGGTCACGGGTCCGAGTCCCGTCAGCAGCTTTCGCGAACACAATAAGCGATGCAAATCAGAAAAAGAAAATTCCCGAATAAGTGCTTGCATTTATTCGGGAGTTTTCTTTTTTTGATTTATAGCGCGCCTGCGCGCGACGAAATGGCAGCGAAGCTGCCATGAGTTAGCGCTTATTGTATCCCTTTATTGACACTGGCAAACAAGCAAGCTACTATTATTGCAAGCCATCAAACCGAGTATCCCCCAAAAGGAACCCCCATGCCCAAAACCATAAAAAAAATCAAAAAGCAGCTCAAAAAAACAGGCAAATCCATCCTCCGCAACAGCGGCCTCACAAGGCAGCTGAAAAGCGCCGGGATCTCCGATGCCTACATCGCAAAGCATGACTGCCCGCCGCTCACCGCTCAGGAAAAGGACGAGATCGATGCGTTCTGGGCCGAGTACGGCGTGAAGATCCTGAACTACGACTATCACCGCATGTTCTACCACGTGACCGGCATCCATGATCCGCGCTTCATTCCGGACTCCATCTCGCACAGAGTCGCCGTTCCGTATTACAACAATCCCGAAAAGATGCGCACCTACGTCGACAAGAACATGTTCCAGCGCTATCTCCCGGAGATGCCGTTTCCGAAAATGTTCGGGCAGTGCATAAACGGCCATTTCTGCGGGCCGGACGGCGAATACATTTCCGATGAGATCACGGACGAATACCTCGAACTCGTTTACAGTGCATTTCTCGAAAATAATAACGACTCCCTGATCATCAAACAGGCAATGGGCAGCTACTGCGGCAAAGGCGTCCGAAAATACACGATCGCCTCCAAAGAAGACCTCAGAAATGCCATCGAAGAAAACAATTCCGGCAACTTCCTGATCCAGACCGCGATCAGACAGCATGCCTTCTTCCGGCAGTTCAACGAGAGCTCGGTCAACATCATCCGGTGCACCACCTGGCGTCACGGCAAAGACGTGTATTTCTTCTGCCCCTGCGTCCGTTACGGGATCGAGGGCAGTCCTACCGACGTGGCATTTGTGGACGGGGAAGAGATCGTGCAGGTCGTCGGGATCGGCGAAGACGGCCGGATTTACGACCGGGGCTTTACGATGAGCGGCAACCGGCTGGATCCGGTCGTCGAAGACAAACAGGTACCGTATTGGGATAAAATTAAGGAAACCGTCACCCGCGGCCACCTGCAGCTCCACTATTTCGACCTCGTCGGCTGGGACATCACGCTTGACGAAGACGGAAATGTTGTCTGCATCGAGTACAATCTCATTCATCCGGGCTCGATCATTTACCAGTTCGCGCACGGACCCCTTGCCGGGGATCAGACGGATGCATTCCTTTCCTTCCTGAAAGATCCCGCAAACCGTGAAAAATACCTGCCGGCCGCGGCCCGGCTGTAAAAGAAAAACAACCTCCTGTTGAGGTTGTTTTTTTATCTGATCATCGATGCAGCTTCTTCCTGAACAGTTTCACCTGATTCATGAACAGCTTCCACACATACTGCCCTTCCGTTGTCCGGAACGCGAACGCCACAAGAAACGCCGGAACGGTAACCGCACAGATCGCCGCATGAACGATCACCGAGAACCATCCGAATCCGGTAAACACGTGTGAGCAGATCACCCGGTCTATGACGCCGATCGCAGCAGTAAGAACCGTATAGGTCGCAAGCCGCAGGAAATACTGCGATGCGGACACAACGCCCTTAAACCCGTATTTATGAATGATGAGCGGGTCGTACCACATCGTCGTCGTCCAGTCCGCTGTAACCGTGCCGACCAGAACGCCGGTAATGCCCCAGTTCTTTACAAGCAGGATCGAAACCACGAGATTGATGATCATCGAAGCGACCGGCCTGTATTTCGCCTGCTGGAACAGCCCCATCGTCGTGCGGTACTTGATGAGCTGCTGCCGGAGCGCCAGCGTATAGACCTCGATGCCGAGAAGCACCGAAAACGGCTGCGCGATCACCCAGTCCGCGCCGACCCAGACGCGCACAAATTCATCCGCGACGACCGCCACGCCGACGCCCGCCGTTCCGCCGAGGATCGCCGTGATCAGGTTGAAGGACTTAAAGACCTGATATTCCC
>DBVZ01000055.1:10546-10785 GCA_002308255.1 Lachnospiraceae bacterium UBA1251 | reverse complement strand
CTGTACCAGCAGAAAAAATGCTTCGGGCTTGACTACAACGATCTGATCAAGTTCTCTCTTTATATCTTCCGTCTGAACCCGGAAATCCGGCTCAAATGGCAGCAGCGCCTCGAATATATCATGATCGATGAGTTTCAGGATATCGATACCCTGCAGTATGAACTCATGGAGGTGCTCTGCGGGTATCATCATAACCTTTTCATCGTCGGCGATCCGGATCAGACGATCTACACCTGGCG
>DBVZ01000055.1:5679-10524 GCA_002308255.1 Lachnospiraceae bacterium UBA1251 | reverse complement strand
GCATCCGTGCGTTTTCTGCTTGATTTCGACAGGCATTTTCCGGGAACGAAGACCGTCATGATGCTGGAAAACTACAGGTCCACGCCGGAAGTGCTGGGCTGCGCCAATTCCCTGATCGACAAAAATACCGCCCGCATCAGAAAAGAACTCGTTCCGACGAGGGAGCACGGAGAGAAGGCGGTCTGTTATTATGCAAATACCGCCGCGGAAGAAGCGGAATGGATCGCGAAACAGGTGAAGCAAATGGAAGAGAGCGGCATCCGCTTCCGCGACATGACGGTTCTCTACCGGGCGCATTATGTGACGCGAAGCATCGAGGAGGCTCTGCTGAAAGCGGAGATCCCCTACACGATCTACAGCGGCGTGCAGTTCTTCGGGCGGATGGAGATCAAAGACGCCCTCTGTTATCTCCGGATGATCGCTTACAAAGACGATCTGTCTTTCCGGAGGATCGTCAATGTGCCGTCCCGGATGGTCGGCCAAAGACGCATGGCGTTTCTGGAGAAGACGGCCGCCTCGGAGCAGTGCAGCCTCTATGAGGCCATGACGCGCCATCTTGACGACGAGATCTTCCGGGGGACAAAAGCCCGCCAGTTCGTGAAGCTGATCGAAACCTTTGCGGCGGAGTACGAGCAGAGAGCGGCTTCGGAGGTGCTCACGGATATTCTGGATAAGAGCGGTTACGAGGCGCAGCTCCGCACGGAGGGCAGTCAGGAGCGGCTGGACAACCTCGCAGAGCTCAAACAGTCGGTATTTGAGTTTGAGAGGACCTGCGGCGAAGAGGTGACACTGGACGCCTATCTGCGCCATATCGCCATGTTCACCAACGCCGACGCGGATACGGGCGGGGACAGTGTGAAGCTGATGACGGTCCACGCCGCAAAAGGACTGGAATTTCCTTATGTATTCCTGTGCGGCATGAACGAGGGCATTTTCCCGTCGAGAAAGATCCGCACCAGGGAGGGAATGGAAGAGGAGCGGCGGCTGGCATTTGTCGCCGTGACAAGAGCGGAAAACAGACTGTTTCTGAGCGAGGCGGCAGGCCGGAATTTCGACGGTTCGCCCAGGTACCCGTCGAGGTTTCTGCTTGACATCGATCCGCAGCATCTGATCATGGAAATTCCTCCAAAAGCGGGACTGATCGAGGAATCCCGGCGGTATTATGAAATGATCGACCGGCAGATCGAGATGGCATCGGGCGCGGACCTGCTGGCGCCCGGCACGAGGGTGCGGCACAGCGTATTCGGCGAGGGGGAAGTGCTGGAGGCGGATACGGACGCATTTGCCTACAAGATCCTGTTCGACGGCATGGAGACGCCGCGGAAGATCTCCGCGAGAGTGAAACTGGAAAAGATCTGAACGGCAGGCGGCCGTAAGTACCGGACCGCACGGAAGCAAACGGAGCAGCTGCTTATGAATATTACAGTATATCTCGGAGCAAGGGAGGGCAGACACCCGCGTTACCGGGAGGCGGCGGAAGAAGTAGGCAGATGGATCGCCGAAAACGGCCACACACTGATCTACGGGGGATCTGAGATCGGTCTTATGGGGGTACTGGCAAATACCGTCATGGAAGGCGGCGGAACCGTCATTGGCGTAGAACCGCAGTTTTTCATTGACGGAGGTTTCCTGCATCCGGGCATCACGAAAACGATTCCCGTTCAGACGATGTCGGAGCGCCGCGACAGAATGATGGAGATGGGCGACGGGTTTATAGCCCTGCCGGGCGGCGCGGGCACGCTGGACGAGATCTCGGAAGTCATTGTCATGGCCTCCCTCGGCAAACATGACAAGCCCTGTATTCTGTACAATAAGGACGGGTATTACGATAAGCTCGCCGCGTTCTATGATCAGATGACGGAAGAGGGATTCCTTTCCGAAGAGAGCAGAGAAAAGATCGTATTTGCGGATACGGTCGATGAGATCGACAGTATTTTCCGCCGGAAACAGGGGACGGGACAAAAATGGCAGTGTACAAGGAAATCATAGAGCTGAAATCGCACGGCGGAACGCCGACTTATGTGAATATCACGCCGCAGGTGAAGGATGCGATCGAAAAGAGCGGGATTCGGAACGGGATCTGTGCCGTGATCTCTCCTCATACGACCTGTGCGGTCTTCTTTGAGGAGTTCGTCCATGATTATAATGAGGACGGAGACGAATATCTGCAGGAAGATCTGAATCACGTGCTGGGAACGATCATTCCGGATCAGATCAGGGACGGAATGTACCGGTATCCGGGAGAAAAACACTATGAAGCCGTCGCGTCCTGGCCGGACGCGGAAAGCTATCTGCCGGGCGGAGACCGCACGGCGCTCTGGAACGGGGACGCGCATCTTAAGGCAACCGTCATCGGTTCCAGTGAGGTGCTTGATGTTACTGACGGGAAACTCGGCGCAGGGACGACCGGCTACGTCTACTTTGTCGATTTTGACCGCACGAGAGAAAGAACCAGGAAATGCCGGATCACAGTAATAGGAGAGTGAACTATGAAACGCACGATAAGAGCCCCCTTTCTGATTGTCAATCCCAAAGCGTACATTTACGGAGAAGAGTCGCTCGCGCTGGCAAAAGTCTGCGACGAGCTCGGCGAGAAGTATGATATCGATATTATTTTCACGGCGCAGCACGTGGATCTGAGGATGATCGCAAAGGAGACAAAAAGGATCATCCTGACGGCACAGCACATGGACGGGATCAATCCCGGCCGCGGGATGGGACATATCCTTCCGGAGGGCATTAAAGACGCGGGCGCACACGCCGTCGTTCTCGGACATGCGGAACATCCTGTGTCGACCGGACAGCTGGCGGCCGCCGTGAGGCGGGCGAAAGAACTGGAACTTCTTACCGTCGTGTGCGCAGATACCGTGCCGGAGTGCGAGGCGGTCTCCCAGCTTCATCCGGACGTCATCATCGTGGAGCCGACAAGCGGGATCGGATCGGGAAGAGCCAGTTCCGATGAGTATATGAAGGCGACCAATGCGGCGATCCGTGCCGTTGACCCGGACATTTTCATCCTGCAGGCGGCGGGGATCAGCACCGGGAAAGACATTTACCGTGCTGTTCTGAACGGCGCAGACGCAAGCGGCGGAAGCAGCGGGATCCTGAACGCCCCGGACCGGCGCGCCAAAATCGTGGAGATGATCGAAGCGCTGCAGCGCGCATATAAAAACAGAGGATAACGATATGATGAATCTTCCGGAGGATCCGGTGATCCTGCTGAGTTATATCAACACGAAACTGAGAGACGAATATCCGTCTTTGGATATTTTGTGTGAAGAAATGCAGATCGACCGCGGCGGGCTTGAAGAAAAGCTCGCAGCGGTCGATTACGCTTACGACGCGGAAAAAAACCAGTTTATCTGAGATTCAGCCCTCCCCGGGAGGAAAGCCCTGCGGGGGAGCCTGCTGCGGTCCGTTTTGGAAACCCTGCGGGGGCACATTCGGCATCGGGAGAGCTGAGCCGCAGTTGGGGCAGAACGGGGTTCCGGCTGCTACGGCATTTCTGCACTGCGGGCAGCGGACGATCCCGTGAAGCCGGTCATTTTCCTGAATTGCCCAGTTCAGCTGATTCGTGAGCCGGTCGATATGGGCAATGATCGGATCATAGTCCGGTTTCGGGGCATCCGGGTTTTTCTTTTCATAATAAAGCATGGACCCCATCTGATGCAGGCACCCGTCTATTTCCGCCTGCATGCCCCGGATATCATTTTCAAGCTGTGTCGTCTGAGTGGAGTTTTTGGCCGCTTCCGCGATCTTGCTGCCGGCCTGCGACACTTTATTTCCCAATTCTTCGAAAAATGACATATCTGTTTCCCTTTACTTCCTGCCGGGGTATTGACCGCCGTAGCCGTATCCCTGGACCGGAGGCTGCTTCTGCTTCGGCGCGCTGCCTTTGTCCAGAACTTTTTTGAGCACAATGGCGATGATGATCAGAAGGATCGGAAGGACAAGGGCAAATCCCTTTCCCTTCATGACGGCGTATCTGCCGTTTGTGACGGATTCATTGACGAGATAGACAATGAACAGCACATAGATCATTTTTACCACGTTTACGACAGCCGTCACGACAGCCAGCACCGTGCCTGATTTTTTATTTCTGAGCCATGACAGGATCGCCAGAACAGTAAATAAAACCAGCGCGGCAACAAAAACCAGTGTAAAAATATACAGCAGTGTTGCGAGGATCTTCGCGTCGTCACTGTAGCTTCCGAGCTCCTTAAGCCACTTGGCGATCTTGAAGAATCCGACAAAGTTCGTATTGCCGTTTACGATATAAACGTCGGCTTCCACACAGGCCATAAAAAGACTCAGAACGGTCGACAGCGCGAGAAGAACGATCGCGGCGACGGAACCGACGGTGATCTTCATGCTTCCGAGCGTTATGCCGGCTGCTGCACCGGATCCCGAAGAAGCTGTTTTCGGAGGAGTATACTTCCCGGGCTGTCCGTAGGACGGTTTTGCCTGCACATACGGATTGAATCCGGGAACACCCTGCTGCTGTCCGTAGGGAGCGCCCTGCTGCCCGTAAGGGTTCTGAGCCTGCCCATACGGTGCGCCCTGCTGACCGTAAGGATTCTGTGCCTGTCCGTATGGAGTGCCCTGCCGGCCGTAAGGGTTCTGAGCCTGTCCATACGGTGCGCCCTGCTGTCCGTAGGGATTTGGCGCCTGCCCGTAGGGAGCGCCCTGCTGTCCGTAGGGATTCTGAGCCTGCCCATACGGTGCACCCTGCTGCCCGTAGGGATTTGGCGTCTGTCCGTACGGAGCACCCGGCTGTGCATAAGGATTCTGCGCCTGTCCGTAGGGAACACTCTGCTGCCCGTAGGGATTTGGCGCCTGTCCGTA
>DBVZ01000055.1:0-5611 GCA_002308255.1 Lachnospiraceae bacterium UBA1251 | reverse complement strand
CTTAGTGCCGGCTGCCCATCCGGGGCCGTTTCTTCCGGAGCCGCCTCGGGAGCAGCTTCAAGGGGAATGTCTTCCGTGATAACATCCTCCGCGGCGAACTCTTCCGCCGAGGCTTCTTCCGCGAAAACATCTTCCTCAGCGAATTCTTCCGGCGCCTCTTCTCCTGCGAAAACTTCCTCCGAAACGACCTCGCCGGCGGAAATGTCATCCGCCGAAAGAACCGGAGCCGCTTCCTGTGCCGGGACAGCCTCTTCCGGAACAGGTTCTTCCGCTGCTGCATACTCTTCTTCCTCGGAGTCACGGGAGGGAGAGCCGTAGTACGGAGAGCCGTAATAGGGCGATTCGTAAAACGGAGATTCATGGATCGGAGATTCGTAAACGGTGTCCTCGATCGGAGAGCGGTAAACGGGAGATCCTGCTGCCGGAACTTCTTCCGTTTCTGCCGGCGGTGCTTCCGGAACCTGAGCGGGTTCCGGTTCAAAAACGGGAGCCGGAGCGGGTTCCGGAGCCGGTTCAAAGGAAGGAGCAGGTTCAAAGGCCGGGGCCGGAGCCGGTTCCAGATAATGGAGGGGGCTTCCGCAGTAAATGCAGAATTTTGCGCCGTTTCTGTTCTTGCTCCCGCATTGTGTGCAGAAAACGGTATCGCGTACATTATTGTTCAGATCTGACACAACTTTTCTCCTTAAAGAAAAATGAAAAGCGGTTATTCTGGAATACTGTAAAAATTATAGCACAGGCAATTTCGAATGTGCATCATATTTTCCGCCCGGAGAGGATGTGGAGCTTCGACAGCAGCCACGCTGCAGCAAGATCCGCAAATGCGTATCCGACGGCGGTCAGAAGCAGACTGCGGGCATAGCCGGCGCTCCCGACGGCATGCAGATAGTGAAAGGCCGGCAGAAGCCGCGAGAAGACGCGGAAAGTCCTGAAATTCAGGAATACGGGGCAGAGCGCGAGAATCAGCAGAATGGCGGCCGGAAGAAGGATCGTGAGATATTCCGCTTTCCGGAGTATTTTCAAAAGGATGCCGCACAGAGCCGTTACGGAGACCCCGTACAGGAGCATGAGCAGCAGCTCGTAAAGAGCGGAGACAGACGTTCCCGTCAGTTTCAGGGCGAGGAGGGAAAATGCCCCGGTCCAGAAGACCGCGGACCCGGTATAGCAAAGCAGCATGCTGTGCTTTCCGGTTCCGGAGAGCCAGGTGAAACAGCCGTTTTTTTCGTCCTGCGCATAGAAAACGGCGGCGGCGATCCCTGCTGCAAAGATCAGGACCGAAAGAAGCCCGCGCACGGGAAACAGAAGGTAGTCGCCGCGTACGGCAGCCTCCGGCTGAAAAACGCTGTCTGTGAAGGAAAAACGGACAAGGCTCTTTTCCGAGGCTTCCAACGAATAATATTTCAGGAAATCATCGTCCGGGATCTCTCCCATTGTTCCGGCAATAAAAGACCGGAAGATCCGGCGGGAAAGATCGGGGTAGACCGCTGCGAACAGTTTTTCGCGGGCCAGCCGCATGAAAACGGTGTCTTCTTTCGTGTAGACTTCGGCAATGATCTGCGGTCTTCCTTCCGCGGACAAAGCAAGAGCGGCATTATAATCCGGAGAAAAGACCCATGCGGCATCCGCCTGCCCGCGCGCAGCCGCACGAATGGCTTCTTCGGCGCTTTGCTTTTCGAGAAAACGAATGATGGAAGTATGTTCTTTTAATCTTTTCAGGACATCCCCAACCGCCGGATCGGTTCCCTTCTGCGAAGACTCTTCTCCGTCTTTCGCGGAAACCGCGATCGTGACGACCCCTTTATCGGCAGTACTGATAAAGGAAAGAGAAACGGCTGTCAGGGGGATCATAAGAAGAAGGACGAGAAAACTGTACGTCCTGAAAAGCCGTTTGTTCGTCAGAAAAAGTCTTGTCAGCCAGATCTTCATCCTTCCGACCTCCTTTCATCCCGAAAGAGGAGGCCGGAGGCCGCTTTCATTCTGATCCTGCGTGTCAGGGCAGCGAGAAGGAGGCACAGAAGGGTCCACAGGAGAGCCCGGAGCACCGCCTTTCCGCCGGAAATGCCGAGGAGTCTGTTCTCAAGAAGGATCCTCGCCGTGCCTGCTGGAAGAAACTCCGCGGCGGCCTGCATTCTCTCCGGGAAATAGCCCGCCGGGTAGAAACAGCCCGTTATATAGGCGGCGGAGAGCGCGGTAAGGACCTGGATCAGAATCCCCGGGACCGCTCCGGAGAAGACCTCGTAGAGCAGGAACTGAAAGCCGCATACCGTCAGAACCGCGAAAACACAGGCGGGAAAGAGAGAGAGCATTTCCCGGACAGCCGAGGCGCCGAATTCCGGGACAGACAGTCCGGCCGCGCCGATCAGAAGACCTCCGGCGGCCAGAGCGGGCAGCATGAAAAGAAGAACGGTAAACGCAAACGCCAGGTATTCGGCAAAAACCTGTGCAAGAGGGGAGATTCCCCTAAGGCGGAGCAGCCGGAACAGGGAATCGTCCCTGTCCGCGTGCAGCGGGCTGAACGGGATCGCCGAGAGCAGGAGAAAGAGCAGAATGAAGGCACAGATATAATATCCCCGGAAAGAAAGAGAATCCGCAAGACCGGTTTCATGTATCCGGAACAGAGCGTCCCGGCTGAAAACAGCGGAACCGTACCGCATTGTCATCTGAACGCCGAGATCGCTGATCTCCTGCGGGGTGAACCGGTCCGAAAAATGATCGGACGCATAGGACTGCATTCCGAAAACAGCATTTTCGCTCTCAAGAAGAAGGGCGCCCACAGCCTGCGCGATCTCATTGATCATGACCGTGCCGATGCCGACGGCACCGTCCGTGGAGACATAGGTGATCTGCACGTCATTCCGGTAATAATTGACGGAGTCGTAAAACCCTTCCGGAATGACGATATAAGCCTGCAGCTTTCCCTGCCGCAGGTTCGAGACGGCGGCATTTTCCTCCATTGGTTCAAGGGAAACGGCGAAGCGGGAAGTGTCGAGATTTTTCAGGGCCGTGAGAGCCAGAGAGAGCATGGGATCGTCATAATCGCCGACGATTCCGATCCGGACGCTTTTGCGGGAGTCGCTTCCGGCGTCGCTCAGGAAAAAAGAGCGGCCGACAAGAAGCACGGCACCGGCCAGGACGGCTGTCACAAGGAGAATAGCAGGAAGGAGCCGCAGGATCCTTTTACCCTGCAGGCGGAAATAGGTCAGAAGGCCGGACGCGCTTCCTCTCATGGCTTGAGAGCCTCCGTCAGTTTCCGGACATCTCCGTCAAATGTAAAAGGGGTGAGCTGACCGTTCTTTAGAATACAGCTGCCCGTGCACAGGCGCAGTTCCTGCACATCATGGGTGACAAGAAAAATGGTTCCGCCCCCGGAAAGAAAAGACGAGAAATAGTTCTCCATCGCTTCTTTGCACAGAAGATCGAGAGCTGCTCCCGGTTCGTCGAGAAGGAGGATCTTCGGATCACCGGCAATGGCGCAGCCGATGGACAGCCTCTTCTTCATGCCGCCGGACATTTTGCGGACCGGCGTTTTGAGAAATCCGGGAATACCCAGAAGGGAGAGAGGTCCATCCTCAAGAGAAGAGGAAAGCAGTTCTTTATCGTACCACAGACGAAGGTTTTCATAGGCTGTCAGCTCCGCGATCAGAGGTGTGCCCTGCGGCGCGTAGCCGATGATCTCCCTGCGGAGCAGCGGGTCAGTCAGAAGATCGGTGCCGCGGACATAAAAAGAGCCGGCATCCGCACGCAGTTCTCCCGCGAGGATCGAAAGCAGCGTCGATTTGCCGCAGCCGTTGCTTCCGAGGATGCCGACACACATGCCGGGGTCCGCCGTGAGGCTGACCCCGTTTAAGATGTTTCTTTTTCCGTAATTCTTTTTTATGCCTTCAATTCGGATATAAGGATCCATGAACCTTTACAGATAGTAGTCAATGTACTGCTGGAGCAGGTCGGTATACGCGGAAGGAACGCCGGCGTTCTGGAGAGAACGGATGATCTCCGAAAGGCCGGAGGCGTTCAGATCCTGCGCGTACCGTTCCGGCGTTTTAGCGGAACTGATCATCTGAACTTCGCCCGCGCTGCCGGTCTCCGCGCTCACGGTGACCGTGCCCATACTGTTTCCGTTGAGACTGATGCCGATGACAGCGCTGTTCTTGTTTTCGGAAGAGGTGACGTCAAGATCCAGGGAGAGTCCTGCGAGCAGTCCGGAGACAACCGCGCTGCTGCCGAATTCGGTAGAGGCGATTATGAAATCTTTTCCGGGAGAGATGCTGCATTTCCCGTTTATGTAACCTTTCTTTGACGTTTTGAGATCCAGCCCGGTCACGCCGACTTTAAACAGTTCGTAGTTCTCGCCGGATCTGCCGAAGCTGACGCCGAACGTGCCGCTTAACGTGTCTTTGCTCTCTGTGCCGTCTCCGTAGACGATCACGCTGCCGCTGTCCGAGAGGATCTCAAGATCGACGCCGACCGAATCTCCTTTCTTCGGAACCGCCAGCCGGATCAGTTCCTTTCCGCCGAACGAAATGATTCTTCCGCGGATCTCTCCGCTGTTGTCGACAAAGACGGTCATGAGAAGGGAATCTGTGATCGGGGAGGAAGCGGTCTGCTGGGCGGCCTGACGGATCTGCTGAATGAGCAGGTCGTACCATTTTGCCGAAGACGCCTGGCCGGCGGTCTTGGAGAGGTCGTTCACGATCACGCGGAGTTCGTCGTCACTTTCCATAAGATCCGCTGCCGCGTTCAGAATCTTTGCGGCGGCTGCTGTGTTGACCGTGACATCGAGCGCCGTGTAGTTGACGGAGACATTGCCGGCGGACAGGCGTTTGGTGCTTTTTTCGACCTGATCGAGATTTTCGACAACGACGCCGAGATATTTGTTGAGAAGCTTTTCTGCGGTTTCCTCATTCGGACATGCGTTGTAGAAAGACCGGAATATTGCCGTCATCTGAGCGGCGGATAAATGGTTATAGCTGATCCCGAGCGAGCCTGTGTCGGAGGCGATATAGTCGGGCGACAGTTCCGGCACCTGTGCGTAAACGGCATTGTTTCCCGGGTCGGTGATGATATTTCCGCTGAGGACCTTCGTGCCGTTCAGCAGGGCTTCCGTATTGAGGAAAGTCTTTCCGTTTTTGGCATCCAGCCGTCCCGAAAGACTTATGGAGCTCAGCCAGCCGAGATCCGTCTGGGCTGCGCCGATGTGCTGCAGATACTGGGCGGCAAAGTCTTTCGCGCTGTCGGACAGTGCCGCTTCGATCTGATAGTCGGCACCGCGGTCTTCAAGATTGAGGTTGGAACGCAGAAGGTTCTCATAAGACGCGGCGGCAGCGTCCGAAGCTTCCTTTACGGCTTTGCCTTCTATATAGCGATAGTATTTTTCGGGAGAAGAGAAGGTGCGCATGATGAGGTTCTTCGGCCCCGGCAGCGCAAATGCCGCAACGGCGCCGAGCGCGAGAACGGCGGCGATCGCTGCGATAATGAGGCCGATCTTTTTCCCGCCGCCTTTTCCTTTAGCAGGCTTCTCTTTTCCGGCAGCCTGTCTGTAGCCGGACCGGGGATTCTGCCCGTAACCGGTCTGCGGGTTCTGTCCGTAACCGGTCTGCGGGTTCTGCCCATAGCC
>DBVZ01000092.1 GCA_002308255.1 Lachnospiraceae bacterium UBA1251 | reverse complement strand
GAGGACGGTGATGGAACCCTCGCGGACCGTGAGATCCGTGTGATCCAGGATATTGCGCTTTCCTTTTTCGAAGTAGCGGAAAACGACGTCCTTCATTTCGGCTGCGTTTGTGTCTTTATTTCGTTCGGGGGTATTTTCAGGAAGCATGTGTCATTTCTCCGGGAGCAGAAGGGAGCGGCCGAAACGGCACGCTCCCTGTTTTTTTGTTTATTCTTCAAAGGACGCGTCGGCGCCTTCGGAGACCGCGTATCCGCGGAGAACGCCGGCCTTTGCGAGACGGTCGCAAAGGAGGGGTGTGATGATCGCGCAGAAAACGATGGCGCTGATGATGCGGACCACCAGCATGAGGGCGAGGACCGGAACGGCGATCATGTTGTAACCGCTGACGAACAGATTGTAGATCAGGGTCAGGACGGAGCAGACCACCGCGGAAATGATCATGACCGGACGACGGAAGTCTTTATAGCCTCTGAGTGCAATGGGAAGCTCGATGCCGAGTCCCTGCACGACGCCGGAAAGGATGACGATCGGGCCGAAATAATTGCCGAGGAGGCATTCGATGACAGCGGCGATGATCTCCGTGACGAGGCCGGTCCCGGGCTTGCGCATGATATAGACGGCAAATGCCGCCGGCATGAAGTAAATGCCGTAGAAAGGCTCATAACCGAGGGAGCCCATTCCCGCGGGAGCCAGAATGCCGTAGAGTATGCCGCCGGCGTAAGTCGCGCCGAGGAGAAGGACGCCGAAAAGAACGGAGCAGATGGCGATCATAAGAACGTCTTTTAATTTCCAGCCTTTGTTTTGTGCAGCCATTATTTATTCCTCCTTTGTAGGACTGTTGCAGTTGACGGTGAAGTGAAGTATATAATGGGAAACGGTCTCGGAAGCATCCATCAGCGCGCAGACTTCTTTCAGATAATCAAAGACATCCTGTACATCCCCGCCGATTCTGGTAGCGTAATGGATCGTCGTCGGATTCAGTCCTTTGTCCTGCGCCATATACCATACTTTCGCGATATCGTCGACGTAATTGCCGGTGCCCATCGGATAGAGGGCCAGCTTGCAGTTGACCGGAAAATGCTTTCCCTCGTAACTGCTCTCATTGGGAGCCGCTCCCGTTTTGTCCAGCATGCTGTCGCCGGAGATATCGCCCGGGCAGCCTTTGGAGTACTGACCTTCTAAAGCCATATGAACGCCCGGTTCGTAAGCGTTGATAAAAAGCGCCTTCACAGCGTCCGCCACATAATCCAGACGGCCTCGGTAGACCGTGGACAGGGCGTCCGTCTCGCTCCAGACATAGGATGTGTCTGTCTTTTCCAGCGCGCCGAGGATGATCTCGATGTAACGGTCGGTCATCGGGTAGAGCGTAAACCGGCATCCCGCGATCGGAAGATCGGTCCCGCGTCCTTCCCAGGGAAGATCTTCTCTCGAGCAGCTGCAGCTGCATGATTCCTGTGCCATGATTTTTCTCCTTTCCTTATAATAAGAATCGTTTGGAATAAGCAGTATATCATCTGAATGTACAAAATAAAAAAGAAGCTTTCCCGGACACACGCAAGAAAGCTTCTTTTGACTGTTCATTGAGCAGATCGAATTACTTCCCTACGCCGGCACTGCCCGGATCAGGTTCAAAGGGTCAGACGTTCCGTCTTCTCAGCTCCGAAGAGTTCCCCCAGAATTACGATTCTGATATTCAATTATATACTGCTGCTGAGATTATAGGACGATTAAAAAAAGATGTCAATAAGCCGCCGGACCGCTGCTTTTTGTTTTTCTCTTCATGATTTGGTCACAATTATTGTTTAAACTAAAACACTGACGGTAAAGAAATATTTTGTTTCTGATGCCGTTTTGATTTGACAGGCATGATACAATCGTCTGATCGGGGGAGAAATAAAGGGTATTAAGGAGAGTTTAGAAATGCAGAAAACAATGAATACAGCACAAAATAACGGAAAAGATAAAAGAAGGATCGCAAAGAGGCTTACGGCTGCGGTCCTCGCTGTCGTCATGATCAGCCTCGCGGCGATGAGCGTCAGGGCGGACAGCACCGACTGCGTGGTCGCGCTCGGCGCCGACCTCAGCGCTTCCGAAAGAGCCGTGGTCCTCGAGGGGCTCGGTCTTACGGAGGAGACGCTTGCAAAGAACAAAGTCATTACCGTCACGAATGCGGAGGAACATGAGTATCTGGACAGCTATCTTCCGAAAGACGTGATCGGAACGAGGGCTCTTTCCTCCTGCAAGGTGACCAAAACGGCCAAGGGCACGGGAATTCATGTCGTCACGCACAATATTTCCTACTGTACGGAATCGATGTATGAAAATGCGCTCGCCACAGCCGGCCTTGAAAATGCCGAAGTCATCGTTGCGGGACCGTTCAGCCTCTCCGGGACTGCGGCGCTCGTAGGCGCGATCAAGGCGTACGGGGAGCAGGAGGGGATCCATATCAGCCCCGAAAATATCGACGTGTCGACAGATGAGATCGTTGTCACGAGCCAGCTGGCAGAAACGATCGAGGACCCGAAAAAAGCGGCGGAACTGATCGCGGCGGCAAAGAAGATCGTGGCTGAACAGGATCTGACCGATGAGGAGAAGATCGGCAAAGTGATCGATGAGCTTTCCGTGAAGATGGAGATCACGCTGACCGAAGAGGAGCGGCAGACCATCATCAACCTGATGATCCGGATCTCCAAGCTGGATCTCGACGTCGAGGCACTGACAAGACAGGCCGGAAATGTATACGAGGAACTGAAAAATCAGGGGATCGACCTCTCCCAGTACGGGATCTCCGAATCCGACTTAAACGGGATCCTCGGATTTTTTGTGAAGATCTGGAATTTGATCAAGGGTCTGTTCCACTGATGAGAAGAATGGGATGAGCGGCCTGTTCCTTTGAGCGGGGCGTCTTATTCCGGACAGTATCTGTGTGCAGAAAAACGCTCTCCGTCCGGGATCACGGGATTCCGCGGAGAGCGTTTTTTGTATATTCTTTTAACTGCGGCGCCGGAGGAGGCATCACCTTGCGATGCCGTTCACCAGATCACGGAAGCCGTCGATGAGGACGACGGTGTCCATGCCCCAGGTGACGATGTCGTAGCCCATTTCGTAGTAATCGTTGATCCATTCACGGTTTCCAGTGAAGACCATCGAGAACTTTCCGGCAGATTTACAGGCAGCAAGGATCCTGTTAAGAGCCGCGGTGAAATCCGGGTTTTGGAACTGTCCGGGGATCCCCATGGAGATCGACAGATCGAAAGGTCCGACAAAAATGCCGTCGACGCCGTCAAGAGCGGTGATTTCCTCGATCTGTTCCAGAGCTCCGACGGTCTCGCACTGCGGGATCAGGAGCGTCTCCCGGTTCCAGTATTCGAACTGTGCTTCCATCGGCTCGGTCCCCGGGAAAGCGTATCCCCAGCGGTCCTTCTTGGAACCGCAGAAACCGCGCTTGCCGACGGGAGGATATTTCGCGTATTCGATCAGCTCCCTGACCTGTTCGATCCTTTCGATATACGGGACGATCAGGCCGCGGGCGCCTACGTCGAGCAGCTTCATGACAGCGGGGCGGGAGACCTCGCGGACGCGGCAGAACGGCGTAAGGCCGGAATGTTCGCAGGCGCGGATGCATTCCTCGGAGGATTCCACATCGAAGGGGCCGTGCTCGTTGTCGATGATAACATAATCGAGACCGGTCATGCCGAGCGCTTCGATCACGCTGGCTCCGCCGAGTTCGACGAAGGTCCCGAAGGGCCGCTGATGGTTTCTGACCATTGAAAGAACTTTATTATCCATTTTCTGATCCTTTTTTATACTCCGGGAAGACAGGTTTCCGGCGCCCCGGCGGGTGAAAAAACGGCCGGCCGGATATTTGTCCACACGGGACGGACGAAACAGGGTCTACAGCGTCATTATCCGGCAATCCGGCATCTTTGTAAAGAGCGCAGAGCGAAAAAGGAAAATGACGCACGGAAGAAAAACAGAAGGAAAGAAACATCCCATCACACGCGATGATATGGTAATATGGATCTGTCAGGTATTTTTAAGAGGAGGATATGAAGGAATGATCACAGATATCATTACCCCCAAAAAGAAACTCTTTCTTCCCGGCGCGCATACGGAGCTGAGGGCGCAGAATTCGCGCACCCGGCGTGTGACGAGCGTACAGGGAAATCTTGTCGCCAATACAAGAACGGATATCTCCGGTGTCTCCGCACGGGTCTATAAGAACGGGACCTACGGATTCTCATCCATGGCGGAACTGTCCGGGGACGCGGCGGAAGCCGTGCTGCGGGCGGCGTCGGAAAATGCCGCCTTTATGGACCGGCATGTCGCGAAAGGGAAAGCCCCGCTGCCGGCTATGCCGTATGAGAGCGTCGTTTCCTGCGGGGAGATCGATAATGCGGGACAGAAGCTGTATATCGATTTTATACGCGAACTGGACGCCTATATAGAAAAGAACTGCAAAAATCTCGTAAGCCGCACGGTCGTCGCTTTTGAGGATTCCATGGAAAAACATCTCGTGACTTCGGACGGCGTCGATGCGCATACCCTGATCCCCCGCTCGTATGTTTACCTTATATTGAGCGCGGAAACGAAGGAGGGACAGCCGGTGGAGCTCTTTGAGGCGCCCGGCGGCGAGGGGACCTTCGGCGTAAACTTCCGGGATCCCGCAGAGCTTTATCCTGCCATAGACGATCTTTATGAAAAAGTCATGCGCAAAAGAGAAGGCGTTTACGCGCAGGCAGGAGAGAAGACCGTTATCCTCGGAGGCATGATGACGGGAATGCTCGCGCACGAAGCCGTCGGACACACGGTCGAGGCGGATATCGTGCTGGGCGGCAGCGTCGCGGGAAAACTGCTCGGGAAACGGGTCGCCAGCGATCTCGTCACGATGACGGACTTTGCGCATACGGCGTTCGGAAAGAGGGCGCCTCTTCCCGTGTTCGCGGACGACGAGGGGACGAAGGCCAGGGATGTCACTCTGATCAAAGACGGGATCCTCACCGGCTATATGAACAGCCGCGAGACGGCGCAGCATTTCGGCATGGAACCGGCCGGGAACGCCAGGGGATTCCTTTTCTCGGACGAACCTCTGATCCGGATGAGAAATACGGCGGTCCATCCGGGCACGGATAAGATGGAGGATATGATCGCCTCGATCGACGACGGATACTATCTGATCAGCTCGACGAACGGAGAGGCCGACACGACCGGCGAATTTATGTTCGGCGTCAGCATGGGCTATGAGATCAAAAACGGAAAACTCGGAAAAGCCCTGCTCGACACGACGGTCTCCGGCGTTGCCTTTGAAATGCTGAAGACTGTGGACATGGTCAGCGACGAGATGGTCTGGTCCAGTTCCGGCTTCTGCGGCAAGAAGCAGCTCATGCCGGTCGGCATGGGAGGCCCGGCGCTGCGCTGCCGCATTACCATCGGAGGCCGCTGACAGGGGACCGCCGGCTAAAGAAAGGCGGAACGACGGTATTTTCGAGAAGAAAAAACAGGAGCGATCATAATGGAAAGATTGAGAGAGATAGCCCGGAAGGTGCTGGCGTACGCAAAAGAAGCGGGAGCGGAAGCGGCGCAGTGCAGCGTACGGGAGAGCAAAACAAAAGAATTTAATGTGGACGGGGGAGAATTTTCCCTGATGCGGACGCTGTTTGACGAAAGCGTTTCGGTAACACTGATCAAAGACAGGAAACAGGGAGCGGTGGCGGTCAACCGCTTTGATGAGGAATCCATCCGGACAGCCGTCGCGGATGCAGCGGCAGCGGCGGAGAGCGCTGCGCCGGATGAAGCCTGGGAGATCGACCAAAGCGGTACAAAAGAGAGCTTTGTGAAGGGATGCCCGGAATGCGATACCGAAAAGCTTTTCGGAAGGACGAAAGAACTTCTTGAGACGATCCGGGAGCGGTTCCCGAAGCTCGTCATTGACCAGATGATCACAGATCATGAATCCGGGAAGAGCATCTACTGCAATTCTTTCGGCACGTGCTATGAGACCGTATACGGCGCCTATGAATTTTACGTCGGCTACTCCGCGAAGGAGGGGGAGACGGGTTCCCACACATACGGATCCTCGGGAAGAGTGGACAATCTGGATAAACCGTTCATCGAGTGCGCGATGACCGAGAAAGAACTCACGGACACCGAGGCGCAGTCCCGTCCGGAACCGATGGAGGGAAAATTTACGGGGACGGTGGTATTTACGCCGGAATGTCTCAGGGAAGTCGTGTTTGACACGATTCTCAGCCAGTTCATTTCCGACCGGGCGCTCATTGAGGGGACCGGTGCGTGGAAAGACAGGATCGGCGAGGCGGTGGCATCCCCGGACTTTTCCTTCTCGCTTGCGCCGAATGACCCCCGGATCATCTGCGGGGCGAGGTATACGCCGGAGGGATATCCGGCGGAGGACTTCGACGTTATCCGGGATGGCATTCTGAAGAGCTTTGTCCTCAGTCAGTACGGGGCGAACAAGACCGGAAAGAAACGCAGCGGCAACACGACCGCGTCCATTGTCTGCGAGGCGGGGGAGACGCCGCTTGCGGAGATCATCGCGGGCGTTAAGCAGGGCATTGTCATCGGCCGGTTCTCCGGCGGGCAGCCGACCGCGAACGGGGAGTTTTCCGGGGTCGCCAAGAACAGCTTCCTGATCGAAAACGGGAAGATCACAAAAGCGCTGTCCGAGACGATGGTGAGCGCCAATCTCTACGAGATGCTGCATAAGCTTCGCGCCGTCAGCAGGGAAGTTCAGGAAAACGGAAGCTCGGTCGTTCCGTATATCGCGTTCGACGGGGTGACGGTTAGCGGAAAATAAACAGGAATCGTGATGCCGTTCCGATGCCGCGGTGATGCATGATCGGGTCCGACATGACGCGGCGGAAGAGAAAGCGGGAGGGCGGGGAGCCCGTCCCGCACGGCAGGGGGAAACGAATTGATACGAATTCTTATTGTAGAAGACGAAAAACCGATATCCAATCTGATC
>DBVZ01000094.1:2400-2781 GCA_002308255.1 Lachnospiraceae bacterium UBA1251 | reverse complement strand
TCCGCCAGATACGCGTGCAGCTCTTCCCGGTTCCTGGAAGGCAAAAGGTCGATCGAAACAGTTTTCATGGCATTCTCCGTCTAATACAGCTGCTCAAAAGTCTTATAGTGGTCTTCCGTGTAAAAAATGAGTCCNNTCATTTGAGTAAATGATGCGTTTCGGTCCGCGGTAGGTCCCGTCAAAATCGATATCGCACTCATAATACTTTCTTCCTTTTTTTTCCGGAAGCAGTTTTTCGTAATTTCCGAACCGGCTGCCTCCGATGCTTTTTCCCGGCGCGACATCCCATAGATTCCCCTCGGAGGAGACCCAGCCGAGATCTTCGGCTTCGCGCTTTGTGATGTAATTACCGGGAAGATGACCGAATTCGTTCAGATAAGC
>DBVZ01000094.1:968-2360 GCA_002308255.1 Lachnospiraceae bacterium UBA1251 | reverse complement strand
CCATAGGAGCCGTGAGAAGCCCTCCGGGGCTTTCCTGCACCGAAGAGGACTCATTCTCCTCCTGTTCGCCCACAGCCTCTTCAGAGGAGTTCTGAGAAGCCTCAGGAAGCGATTCCGGGCCTTCATCCCCGTTCTCCGGTTCCTCTTCGGGCAGGCTCTCTGTTTCGATCAGGGAGAGTTCCTCCCCGGAAGCGGATTCCGCCTGTGAGGAAACTTCCTCCGGAGAGGACATTTCCGTCTGTGAGGATATTTCCGTCTGTGAGGATACTTCCGCCGGTGCCGGACGGCTGCCGCAACCCGCAGAGGGCAATGCCAGCAGCAGGATCAGAAAAACGGCACAGAAAAAACGTATGGCTTTTGAGGCCGAAAATCCGTTCTTACACATAAATGATCTCCTCGTCCGTGACGATCACCGGCACCGGAATATCATATTCGTCGGTCGGCACGCTCTCCAGGATCTGCCACGAGAAGGCCACTGCGACCTTGACGAGATCCGGATGCTTCGCGAGGAACCTGTCATAGAATCCCCCTCCGAACCCGACGCGTCCGCCGTCCCTGGAAAATGCAAGGCCGGGCATGATCATCAGTGCCTTTTCTTCCTCTGCGCGTCTCTCTTCCGACGGTTCCGGCTCGGGAATGTCCATCATGCCGGGCCGCAGTTCGTCCGGGCTGTCAATGTAGAAAAACACCATTTCTTCCCCGATGCATTTCGGAACAGCGACCTTTTTCCCGTCCTGAACCGCCTTGTCGATGAGGAGCGTCGTCGCGACTTCCCCCTTGCACCCGACAAATGTGTAAATCACGTCAGCATCAAGATACTGCGGAAGCGCACAAAGGCTCCGCAGTATTTTTCCGGTCCGAGTCAGGATCTCCTCCTGTGTCAGTTCTTTTCTTTTTCGAATAATGGCAGAACGAATTTCTTTTTTGCCCATTGATGACCCCGTTTTCATATGCGGCGCACACGACCGCTGTACAGATACGTACAGCGGCCGTATGGTTGCTTTCCTTTTTTTACTGGCATTTGGAGATGCCGCCGTGCGCCTGCAGCGAATCGAAGTGATCCGCGTCGAGCTCGTCGCGCAGCTCCTGTTCATGTTCTTTGAACCAGGATTCCCATTCGGCGTTCTCATTTTCAAGTTCCTGACGAACGGTATCGCTCACCGCACAGACCGCTTCGTCTTTGGACGCGCCGATCACGCAGTTTGCGATGTGCTTGTTTTTGACAAGATTGACAAATGTCTTGCCGGGCGTCATCTCGAGCTCTGTACCGTCTTCGAGGAAATATTTGGCCGGTTCGTAGTAATCATTTCTCTGCCACGTGATATTGACGGCTTTGCCGTCCGTGCAGTAGATGCCCTTGCCGCTGCCGACCGTATTGAAGTGAACGTACTG
>DBVZ01000094.1:0-963 GCA_002308255.1 Lachnospiraceae bacterium UBA1251 | reverse complement strand
GCGTTCTCAAATTCAAAGATCAGGTTCTTGACCTTGATCTGTTCGCCGTTCATGCCGTCGATCTCCGGTCCGCCGTACTGGAAACGGTAATACAGTCCGTCTTCCGGATTGTACTCGAAATAGGATTTGCTGGACGGATAACCGGCGGATGCATAGGCGGCTTCCATCCCGTTCGAGACATCGGCCTTCTCGCCTACCCATTTGAATTTGAACGTCGGCACGAAACCTTCCTTAATGGTCTTTCTGTAGCCGAGATATTCGATCGCGTCGTTGATCCCTTTGCCGCTCGTGTGCGCGTTGTGGGGAGCTTTCAGATCGCTGCTGCGGTAGAAGAAGTTCCCGGCGTATCCTTTCAGTCCGCTGATATTGTCGGTTTTGTCATTTTCCAGATAGACGAGGGCGTACGCCGCCTGTCCGTAATGGCAGAAAATCGAGTCAAAGCCGTGTGCATAGGAAAGGAAATAGTCGCGGCAGCTGCGGAGAGATCCGATCCTGTCCAGATCGTCGTAATTTTCGAAAATAAGGCATTCACGCGTCAGCTCCGCTTCCACGGGTGCTTCGATGTATACGCTGGCCTGCGAATTTCCGTAATGCGGAAATGCTCCGGAAACGTTGTCGACCATAAATGCCACCGGGCGTCTCTTTCCGATCGCCTCGTCCACATATTCCCCTGTCAGAATGCTCTTAGCCATTCCGGCCGGAATATCTTCCTGCGGCACCGGCTCCGGAGTAATGATTTCCGTAACCTCCGGTGTCTGCGTCGGGATGGGGGTGATCAGCTCCTCTTCCGACTCTTCCGCGACATTTTCCGATGCCTCTTCACTCTCGTCCTGTACAGGGTTTGCCGCGCATCCTGCGAACATGGATACTGTCATCGCCAAAGCAAGCAGCAGTGCAATGCTCTTCCGTTTCCGCATAATTTTTTTCTCCTTCTTTTTATCTTTTTTTCTGCCTTTTTCGCAG
>DBVZ01000065.1:10642-23796 GCA_002308255.1 Lachnospiraceae bacterium UBA1251 | reverse complement strand
TCGTAGGAGACCTTGACCATATATACTTTGCAGTCAAGACCGAGATACGCGCATGCCATGGACAGAGCCGTGCCCCACTGTCCCGCGCCGGTCTCGGTCGTAACGCCTTTCAGCCCCTGTTTCTTCGCGTAATAAGCCTGCGCAATGGCGGAATTCAGCTTGTGGGAACCGGATGTGTTGTTTCCCTCAAATTTATAATAGATCTTCGCGGGCGTCTGCAGCTTTTCTTCAAGACAGTAAGCGCGGACGACCGGAGAAGGACGGTACATCTTATAGAAATCGCGGATCTGTTCCGGAATCTCGAAATAGGGAGTATCGTTATCCAGCTCCTGCGCTACAAGATCCGCGCAGAAGACGCCGCCAAGTTCCTCGGCAGTCATCGGCTGAAGGGTTCCCGGGTTAAGAAGCGGAGCCGGTTTATTCTTCATGTCTGACCTGACGTTATACCAGCATTTCGGCATCTCTGATTCTTCGAGATAGATCTTGTACGGGATGTTGTTTTCGTGTTTCATGGTAATGCTCCTTTCATTTCCTGCCCGGACGGGTTTCGTTCTTTTTCCGGGCTTTTCCTGTTCCGCCCGCTTCTCAGGGCGGTTTTCGCGGCATCCCTGCCGCCTCGCCGTGTTTCTTTGCGCGGGTCAGGAGCTTTCCTTTTTCGGACAAAAGAAAAGATCCTGTCCCTGCAAAAATGCTGGGACAGGATCCTGATCATACAAAATCCTGCGGTGCCACCCGGCTTGACGCACTCCTGCGCGTCCTCTCATGCATACCGTCATATGCAGTGCTTTGATCACGGAGAGCCGCTCCGTCTTCCATACTTGCCGGACCCGGTTTTCTGGTCGCCCTCGGAAGTCCATTCGATCCTGTATCTCCTGCCGCAATTCCACCGCCTGCGGCTCTCTGTGAGGACAGTGACATGACCTACTCACTCTTCTTCAACGGTTTAGAAAGTTTATACCCCATTTTTCATAATTTGTCAACCGCATTTTTATGCAATATTTTGAATATTGCCCTTTTATATACCAATCTGTGCATTATCTGCAGTTTATTTATAATTCCGTCTCCGAGAACGGCTCCATCAACGCGTCTGCGGGCAGGCCCTCTTTCTCTCTCTCCGGTCCGCACAGCATCTTCCGGACAGCGTCCCGGTATCCGAACCTGTCATCCTCCGCAAACGGGATATGGTAAAGGATCACGCGTTCCGGCCTCAGGATCTCCTTCATGACCCTTCTGCCTCTCGTGGTCGTCAACCAGGGGAACGGAGCGAAGACCGCATCAAAGAGCCTCCCGTCCTCTTCCGGTCCCGAAACATTCTCTTCCATGTCCCGAATCAGTTTCTCCGCAGTTTTCTCATCAATGCGCATGTCCCCGGCCAGCAGGATCCTCTTCTCACCGCTCCCGATGACGACAGCTTCATGCAGTTCCTCCGTAAAGGCGCGTCCCTCATGCAGTGTGCGGATACAGTACAGTTCGTCTCCGCCGATCTCAAACCGGCGGAATGTTTCTGTTCCGGAGGGCAGGATCACTTTTGCGCAGGGATACAGGCGCATTGCCTCTTCCGTAAGACGCCGGCTGAAATGATCCCCGTGCAGGTGCGTAAATACGATCACATCCGGATTGACAAAACCCGGATGTTTTTTCATTTTCTGCCAGATTCCGGGAGTCACGTCCGAGAATGTCTCTTCATGTTCATCATGCAGCGCGTCGACCCAGATCCGCGAATGCGGGGTCGTGATGCTGACGCCTGCATTGGCGTTCAGGACGGCGGAAATACCTGTTTTCTCTTTTATGCGGGAAGAATTATCTGTGCTCATATCCTCCTGCCGGGCCTCAGTCTCTTTTGAAAATATCAATAATGAATCTGAAAATGCCCCGGATCACGGCAAAGAAAAGGAACATGACCATAAACCCGACCACGCCGAAGGCGATGTCGGCAAATTCCATGGTTCCGTTCCCGGAAGCCCGCTCTCCGATCTCGATCGCAAATGTCAGAACTATGATCACCGTAAATACGTACAGCCAGGTGATCACCAGGACATGGTCCGTCTTCGCAAGAAGCGTGAACAGCGGATGCAGTACGAGGACCAGCGCCATCCCGATCAGCCCGATCACAAGAAAATGAAGCTGTTTGTCGCTGAGGAACAGGGCATGCTCGTCATTCAGAGTCAGGAACCACTCGTGGGCGGCCGAGATCAGACGGATGATTGTATAGAGCAGCTGTTTCATCATGCGTTTTCCGACTCCTCCGGCGGTACTTCTTCCGTCTCCGCTTCCGGTACTTCCACGCGGTACGACCAGAGCGCCTTTATCTGCGGCACCAGTTCCTCCGCGGTCCAGGTACGTTCCGAATTGATACGGCTGTTGGGGTCGTGGATCGTGATCGCCCCTTGCCCGTCAATAGAGCACAGCACGATGAAATGTCCCGAATACGTAAAGTCTCCCGGGCCCATCGCGCAGATCACCGGTTCTCCTCTGTTCAGCGCTTCTTCGATCCCCTTCCCGGAGGCGCTGACTTCCGAGACCGTCAGACCGAGATCGGCCGCGCCTTTCTGCATCAGCCCCCATTCCGTGCCGACATTTTCAAGATAATACCCGTTTTCGTCCGCATACTGCGCTGTCCGGAAAGGATTCCATTCCGTATGGCCTGTCAGTCCGCTGAGGACCATGGAGAGGCAGGTCGGGCCGCAGCCGCGCACGCCCATGAATCCGCCGCCGTACGTTTCATACCCCCAGCGCGGGTCCCACTGCAGAAACATCGGCAGTCCGTCTGCCGCCACTTCCGTAGAGATGTCGACCGGCAGATGCTGATCCGCATATTCCGCGTAATTGGCGGCAAATTCCGCCGCTTCCGGATATTTGGCGACGAATGCCCTGATCTCTTCGGGAATCTCGGTGTCTTTCGCCAGTTTTTCCGGATCCGCCGTTTCCGCACCGGAGGCGAAAGAATCCTGTTTCCATTTATCGGCTTCCGCCTTCTCGGCGGCGTCTTTTTCTTTCTGTTCCTGTGCCGGGTCTGCTCCTTTCGTTTCCCCGCTCTTTTCTCCTGCTTTTTCTGCCGGAGACGGTTCCGGACCGGGATCCTTTCTGTTTTCAGCAGACTCCTCTGCCGGCATTTCCGCCGGAGGGTTCTGCGCAGCTTTCATCCGCAGAACAATAAAGCATCCGACTGTTCCTGCCGTGATCAGAATGATCAGAAACAGGAGCATGCGAAGCCCTCTTTTTTTAGTTTTCCCGTTATCTTTACTCAATCGTAATTCCCTGAATCTTTCTCCCGCTGTCTTGCGCGCGGGGCGTACAGCGTTGATTATACATAATTCCCGTGATCCGTCAATGGCATTTTAAAAACCAGGCCTGCCGAAAAGTTTCTGCGGGTCTGGTTTTTTATTATTTTAAGAATTCCTTTATTCCATATTTATGGAAATGATCTGGCTCGTGATCTGTTCCGTCCGTCCGATCCTGGCCTGACCGCTGCTCAGATTGCTGAGAAGCAGCGAATAACTGGTATCCGAAAACCCGGTCAGGGAAGAATAATCCGCCGCAAGCGACACGCAGCCGTCCAGAACTCCGTATGTGGTTCTCTCGCCTCCGGCAAAGGAATCATTTTCAAAATCGGCGGCGATCTTCTTCACGACGGCGGCATAGTCCATTTTCGCGCTGAGAAGGATCCTCGCGGACTCCGCGGAGGCATCTTCCGTTCCGGAAGCGGCCACCCGGCCGTTTTCCGACAGTTCCGCAGCGGCGACCACAGATTTCCGCACGCCTTTCTGCGGCGCGTAGATCACTTCGGTGCCGTCATCGTACCACTGCATCGCCAGATCCATCTTCGCCGGACTCATCTGTACATCACCCGTAAAAGTGATGCGGATCGTGACGGTTCCCGCCGACAGCGCTTTGTCGGACGCCGCCCGTTCCGCGCCCTGGATCAGTCCGCACGCGTAGGCGGTGTCGACCGTCTCTTCCCCGCCCATGAATCCGAGCCTTGTATTCCCGTTCATGACGAGCGCGTAGCCGATCAGGTATCCCGCGTCCTGCGGCGCGACATTGGCGAAATGCGTATTCTTATAGATCTCTTCCTCTTCCTCTTTCCCGTCCTCCTGCGCCTTCGCGGTTTTAAGCACGGACTGGGAAGTATCGTCTTCGATCAGGACAAAATGCAGCTTTTTGTTGGCTTTCTGACCGGCAATGAGCGTCTCCCGCATCGGTTCCCCTGCACAGAACACCAGTTTCGCACCGTCTTTTTTCGCTGTCTTAAGCTGCTCTTTAAATGCAGCCTCCGTGTTTTCCTCCGGTGTATACACCGTCGCGACACACGGTTTCTCGGCTGCCGCCGCGCCAAGCCCCGCCCAGACCTGTTCCGTCAAGGCGTCGCTTCCCGTACCGCCCTCTCCGGTCAGCATCGCATAGCGTTTTGCTTCCGGATCATTGGCGCCGCACGCGGCAAAAAGCAGCATGACCGCCGCGATCATAAGACACTGTAGGATTCTCTTCTTCAAGTGATCACCTTCTTTATCGTCTGTCTCCCCGATGTATCCGATTATACGGAGCCGAGCAGTTTTTTCAAGACCTGATCGGCGGACATCTTCGAAATTCCTTCCGGATCGGAGAGAACGCCTGACTTCCAGTGGATCCGTCCATAGGCGAACTTCATGTATTCCGAGCCCAGTGCCGCTCTCGTACCATACGGCCATTCCGGGAAATACTTAGACATATATTTCTGCGCGAGCGCCACGGCCTGGGAATCGCTCTTCCACTCGATCTTGCCTTCGCTGTTCTTGACCGGCTTCTTCGTGCCGCTGATCTGGACCCCGCCGCCGTCTCCGTCCGAAGGCGCGCTGTGCACAAAGACCGCGGACCCGTCGGCGCACTGGCCCAGGCAGATCATGACGTGACCTGCCATGATGCACAGATCGCCCGGATATACCTTGCCCGGCATTGTTGTGGTCGTTGCCGCTTTATAAGTAACATAATCCGGATCCGCATATCCTTTTTTCAAGTAAGCGCTCTTGATCTCGGAAGTCGAGAACCCAAGATATTCCTCTCCGCTTTTGCTGTGAAGCGTATTGTAAACAACCCATCCTGCATAGCCGGAGCAGTCCAGGCCGGCTTTCGTCTTCCACTCGTAGTCATGGCGGTCATAATCATCCGTCGCGTGGGCAAGATAGAACTCATCCCAGAAGCTCGGATACCCTGCATAACCGTCTGCAATAATATCCTCATGTCCGCCTGCCCAGACGTAAAGTACGCGTCCGCAGGGAACCATTGCATTTTTCAGCAGTGAAAGGATCGTCTTCGAATGATACAGTGTTTTTGATCTTGTAGAGATCCGCACTCCCGTGCGCCGGCCGTCGGCTCCGATCGCGAATCCGTCAATAACGGTACTGACCGCCAGCGAACCGTCCGATTTAAAGTAATAGTTATAGTCGCCGATCCGGTTCCATCCTGTCGTCTTTTTCCCGTTCACCAGGTAGATCCGGGTGCCGTTCGCCTCCGAAGCCCATCCGTTCGAGAGCGACGTCGATGTCAGAATGAACTTCTGGGCTTTTGTTTTGTTGCCGGTATAGATCTGGACATTCGTCTTATTCGCCGGATTTCCCGACTTGACATCCAGATATTTCCCGAGCCGGCTCACGATATAGACACTGCCGTCGCTGTCGCCGGTCGGTACGAATTTCCAGTCCTGGGCATTCGTATTATTTTTTGTGTACTGCTGAACGTTGGTTCCGTCAGCCGTTCCTGCGCTCTTGACATCCAGCGCTTTTCCGGAAACGCCGGAAATGATCTGATACCAGTCGCCGTGCCTGACGAGATACCATTTCTGGGCGTTGGTGTTGTTCGACTGATAGATCTGCACATTCGCGGCGTTCGCCTGACTTGCTCCGTTCACGTCAAGCACGGTCAGTCCGCCGACGAGGGAACGGATGGTATAAAGGCCTTCCGCCTTGGCCACGGGAGCTGCGGAAGTCAGTGAAGCAGCTGCCGATGCCACCGTCGTCTTGCTTCCCGTTGTCTTCTGCAGGGTAAATCTCTGATATTTGCTTCTCGTATACAGACCGATCTGAACATTGGTCGTGTTCGCGGTGGAACCGTTTACGGTGAGCACACGGCCGCCGACGCCCGAGTAAATGAGGAAAGTATTATTCGCCCCTTCAAAAATGCGCCATTTCTGGGCATTCGTATGATTCGGCGTGTACTGCTGTACGTTCGTTCCCTCTTCTCTGGACGCGCTCTTGACGTCGAGTGCGCGGCCGGAACAGATACTGGTGATCTCATACCAGCCGTCTCCGACCGACTCGAACCAGAATTTCTGAGCGTTCGTCCCGTTCGAGGCATAGAGCTGCACATTGGCGGCATTCGCCTTGCTGGCGGATTTGACGTCAATCACTTTGCTGCTGTCCGCAGCGGATGCGATCGTATAAGCACCGTCCGCGACTTTCACGGCAGGATTGCGAAGTCGGAATTTCCACTGCTGTTTTGTCGTGTCATCGCCTTTATAGAGCTGGACTTTGACGGAATTTGCGTCTTTTCCGCCCGTCACGTCGAGGACCATCGTCTTGTCGAGCGCGGACGCGATCACGCAGTACCCGTCTTTCACCGAATTCAGGATATACCATTTCTGTGCATTGGTATTATTGCTCTTATACTGCTGGATCTTGGTGCCGTTCGTCTTTTTGGCGCCGCTCACGTCCAGCATAAGGCCGGAGCTTAAATTCTCGATGGAATACAGTCCCGATCCGAGGCTTCTGACGAAGAACTGCTGCGCCATTGTGTCATTGTCGGTGTAGATCTGCGCCTGCCCGCCGTTGACCTGGGACGCACCCTGAATGTCCAGCACCCGGGTACCGGAAACCGCGGTATAGATCGTGTAAATACCGTCCTCAAGCTTCGCATCCGTAAGACTGTCCATCGGAGTGAGCAGAGCCGGCTCCGGGGCAGCCGTCGGTACGGGTGTTTCCGTCGGTACAGGCGTTTCCGTCGGTACAGGCGTTTCCGTCGGCACGGGAGAAACTTCCGGCGTCACTTCCGGCACAGGCGTTTCCTCAGCGGAAATGCTTTCTTCCGCCGGGCTGCTCTCATCGGTTCCGGCCGTTTCATCCGCAGCGCTGTCTTCCTGCGGCACTTCTTCCGTACTCTGTTCATCGCCCTCTTGAGGACGGCTCTCTTCTTCCTGTGCGGCATCCGCAGGATCCGTCGTACCGGACTCCTCACCGCTTTCAGTATCCGCCGGCTGTGAGGAAACGTCCGTTTCCTCTTTCGGTCCGCTTTCCTGCGCGGCAGACTGCTCTGCGGGTTCCGTCTGTTCGGACGCCAGTGCCGCAACCGGTGTGATCCACAGCACGAGTGCGAGCAGGGTACAGAGCAGCCATTTGGATCGTCTCGTAAAGCGCATGATATTATCCTTTCTGAATTACAATTCCCCTTATAAAAAGATAAAAAACCCCATATTCTTTTACATATTAGCGCATTCTTAATATTTTTGCAACTTTTTTAAGAATTTGGTAACATTTTAGCCTCTTTTCAGAACACTGTTTTTTTGTTAGTATTTAAAAACGTAGAGAGACCGGTATGCTCATCACCGCGAAAGGAGGCATCATGGGAGGTTTTTTCGGAGTAGCGTCGAAAGAGGACTGTACATTCGACCTGTTTTTCGGAACGGATTATCATTCGCACCTGGGCACAAGGCGGGCCGGTATGGCCGTCTACGGCAAGAAGGGTTTTAACCGCGCCATTCACAACATTGAAAATTCCCCTTTCCGGACCAAGTTCGACAGAGATATGCAGGAAATGGAAGGAACGCTCGGCATCGGAAGCATTTCGGACTTCGAACCGCAGCCGATCGTGATCCGCTCGCATCACGGCACATTCGCCATCACTACCGTCGGCAAGATCAACAATGCGGACGAGCTTGTCAGGCAGGTATTTGATAAAGGACACAGCCATTTTCTGGAGATGAGCGGGGGAGAGATCAACCCGACCGAACTGACCGCCGCCCTCATCAATCAGGCAGACACCCTGGAGGAAGGGATCCGCTTCGCGCAGGAAACGGTCCGAGGCTCCCTCTCCCTTCTTCTCATGACGCCGAAAGGGATCTACGCGGCACGCGATCTTCTCGGCCGCACCCCGATCGCCGTCGGGCGGAAGGAAGATTCCTGGTGCGCATGCTTTGAAAGCTTTTCCTATCTGAATCTCGGATATGAGACGGTGCGGGAACTCGGCCCCGGAGAAGTGATCTTTATGACGGCGGACGGGATCCGGACCGTATATCCCGCACAGACCAAAATGCGCATCTGCACCTTCCTGTGGATCTATTACGGATATCCGCCCACATCCTATGAAGGCATCAGCGTCGAAAAAATGAGGAACAACTGCGGCGCCGCCCTTGCAAGGCGCGATATAGCGCGCGGAACGGTCTCCGCAGACTCCGTTGCCGGCATTCCCGATTCGGGCATCGCGCACGCGATCGGGTATTCCAACACATCGGGCATTCCGTACAACCGGCCCTTCATCAAATATACCCCGACGTGGCCCCGCTCTTTCATGCCGACCGTCCAGAGCAAACGGGATTTTATCGCGCGCATGAAGCTGATCCCGATCCCGGATATGGTAGAGGGCAAACGGCTCATCCTCATCGATGATTCCATCGTCCGGGGCACCCAGCTGAACGATAAGACGGAATTCCTGTTCGCGAACGGAGCGAAAGAATGCCACGTCCGGCCGGCCTGTCCGCCGATCGTGTACGGCTGCAAATATCTGAGCTTTTCGCGGTCCACTTCGGAAATGGAGCTGATCGCCCGCAGAATGATGAAGCGGCTGGAAGGCACCTCGGATATCCCCGAAGAAAAGATCGGGAAGTATACGGATCCGGATTCCCCGGAATATGCGGCTATGCTTGAGGAGATCCGCCGGGAGCTGAACTTTACGACGCTGCATTACAACCGGCTTGACGATATGATCGAGGCAGTGGGAGTGGATCCGTGCAGGCTTTGCACGTACTGCTGGAACGGAAAAGAATAGTATTCCATCTGATTTTGGCGGAAGAAGAAACGGATGAGCAGCCGCTCATCCGTTTCTTCTTTCGTTTTTCTGTTCCGTATTCATATTTGCGAACTTGGTGAACTGCGGCAGCCACACCAGCTTGACGGTGCCGATCGCGCCGTTTCTCTGTTTGGCGACGATCACCTCCGCGATCCCCTTTTCTTCGGAATCTTTGTGGTAGTACTCGTCGCGGTAGATGAACATCACGACGTCCGCGTCCTGCTCGATCGCGCCGGATTCACGCAGATCCGAAAGCATCGGCCGGTGGTCCTCCCTCTGCTCCACGGAACGGTTGAGCTGCGAGAGCGCGACGATCGGAATATTCAGCTCTCTCGCGAGCCCTTTCAGCGCGCGGGAGATATCGGAGATCTCCTGCTGGCGGTTGTCGGTCCTTCCGTTGCCGGCCATGAGCTGCAGGTAATCGATAAAAATGATCCGGATGTCGTGATCCAGCTTATATTTTCTCGCCTTGGAACGAAGTTCGGAGATCGTGATGCCCGGTGTATCGTCGATGATCATGGTGGACTCGCTGACGGTCCCCGCGGCTTCTACAAGCTTCATCCATTCCTCGTCCCGCAGCTGGCCCGTGCGGATATTCTGGGAATCCACATGGGATTCCTGCGCGAGGATACGGTTCATGAGCTGTTCTTTGGACATCTCAAGAGAGAACATCGCCGCCGGCACATGCTGCACAACAGCCAGCCGGGTCAGGATATTCAGGGCAAGCGCCGTTTTTCCCATGGAGGGACGCGCCGCAAGAAGGATGAGATCGGAATTCTGAAATCCCGCCGTTTTATAATCAAGATCGATAAAACCGGTCGACAGTCCCGTGATGTGGCTGTGCGACTTGGAAGCGTTCTCAATCTTCTCGAGCGTATCGAGGACGATCTCTCGTGCGCTCTTATAATCCTCCACGGGCTTCTGCTGCATGACGCTGAAAATATTTTTTTCCGTCTCGTCGAGGATCGTATCCGTGGTCTTCACTTCCAGGAAACAGTCATTTTCAATATCCTGCGCCGTCCGGATGAGCCTGCGCAGGATCGCTTTTTCACGGACGATCTGCGCGTAAGAGGCGACATTTGCCGACGTCTGTACGGCTGTCACGATCTCCCGGATGACATCGGGTCCGGACAGCTCCGGAGACAGGTTTTTCTCTTTCAGCTTCGCGTTCAGTGTGATGACATCGATCGGCCGGTTCTCATCATACATCTCCCGCATCGCGTCAAAGATGACCCCGTACTGCTGCCCGTAAAAGTCTTCGGGGCGCAGCGTCTCCACCGCCGTCACGACCGCGGTACGGCTCATCAGCATCGCCCCGATCACCGCTTTTTCGGCATCGGTATCATGGGGAGGGATCCGTTTGATCAGTGTTTCATCCATGTTTATTTACGCTCCGTGACCTCGACGGCAAGCTTTGCCGTCACTTCCGGATGAAGTTTGAGCGGCACTTCAAATTTTCCGAGCTCCTTGATCGGCGTCGGCAGCACGATCTTTTTCTTATCCACGGAAAGACCCAGCTGTTTTTTCGCCTCTTCCGCGATCTCCTTTGTGGAGACCGATCCGAACGCGCGTCCGCCTTCCCCGACCTTGATCGGGATCAGGATCTTTTTGCCTTCGATCTCAGAAGCCAGTTTTTTCGCGTTGGCAAGGTTTTCCGCCGCCACTTTCTCCTGGTTCTGTTTTTTCAGTTTATAGTCATTCAGATTGGCGGCATTTGCCTCCACACCGAGTCCTTTCGCGATCAGCACGTTTCTCCCGTATGCGTCCGCGACAGTGATCAGTTCACCCTTTTTTCCTTTTCCTTTCACATCCGCGAGCAGAAGTACTTTCATTATATATCTCCTTCCTCCGTCATTTCCCGGATCGTTTTCTTGATCAGATCCCTGACCTCCTCGACCGAGAGTCCCTCAAACTGTGTGCCGGCCATATTGATATGTCCGCCGCCGCCGAGCCGCTCCATGATCAGCTGCACGTTGACCTCATCGATCGCCCGCGCGCTGACATAGACGAGTTCGTTGTACTCCGTGAGGACAAAAGAAGCCTTGACGCCTATGATCCCGAGCAGTTCATTGGCCGCCTGTGCGCAGATGATGGTCGGCGAGCTGAGCCCTTCCGACGGGCAGATCGAGATCGCGAAGGCATCCATAAAGAGTTCCGCCTCGGAGATCGTCTTTGCTTTGGCGACATAATCCTGCCGGTCTTCCCGGAACATCTTGCGCACACGCGTCATGTCCGCCCCGTTCCTTCGGAGATAAGCTGCAGCTTCAAATGTGCGCACGCCGGTCCGCATATTGAAATTGTTCGTATCCACCACCATGCCGGCATACATGCAGTCCGCTTCAAAGCTTTTCAGCTTCACTTCCTCGTCGAAATACTGCAGAATCTCGGAAGCCATTTCACAGGCGGAAGAGGCATAGGGTTCAATGTAGGAAAGCCGCGCATTCTTGATCACTTCTTCGCCCTGCCGGTGATGGTCTAGCACGACGATCGCTTCCGTTTTGTCTAGCAGCTCCCTGCATTCCGTATAGCTCGGCCGGTTGGTATCGACGACCACAAGGACCGTATCCTGGTCAACAAGTTCTTTCGCGCGGTTCCTGTCGATGAACAGCTCTGTTTCATACTCGGTCCTGCCGGCGAGTTCCGTAATGATCGGCTGAATCGACCGGGAGCTCCTGTCAATCAGGATAAATGCAGGCTTTCCGAGTGTCTTCGCAGCCCGGTAAATGCCGAATCCCGCTCCCAGCGCATCCACGTCCGTGATCTTGTGTCCCATGATCACGACGCGTTCCTTTGTGCTGATGATCTCCCGGAGCGCATGCGCTTTGACCCTCGCCTTGACGCGCGTGTATTTTTCCACCGCGCCGGTCCGTCCGCCGAAGAAAGTCACTTTTTCGTTGTCACGGATGATGATCTGGTCGCCGCCTCTTGCAAGCGCCATGTCGATCGCCGCCTGCGCCGCTTCGGAATCCTTTGTGAAAGAGCCCTGATTGAGTCCGAGCCCCATGGAGAGTGTGATCGACATCTCATTGCCGATCTTGACATCCTTGACATCTTCAAGAAGGCTGAATCTGCCTTCTTTCATCTCTTCATATTTTGTTTTTCTGACAATGAAGAAATAGTGTTCCCGGTCCACCTTTCGAAGGACACCGTCAAACTCCGCAAAATACTTGGTGACCCGCCGGTCGATCAGGGCAAGAAGAAGAGATCTGCGGACCTCCTCGACGCTCTCCAGCGCCTCGTCGTAGTTATCGATCGCGATGATGCCGACAACGATCTTGTTTTCCTCGTTGATCCGGTACTGACGGTGGAGTTCGCTCTCATCAAAGAGATAGAGCGCGATGAGATAATCCTCCTCATCCGTTTCCACGAGCTTCTGACCTTCCGCAAGCTGCCGGACATCCGCTTTCTGCATGGCCGCCCGGTAGTTGCTGTCGTGATAGGAAAATGCGAGTTCTGTCCGGTTCTCTTTCCGGGGGAGTTCACTCCTCACGAGTTCGGGAATGATCCTGGAAATGTTCTTTCCCACCGCATTCTCCGGACTGATCTGCTCCGAAAACGCGTCATTCACCCAGAGAACGAATCCCTCTTTGTCGAGAAACGCGAACGGCAGCGCAAAATCCATGAGAAGATCCTTTTCCATGCGGTCATAGCACGCCGCGAAGTTGATCATCTCATAAGCGATATTTTTCCGTCCGTACCGGTACAGGAACACAGCCGCGGCAACATAGGCGAGAAGAAATACCAGCGCGATTGCCCCCGCTTTCCGGCTAACGAAAAAAAGCCAGATCACGGCTGCTGTCCACAGGACGCTCAGTATGGCCGGCCACGAGAAATAAATATTATATTTGCCTTTAAACAGCGTTTCTTTTTTCATAGGAGAAGTATACCATAAAAAACACTGCCGCGCCATCCCTGGACACGGCAGTGTTCCGTTTCATTTCTCAGTCCTGAACGTACGGCATGATCGCAAGATGTCTTGCTCTCTTCACCGCAACCGTCAGCGCGCGCTGATGCTTTGCGCAGTTGCCGGTGATACGTCTCGGAAGGATCTTTCCTCTCTCCGAAACATATCTGCGGAGCTTCGCGGCATCCTTGTAATCGATGTCGCCCGCTTCCGAACC